>NZ_DICD01000002.1:0-71871 GCF_002415245.1 Pantoea sp. UBA5035 | reverse complement strand
CGCTGGGGCCCGGCGCGGCGTCGAGCGGCGCGGCGGGCGGCGCCACCTCGGCCTCCGCGACATCGACCGCCAGCATCAGGTAGCCCGGCCGCTGTTCGCGCATCGCCGTGGCCAGCACCCGATCGATTTCCGCCGTGGCGTTGCCCGGGCTGAGCTGCGCCGTCGCTGTGCTAACCTCGCCCGCCATGCGCAGAAAGTGACGGAAGTCGCCGTCGCCCAGCGTATGGTGCACGCAGTCGCCGCGCTTTTGCGCCCCGCTTGCGGGCGCGCCCACAATATGGATCACCGGCAGATATTCGGCGAAACTGCCGGCCGTGCCGTTGATGGCGCTCAGTTCGCCGACGCCGAAGGTGGTCAGCAACGCCGCCGCGCCGCGACAGCGCGCATAGCCGTCCGCCGCATAGGCCGCGTTGAGTTCGTTGGCGCAGCCGACCCAGCCGATATCCCGATGGGCGATCACGCGATCGAGAAACTGCAGGTTATAGTCGCCCGGCACGCCAAACAGATGACCGACGCCGATCTCCTGAAGGCGCGCCAGCAGATAATCTCCTACGGTAAAGCGTTGCATATGCCACTCCTTTCACCAGTGTCTGGTTTGAGTATCCGCTATGCTGCCAAAGCGGCGAGAAAGCAGCGCAATCGACTGAACAAAAAAGTGGCAACCCGGCGTTACGATGGGGGATTATTCTGTAAGTATGCGATCTGCGATCCATTGTGACTGTGTGTAAACGCATACACTGCTATTCTTGCGCTTGAAAATTCTTCCCTTTGACAGGAAAGCCGTATGACCTACCTTCCGCATCCCGGTCGTTATCAGCAGATGGAATATCGCCGCAGCGGCCGCAGCGGGCTAAAGCTGCCCGCAATTTCGCTTGGCCTGTGGCATAACTTTGGCGACAACACGCGCGTCGACAACAGCCGCGAGCTGTTGCGCCACGCGTTCGATCGCGGCATTACCCATTTTGATCTGGCCAACAACTACGGCCCGCCGCCGGGCTCGGCGGAAGAGAACTTCGGTCGCATCCTGCGCGAAGACTTTCGCGCCTTTCGCGACGAACTGGTGATCTCCACCAAAGCGGGCTACACCATGTGGGACGGCCCTTATGGCGACTGGGGCTCGCGCAAATACCTTATCTCCAGCCTCGATCAGAGCCTGAAGCGCATGGGGCTGGAGTATGTGGACATCTTCTATCACCATCGTCCGGATCCGGAAACGCCGCTGGAAGAGACCATGCGCGCGCTGGATCAGGTGGTGCGCCAGGGTAAGGCGCTCTATGCCGCTATATCCAACTATCCGGCGGAGCGCGCGGCGGAAGCGATCGCTATCCTGCGCGATCTCGGCACGCCCTGCCTGATCCATCAGCCGCGCTATTCGATGTTTGAACGCGGCCCGGAAAACGGCCTGCTGGAAACGCTGGGCGACAACGGCGTCGGCTGCATCGCCTTCTCACCGCTGGCGGGCGGCGTGCTGACCGATCGCTATCTGCAGGGCATTCCCGACGATTCGCGCGTGGCGAGCGGCAGCAAGTTCCTGCGTGAAGATCAGCTTACCGACGAGAAGATGGAGAAAGTGCGCAAGCTGAATGAGATTGCGCAGCAGCGCGGCCAGAAGCTGGCGCAGATGGCGTTGGCGTGGACGCTGCGCGACGCGCGCGTCACCTCCGTGCTGATCGGCGCCAGCAAAACCGCGCAAATCGACGACGCGGTGGAGATGCTGGCCAATCGCCACTTTACCATCGCCGAGCTCTCCGCTATTGAAGGCGTGCTGATTTAATCCTTGCCCGCCCGGCCGCCGCGCCGGGCATTTCGGCGAACAGAATTGTCTCAATCCCCTTTTTCTTCCGATTTTCCTCACAATTGTCAGCGACACTCAACTTGCCACACAAGCAATGCGCGGGCTTCACGCCTGCATCGCAGCGGCACTGTCGCTGATAAGGAGAATAAGATGAAATTTGCTATTTTTGCTGCTTTGCTGACCTGCCTGTCGCCTCTGGCGATCCACAGCGCTCAGGCTGACGGCGCCTCTATCAGCCTGGCGCCGGGCGTAACGCTGCATCTGGGAGACCAGGATCGCCGTGGCTATTACTGGGACGGCGGCCGCTGGCGCGAGCCGCGCTGGTGGAACGACCGCTATCAGTACAACAACCATCGCTGGTGGCGCCATGAAGAGTGGCGCCGTCATCAGCAGTGGGAGCGCGAGCGACGCTGGCATGAACGCGAACGTCGCCACCACTGGCGTGAAGCGCAGCGCCATCACGACCGCCACGATCGTCACGACCACCATCATCACTGATGACGCGGCGGCACGGCTAATGGCCGCTGCGCGATAGCGCGCGCAAAGCGGCCTTTACTCCGCGAACAGCCGCCGTCCGATTTGCCGCGCCGTTTTCAGATGCGCCTCCGGCGAGTCGGCGTCAGGCAGCAAGATCAGTTCCGACGTTTTCACCGCTGCGCCGACATAGTCAAAAATGCCCTCGTCGATCTGCGTGCGCATCGCGGCATAGTAGCCGCGCCGCGCATAGGTGCGCAGATTCGCCCCGCCTATTCCCAGCAGATGCACCTTCAGACGGCCCATTTTTTTAGCGATTTTGCCGTCGGGCGTCTCTTCATATGCCCAGCCGTGGGTAAAGACGCGATCGATCCAGCCTTTCAGCACGCCGGGAAACGACCACCAGTAAACGGGATAAACCAGCACCAGCGCATCGGCGCCGTCAATGCGTTTTTGCTCGGCCAGCACATCGGCGGGCGGCGCGGCCTCACTGCGAAACAGCGCGAGATCGGCAGCAGCGTAACGCGGATCGAAGCCCTCTGCTATCAGGTCGGCGATTTCAAACGTGTGCGGCGCGCGAATCTCGCTGGTTAGCGTTCGCGCGACGGCGTGGGTAAAAGAATCTTGATCGGGATGGGCGACCACTACCAGTGCATGCATATCCTGACTCCTGTAAGAGAAGAGAAAACGGCTGCATATCGAGAGTAGATGAGTTGAGGCGGACGGTTAAGGCGGCGGGCACGGGAAGTTAAAAAGCGAAGCTGGCCCGGATCGCTCGGGCCAGTTTTCAGCAGCCTTTACAGGCCGAGGATTTCGCCAATCAGCAAATAGGCGTTGAGCGCCACCACCAGCACCACGATGGCGCGACCGGCGTTCTGCATCAGGCGTGAATTGACCATCTCGCCCATAATCTCGCGATTGCCGGTAAAGGAGAGCAGCGGCACCAGCGCCAGCGCGATGCCGAAGCTCAGCAGCACCTGGCTCATAACCAGAATGCGCGTCGGATCCCAGCCCGCCATAATCACGATAAACGAGGGCAGCATAGTGACCAGACGGCGTACCCAGAGCGGAATATGAAAGCGGATAAAGCCCTGCATCACGACCTGACCGGCCAGGGTGCCCACCACGGTAGAGGAGAGGCCCGCTGCGACCAGGCTCAGGCCGAATACCGTCGCCGCCGCATGGCCAAGCAGCGGCGTCAGCGTCAGATAGGCCTGATCCAGTTCGGCGATGCCGCTGTGGCCGCTGAAGTGGAACGCGGCGGCGGCGGTCGCCATCATCGCCAGATTGACAAAGCCGGCGATGGTCATGGCGATAGCCACGTCCAGCTTGGTGGAGGAGTAGCGCTGGCTTTTATTGCCGCTCGGGCCGCCCTGCGTCAGCGCCGAGTGAAGATAGATGACGTGCGGCATAATGGTCGCGCCCAGCACCCCCGCCGCCAGGAAAACCGCCTCGGAGGTTGGCAGTGAGGGCAGCGCCATGCCGGTCACCAGCTCGCTCACCTTCGGCTGCGAAAAGAAGAGTTCGACGATATAGGCCGCCGCCACGAACAGCAGCAGGCTGCCGATCACCAGCTCCAGCGGCTTCTGGCCGCGGCTTTGCAGCATCAGGATCAGGAAGGTCGCCACCCCGGTCAGCACCGCGCCCTGCAGCAGCGAAATGCCGAGCAGCAGCTTAAAGCCGAGCGCCGCGCCGATAAATTCCGCCAGATCGGTCGCCATGGCGATGATTTCCGCCTGCACCCAGTAGAACCAGACCGCCGGACGCGGGAAGCGATCGCGAATATGCTCAGCCAGATTTTTACCGGTGGCGATACCGAGCTTGGCGGACATCAGCTGTATGACCATTGCCATGATATTGGCCCAGACCACCACCCACAGCAGCTTATAGCCATAGGCTGCGCCCGCCTGAATGTTGGTGGCGAAGTTGCCTGGATCAATATAGCCGATGGCGGCGATAAAGGCCGGCCCCAGCAGCGCGAGCTTGATTTTTCGGGCTCCGCGAGCGGCACGCTCGGCGGTACGGCTCTCAAACATATTTCTCTACCTGTCTGAACGCGTTTTAACCATGGCAGCTTATGGCCTGATCGCGGCAAGTGAAATGAGGTTATCGTTATCGTTGTGATAGATGATGCTATAAAGTATAGCCATTGCTATACCTTACGGTAAAGCGAGACTTGCTAAAAAATGTGCAATGCATCTCACTCTACGCTTCGGACATATTATAGACAATAAATTTGTGGATATTAGGCGTGAACATTTTGTGAACGGGTTGTGACTGGTGAGAGTTTTCTGAGAAAAGGGGTGATAGCGAATCCTTATAATGTGGATTTGATCTCGTTTTTAAGTAACGCGTTACATAGAATACGCAGCAAATTACAACCCTCCTCAAATCTGGAGCAAGCATGTCCCATATTTTGCACTTCCTTTTAGCACTGGTGGTGGTAGGCGTGCTGGCGTTACTCGTCAGCCACGACCGTAAAAGTATTCGTATTCGCTACATTGTCCAGCTTCTGGTCATTGAAGTGCTGCTGGCGTGGTTCTTCCTCAATTCCGAGGCGGGTCTCGGATTCGTGAAGGGCTTCGCCGGTCTGTTCGATCATCTGCTCAAGTATGCCGCCGAAGGCACCAACTTCGTGTTCGGCAACATGAATGATAAAGGCCTCGCCTTCTTCTTCCTGAACGTGCTCTGCCCGATCGTGTTTATCTCCGCGCTGATCGGCATTCTGCAGCATTTCCGCATTCTGCCGTGGGTGATCCGCGGCATCGGCACCGTGCTGTCTAAAATCAACGGCATGGGCAAACTGGAATCCTTTAACGCCGTCAGCTCTCTGATTCTGGGACAGTCAGAAAATTTTATCGCCTATAAGGATATCCTTGGCAAAATGTCGCAGCGCCGCATGTACACCATGGCCGCGACCGCGATGTCGACCGTTTCCATGTCGATCGTCGGCGCCTATATGACCATGCTGCAGCCGAAATATGTGGTCGCCGCGCTGGTACTCAACATGTTCAGCACCTTTATCGTGCTGTCGCTGATCAACCCTTACCGCGTCGACAGCGAAGAGGATCTGCAGCTGCAGGATATCCATAAAGGCCAGAGCTTCTTTGAGATGCTGGGCGAATATATCCTCGCCGGCTTCCGCGTGGCGATTATCGTCGCGGCGATGCTGATCGGCTTTATCGCGCTGATTTCCGGCCTGAACGCGCTGTTCGATTTTATCTTCGGCATCAGCTTCCAGGGCGTGCTGGGCTACGTCTTCTATCCGTTCGCCTGGGTGATGGGCGTGCCGGCTCACGAAGCGCTGCAGGTCGGCAGCATTATGGCCACCAAGCTGGTTTCCAACGAGTTCGTCGCGATGATGGATCTGCAGAAGCTGGCGGGCCAGATTTCGCCGCACTCTGAAGGCATTCTGTCGGTGTTCCTGGTCTCGTTCGCCAACTTCTCGTCTATCGGCATCGTGGCGGGCGCCATCAAGGGTCTGAACGAAGAGCAAGGCAACGTGGTGTCGCGCTTCGGCCTGAAGCTGCTCTACGGTTCAACGCTGGTCAGCGTGCTCTCTGCCGCTATCGCCGGTCTGGTACTGGCGTTCTGATGCAAAAGGGCGAGACGGGTTCTCGCCCTTCAGGCTGCTGATAAATTCAAAACGCGCACAACAGGGAACGCATAGCAAAGCGTCTCCCCTTATTCTTAATTATTCCTGCTTGATATAACGCCTGCCGCGGCGCCTCAGCCGCGCGGCGCCGCCCTTCCCCGATTCCCGCAAATCCTTTGCACAATATCGAATTTCATCTCCTGCCCGTCGCCCCGTAGTTTTTTCATTACTCAACATCGGGAGAAGCGCATGAGCATTCAATTTCTGGGCATGATCGGCCATCGTCTGGCCTCTGAAATCATTCCGGCCAGCGGGCCGTTATTCGATAAAAACTACATTGCCGATTTCGCTCGCGCCCACGAAGAGGCGGGATTCGATCGGATTCTGGTGGGCTACTGGTCCGATCAACCAGACGGTTTTTTAGTGACGGCGCACGCCGCCGCCAACACCTCGCGCATTAAATTTTTACTGGCGCACCGTCCCGGCTTCGTCTCGCCGACGCTGGCGGCGCGCAAGCTGGCGTCGCTCGATCACCTGACCGACGGACGACTGGCGGTGCATATCATCAGCGGCGGCAGCGACAGCGAACAGCGCCGCGACGGCGACTTCCTCAACAAGGCGGAACGCTACGCGCGCACCGACGAATTTCTTCACGTGCTGAATAAGAGCCTGACCTCGGCGGAAGCCTGGGACCACCAGGGCGAGTTTTACCAGGCTGAACAGGCTTTTTCCGCCATCAAGCCGCTGCAGAGCAAGCTGCCGGTCTACTTCGGCGGCTCTTCGCCGGAGGCGATCGAGGTCGCCGCGCGTCACGCTGACGTCTTCGCGCTGTGGGGCGAGCCGCTGCAGGGCGCGGCGGAAACCGTGCAAACCGTGCGCGCCGCCGCCGCGAAAAGAGGCCGCGACATCAAATTCAATATCTCTTTCCGTCCGATTATCGGCAAGACCGAGAAAGAGGCCTGGGAGCGCGCGGAACACATTTATCAAACGGCGCAGAAACAGCTGGCCGAATCGGGCTACACCTTCGGCCTGCCGAAACCGCAGAGCGTCGGCGCGCAGCGTCTGCTGGCGGCGGCTAACGCAGGCGACCGCCACGATAAAGTGTTATGGACCGGCGTCGCGAAGCTGGTGAGCGGCGGCTACAACTCCACCGCGCTGGTGGGCACGGCGGATCAGGTCTCCGACGCGCTGCTGGATTACTACAACCTGGGCATCGACAGCGTGCTGATCCGCGGCTTCGATCCGCTGAATGACGCGATTGAGTATGGCCGCGAGCTGCTGCCGCTGACGCGCGAAAAAGTCGCCGCGCTGACGCGCGTTAAGAGGAGCGCCTGATGCGTCTCGCCGCCCTGTTTGCCGGCGTCGCGCTGGCGCTGAGCCTCAACTCCGCTTTCGCCGCTGAAAAAGTGACGCTGCGGCTCGGCGACGTCAAAGGGGATCGCTTCGCCTCGCTGAAAGCCTCCGGCGAGCTCGATAATCTGCCTTACGATCTGAAGCTCACCGCCTTCGACTCCGGCGCGCCGGTGCAGGAGGCGCTGAATGCGGGGGCGCTGGACGTCGGCTTTACCGGCGATCTGCCCTTTCTGTTCGTCTATGCCGCAGGCGCGCCGGTTAAAGCGGTCGGCGCCTGGCAGAACAACCCCGACAGCATCGCGCTGCTGACGCGTCCCGACGCCGGGATCCACAGCCTGAAGGATCTGAAAGGCAAGCAGATCGCCGTTAACCGCGGCGGCTGGGGACACTATCTGATCCTTGGCCTGCTGGAACGCGCCGGCCTGAAACCCGATGAGGTGACGCTGCGCTTCCTCGGCCCGGTGGATGGCCGCGCGGCGCTGACCTCCGGCGCGGTTTCCGCCTGGGCGCCGTGGGAGCCCTACATCGCCACCTCGACCCAGATCGACGGCACGGTGCGCGTGCCGCAGGGCGGCGGCAACGGCATTATGTCGGGCTACTCCTATGCACTGGCGCGTAAAGAGGCGCTGGCCGATCCGGAGAAACGCAAAGCCATCGCCGATCTGCTGACGCGGCTGGCGAAGGCGCAGGTGTGGGCGGCGCAGCATCCACAGCCGTTCGCGCAGGCGCTGGGCAAGTCACTGAATATGCCGACCGCCATCACCAGCAGCTGGATCGATGACGCGCGCATTCGTCCGCTGGTGTTCGATCCCTCGCTTATCGCGACGCTGCAGAAATCCGCCGACTTCTTCCATCGCTATCAGGTGCTGCCGAAGGCGGTCGACGTCAGCGACGCCTTCGATTTCAGCCTGGCGAGCGGCGCCAACCAGGTGGCGCGGCACTATCAGGAGAACAAATCGTGAGCAACCTTAACCATCAGCGGCTGCGCGACTTTGTGGCGCAGCTCGCCGCTCTGCTCGATCGGCAGCCGGACGAGGCGACCATTCTGGCGCGCGGCAGCGAGCTGCTACGCCCGCTGCTGCAGCACGACGACTGGCTGGACGAGGCGTTCGCCCAGCCGCATCCGCAACGCTATCAGCAGTATCTGCTGCATGCCGACGCGCAGCAGCGCTTTTCGGTGGTGAGCTTTGTCTGGGGGCCTGGCCAGCAGACGCCGGTGCACGATCATCGTGTCTGGGGGTTGATCGGCATGCTGCGCGGCGCGGAAGTGTCGCAGGGCTTCAAAGCGGAACACGGCGCGCTGGCAATAGACGGCGCGCCGGTTCGTCTGGAACCCGGCCAGATTGACGCGGTCTCGCCGCGCGTCGGCGACATCCATCGCGTCAGCAACGCCTTCGACGATCGCGTCTCTGTCAGCATTCACGTCTACGGCGCCAATATCGGCGCGGTCAAACGGGCGGTTTATCGCGAAGACGGCAGCGAAAAACCTTTTATCTCCGGCTACAGCAATCGCTACTTGCCTAACATCTGGGATCTTTCACATGGCTAAAACCTTTCCTCTGCGCGACGCCGCAGAGATTCAGCAGGCGCTGCGCCAGCAGCAGGAAGTGGCGCTGGTGGACGTACGCGACGAGGCGCTCTATGCGCAAGGGCATCCGCTGTTCGCGGTAAACATTCCGCTCTCAAAGCTGGAGCTGGAGTGGCTGGATCGCCTTCCTCGCCGCGATACGGCGATTACGCTTTATGACAACGGCGAAGGACTGGCGCAGGCGGCGGCAGAGCGCGCGGCGGCCTGGGGCTACACCCATATCGCGCTACTTAAAGATGGCCTGGCCGGCTGGAAGGCGGCGGGCGGCGAGCTGTTTATCGATGTGAATTCGCCGAGCAAGGCGTTCGGCGAGCTGGTGGAGCACCATAGTCATACGCCGTCGCTGGCGGCCGAAGAAGTCGACGCGCTGCTGCGCGACAAAGCCGACGTGGTGGTGCTTGACGCGCGCCGCTTTGATGAATATCACACCATGTCGATTCCAGGCAGCATCAGCGTGCCGGGCGGCGAACTGGTGCTGCGCGTGCGCGACATCGCGCCCTCACCCGATACCACGGTGATCGTCAACTGCGCAGGCCGCACGCGCAGCATTATCGGCACCCAGTCGCTGGTGAACGCGGGCATCCGCAATCCGGTTTATGCGCTGCGCAACGGCACCATCGGCTGGACGCTGGCTGGCCTGACGCTTGAGCAGCAGCAGAGCCGCCGCTACGGCGAGACCAGCGAAACCGCGCAGCGTCATGCGGCGGCGCAGGCGCGTCAGGTGGCGGATCGCGCCGGGGTGGCGCGCATCGACGCGACGACGCTGGCGCGCTGGCGGCAGGAGGCGCGCACGACCTATCTGTTCGACGTGCGCGACGCCGACGAGTACGCCGCCGGGCATCTGCCGGGTAGTCGTCACGTGCCGGGCGGACAACTGGTGCAGGAGACCGATCACTACGCCAGCGTGCGCGGCGCGCGTATCGTGCTGGCTGACAACGACGGAGTGCGCGCCAGCATGACCGCCTCCTGGCTGGCGCAGATGGGCTGGGAAGTCGCCGTGCTGGAGGGGCTGCAACCCCAGGACTTCAGCGCCACTGGCGGCTGGACGGCGCAGGTGCCGGCAGCGCCGGTGGCCGAGACGATCTCTCCGCAGCAGCTGAACGACTGGTTAAAGCAGGGCGATACTCAGGTGCTGGATTTCACCACGCGCGCCAACCATGTTAAAAGCCATATCCCTGGCGCTGCCTGGCTGCTGCGCTCGACTCTGCAACAGCAGGGCAAAGCTGCGCTGCCGCCGGCCGAACGCTATGTCCTGACCTGCGGCAGCAGCCTGCTGGCGGGCTATGCGGTGCAACAGGTGGCGGCGCTGACCGGTAAGCCGGTCTTTGTGCTGGAAGGCGGCAATGCCGCCTGGCGCAGCGCCGGGCTGCCGACCGACGCTGGCGAAGAGGCGCTGCTCTCCCCCGCCATCGATCGCTATCGCCGCCCCTATGAAGGCACCGATATCGAACCGGCGGTGATGCAGGCCTATCTTGACTGGGAATATGGTCTGGTGGCGCAGCTGGATCGTGACGGCACACATGGCTTTCGCGTGCTGCAGCCGGAGAAACAAAGCGTAACGGCGTAGGTAAACAGGGCGGCAGCGATGTCGCTCTTTTTTTGCGCGCAGTAAAGCTTAAGTAAGATTTGCGGATGATTTAAGAAGCTGCCTGAGAGATCAGGACTGAGAATTGGTGGAGATAAGCGGGATCGAACCGCTGACCTCTTGCATGCCATGCAAGCGCTCTCCCAGCTGAGCTATCAGTTACTTATCATTAACTTAAATGCAAAGCATTCCCCCACATCTGGAGACTTTACTATGTAAACTGCCCGATCAAAGGTAATGAGACCGATGCCAAAGATCAAGAAGAAAGATCGCAGGAACGCTTACCTGTTCCTTTCACCAGATGGAGTTTGGTACACCCGCATTATGATTCCTTCCTATATGAGAGGACTCTTTCAGGGCCGCACCTCATACAGCAAATCGAGCGGCACAGGAGACATACAGGAAGCCAGATTATTCAGAGATGCAATGATCGCTGAATTTAATCTGTTACGTGAGCAAGTAAAACCCAAAACCGAAAAGAGGATTGATGCTGTGCTTACAGAGATTAAACGTCTCCGTAACCACATAGAGAATACGCCGGACAACTTTAGTTTTTCCGTTGATGCCTGCCCTACTCTAAGGCGGCTTGCAGATATTTATCTGCTTCAGCATGAGGCGAAGAGGAAGCTAACAACCTTGTCAAAGCTGAACAAAGGCGTTGAATTGTTTCTGGAGTTTTTGAGCCGGAAGGATGTGAAGCTAACGCAGGTTAACCGAACAATGGTGACAAACTTTATTGAGTACGCCAGCAAGGAACGTGCAGCGCAGACTGTAAGGCATTATGTAGCTAACTTAGGAATGTTGTTTGACTATGCGGCTGGGAGATATTGCGACGCACCACAGGTGCATTTAAACCCCTTCAGAGGCCATAAGCTTGATACTTCACAGAGTGAGAGCTATCAACCCTTTACCTACGCAGAGCTACGTTTGTTACTCGATTCTCTGGATGGTGAATTGCATGACCTGACAATGATGGGGCTGTATTCCGGTGCTAGGTTGGAAGAGTTAGCAAGTCTTCGGGTTACAAACATCATTGAGATTGACGGTATTAAGTGTTTCGACATCAAGGAAGGCAAGAACAAAAATGCTATTCGTGTCATTCCAATACACTCAAAGTTACTTGCCATCGTTGAGCGACTGGTTGAAGGGAATCATTCAGGATACCTTTTTTACAGAGCAAGCACGTCTGACAGGGCCGATGGGAAAAAAAGTTTCTGGTATAGTCAAGCCTTTACCAGAGCAAGAATCAAAGCTTTAGGTAAAAATGTTAAGAACAAAGTTTTTCATAGTTTACGGCATAACTTTAGCACTGAACTAGACAGGAAAGAAGTGCCAGAAATACGTGCTAATCAACTACTTGGACACGAAAAAGCTAAAACAATTTCTTACCAGATTTATTCAGCAGGCGCAGACATCAAAGAGCTTAAACGGTTAATTGATTTGGTAGAGTATGAACAAATACACTAAATATAAGACCCCGCAAGCGGGGTCTTATAAATCCAATACTACTTACCGAGAAACTGCCTAACTTTTTCAGAACCATTACCCACCTTTGCAACTGCTTCACGCAAACGTGCAACGGTAACGCCAAATGTTTTAGTCCAGTATTCTATCTCCCATGATTCGTGGAGATTGATAAATCGCTTATCAACTGGTTGTCTAATATTTAAATTATCAGCCATGTATAGCTCCAGATGTTAACTATTAGAAAACAACTTTGGATTACTTACCTTTTTTCTTAGGGGTTTTTACTGTCTCAACAACCGTTGTGTTAGGTCGCTTAACAGCTTCCTTCACAGGAATGTACTGCCCAGTTTTTGCATCACGACCAATCTTATGAGTCATAGCGCTCCCTTCAGGCATCGGAGCAAGCACGGCACTTGCCCTCTAAAGAAAATCCTAGATAGCAAACGTAACGGCGTCAAGTCATAAATAGCACATATTGAGTCCACTTCACATTCGCAATACTAGATGTAGTGTTTTCTTGCTTGATTAACTCTGCTGTCTCTGCTGTCTGGTAAGCTACGCACATAAAAAAGCCCCACCCTAAAAGGGCAGGGCTATTATTTAGACTTGATGATCACTTTTTAGAATAAATGCGCTTTTCAGTTTTAAGAGCAATTATTAAAGGCATTCTGCGTGCCAGGCGATTACAAAGAACTTGCTTTGATAGTCCATGCTCGCGTGCGAGACCGGCTAAATCGAGAAACTGGAAAACATCATCATCGTGACAATCTATCTCTAAAGTATTTTCCGCATCATCAACAATCGTAATTTTTGCCATTTCATTCACCTTTAAATAACATAGGGATAAAAATATGAAGCGGAAAGTAATGGGACATTCCCGCTAACAATCCGCTATAAAGTGCTGCTTCCAGACTAAGCAAGGCCAGCACAATAAAAAACCTATGCATTAGACGGTTGCTGTAACCTTCAGAGTAAAGGCGGTAGCGTGGTTTACTGGCAGAATTCCGGCTTCAGATACGATCTCAATTTCACCGCGTGGCTTCTCGTACTGATAGCTGAATACCTCTTGAGGGCCAGCCAGACGAGCCAGGTTCGTATCTACGGACGCAGGTCCAAAGACATGCTTGTAAGCACCAGTACCGGCAGTAAACACAGGAAGCATAATCATTTCATTTCTTCCAATGAAAGGAGTCAGAAGCGGGTCAGTTACTTTGACAACATCAACCGCGATCCCCGGAATTGTGAAAGTTTGCACATTGGGTAACAGTTCACGACGCTGAGTAATAATATTCCCATCCGCGAGAGGAGATACATACTGGAATGCACTTTTCATACTCTCGTGAAAACGGAGTTTAGAAAATGCGTCAGCTCCTGCAAAGACGATCACGCGGCGAACATCAGAATATAAACCCTGTGTTGCATCTGATACACGTGAAAGATAGGAATCGAAGATTTCCAGAACATCTTTAGCTGCTGTAGTCAGATCAAGAGTATCAGTCATAAATGGAGCATCGAAAGACTGTGCATAGTCGATCACAGGCGCTTCATCAGTGAACGGAGTGTTTACAGTGCCGGTAAACAATGCACGAGCGTATGCCGCTTCGACGGTTCTACGGTGAGCTTTAGCGTGCTTAGCAACGTATTCACTCACAATGTCCATCATCGTTTCTTCACGGTCAGCACCTGCTTTGCGATTGCCTTGCTGAAAATCGGCAGCCGACACAACATCTTCCCTGTGAAAGTGAACTAGCTCAATAAGGTAGTTGCTCGCTTTATCGCGTGCTGTGCTGTTATGGGAAAATGAAAATCGCTTCTGAGGATCATTGATCAGAGTGCGGTTATCTTGAGCCATAGTATCAAGTGATACATCAATAGACTTAGAACCAACCTTATCAAATATATTAAGTGTCTGAAGAAGGTAATTATCTTGAGGCATTACTTCGAACAGCGGCATTAAATCCGCCATTTTGAATGCAGAATAGTTAAAGGCCATATTTTATCCTTTTATAGTTATTAGGTTGCTCACATAGTGAGTTAAATGCTTGACGCATTTAAACCGTTACACGGTCAATTAGGTTGTTGGAAGGCCGTTAACATCGGCATCAGAAAAACGAACAGCAGGATCAGCAGAAAGCAATTCAACTGCTTTTTCAACATCATCACATTTCAGACTAAACTTTTTCAGCCAAACATTAGTAGCTGCACAAAGCAAAGGAACAGCGTTGCCCGCTTCTTTATACTCAAGCACTACGTTGGCCGATGTGCTCGCAGAAGTGACGATAGCGCCAGCATTATCAATAACTGAACCAGGCTCAACATCCTGAGCAAGATTTACAGTAATCACTTTTCGACTAAAGCTGGTTAGCTCGTGAGATATAACATCCGTAATAGAATACGGTTGAGATTCATATTTAATCAGTGCCATAGGGTAAGAGGCTCCATTATTTATTTTTTATTGAGGTAGTTCTGTGCAAGCATCTCGCCGTATGACAGTTCTACAGTTGAATTATCGCTTTTAGAAATATCAGCTTCTAGCGTCTTAGCTTTCATAAGCATGATTTTATGTGCTGAAGTAATATCCGTTGCTTTGTTTACTTCACTTTCAGGCTTGATAGCTTCAATGCCTGCTTGCTTCGCCAAGATAAAAAGGTCATTTGCTATTTCTGGTGAGTCAACAAACAGAGTGACAGGAATTTTATTATTCATTATACGTTCCATAAAAAGAAAGCAGCCCAATATGAAAGCCGCTTTGAGAGTAAATCAATATTTGTTATGTTATCTTATTTAAAATAACATAAAAAATAGCCATACGGAGAATGGCTATTGATAGAAGGAAATAACGTTCATCTGGGTAATCAAACCAGTTTCAGATAACCAGCATAGAACGGACACTGGCGCTTTTATAAAGCAATGGAAAACTTAATAGCAACTACTAATTGCTCAAGGTATGGAGTAATACCCAATGAAAATATTACTCCTCTAATACTAATATACAGCATATGTGTACTGAAGTCAACATATTTATTCATTTAATATGCATATTTAATCAAATCAATGCATAACGGCTTGTTCTTTTTCTTCTTCCGGGTACAGATTCGCAAGACATCCAGCAATAGTCGAAACAGTTGATGCCCATCGCACAAGCCCACAATATAGCTCTGGGTCACGCTCTGCAAGCCATTCAAGGAATCCTAAGTCAGCCAGTTCTGACAACGATACGTAACGGTTTTGGATAAGTTCGAAATTGTTTAAGTATGCATCGGGAGATAGGTACTCGTCCAAGCATAGGCTTTGCAAAATTCCCTGAACAGCTTCAAACTCTGACTTAATTTGTTGATAGATCATTTCCATACTCTTATCACCTCATTATTTTTTATCATTAATATTGTCTTCCATCTCCGTTGTAACTGCTGCAATCGCTGTTGCCTCTGAATGTGAGAGTTTAAATCTTCGCGATAATACCGATACCGATCTGTATTGTAGATAGCATTCAATTATCTGACGGTAGTTTCTCCAGCGCGTAAGAGGCGTTGTTTCATTATTCATTAATCTCTTCCCCAAACAGGGCCAGTTGTAATTCGTAGCCATTAAAATGGGTAGCATCTTTCTGAAGGTCAAAGCGGTTTAGATACTCTCTTTCCGTTTCAAAACCTAGCGCTTGCCACTTCTCAGGCTCACCTGTGATGACTGTTTTAGCTTGCTTTCGAGGTTTAAAATAGACGCCAGGGCAGTTTGATACGATGGTATTAACTAGTTCTCGTTCTGCATCGCTCAAAGGAAGAGGGTCGAAATATTTAAGGATTACTGCATAAGGCTCTAGCAAAGCTTTAGCTTTCTTTTGTGGCTTTACTGCATATAGTTCTGCTGTTTTAAAACTGGTCTGTGTAACATAACTCAAAAAGTCCTCCATTAGATTTAGGTAATAAAAAAGGCCGCTTAGGCTTTACCTTTGCGACCTTTTCATCTTTTAGTAGTCAATATAAAGTGCAATAGCATTGCTGTTAAAAATATAGTTAGCATCAGAATGCTATGCCCCAATGTTCATAAACGTCACTATGATTTGTCATAATATGATTTTTAAAGCCTGTCGGTACATTTATACTTCTGCCTTTCTCGCTTAGCATAAGATTCTTACAACATATCACCGCTTCTTCAAAAGTTTTGCATTGATTAAAGTTTCCTTCCTTATACCATTGAACAAAGTGGTACGCTAAAATCTCTTGAGGCGTAGCGTGAGATATAGTCTGCTTAGGTTGGTGAACGTCAAAATCAGGTTCATCATCATCAAACAAATTATCATAGCTAGGAATATTGCGAGTAACAGAGTGTTGGGCTGGTTCTGGCGCTACCTCAACAGGTTCTGAAACAGGTGCATTCATTACCGCTTGCTTACTCTTACTGGAAGGCTCTTGTTCGTCATCAAAATTGCCGCTGAGCATTGATTCTGTGATCGGAAGCGTATTATAAATCTTCGTGTCGCCTTCACGTTCTTTCCAACTGATCAAACCAAAATATTTCATCTGATTTAGCTTGGTTCTAATTGTCCTGTCACATTCTTTTGTTAACTTGCTTAGATGAGCAATGCTGAAATATGCTTGAAGTTTCTTATTCTCAAAACCTTGTATATATTGATATAGAAATTGGTAGATTAACTTATTCTTTAAATACTCTCCATCCCTTCTATAAAAACCATCATACTCTGAAAACTCACGCTTGAGCATTGTAAAATCAATTTTGTCTTTCTTTCCCATTACTTCCCTCTTTGTTAAGGTTATTTGTATATTCATCCAGGATCTTTGATACCATTAAAGCTACAGGCAGGTCACGTTTATTGGCTTCTGCGATCAGCCGCTGATAAGTTTCTGCTTTGAAATTCAATTTCATTTAGTTAATCTCCTTTCATCAGGATCGGCTATGCAACTTATAAAGCCGTTTGTAAGCCTGTATCGCCAGTGTGAGACTCTTTTTTATCTCTGGACTATCCAAGTTAGGGTTATCAAGTCTTTGCTGTAGCTCTTCAAGCGCGTATTCACGCCGGATTAGATAACCAAAGAATATTTGGATGTTAGATAATTTACTCATTACTATTCTCCGTATATTCGGAGATAGCTTGGATGATCTTGTGAATTCTCAGTGCTTGAGTTATGCGAGATGCATTAAGGTGCTGAGGATAAGAAGAGAGGAACGTTTGATATTGCTTCCTGCTGTATTTACCTGAGACCAAGCCTGCTAGAAAATCATAATCAAGATCAGTTAGGTCTGATCTCTTAATTACTGCCTCCTAATTTAGAATTGTTTCTGTTACCTATCCTTATAGTATCAGCTATTTTTAGATATGTCAAGGACACATTTCCGCTTATATGACAATATTTTCATAGCACAAGGTAGAAAGCAAGCACTATTTGAACAAAGAAGCAGCAATCAGCAGATCTAGCATATAGTATTAACTCTAGAAAACTGTAAATACCTCTAAAAGGCTCTGTAAGCGATTCTAAGCGGTTTTGTATCTAACCTATAGAATGAGATTACCTGATGTGAGTTAGTGGCTGAAAATGGATTCTGTGAAGCCTGTTCTGATGATCGATGTACTTTAAAAGGTGCAATTGCTGCCTATGTGATGATTGACTCTACACGAGTCTAAAATTCGTGCACAAAGTAAAAGGGATTTAGCTAACGAGTGTTTATGTATGTCGAGGCTCAGCCGATGGCAGGCATTTAAACATCTTGGCATGAGTCTAAGAGAGATTTATCTCGATTGGTCTAACGAATGTTTGCATGTATCAAGCGTAGTGATAACGCAACGCTGATAGCTGCTTACAGAGATAGCACGAGTAAAACTAAGTAAGAGAAATTGTTTATCTTCTCTTGGTTAGTTTGTTAGGAGTGTTAAGGTCTGGCATGCATCGGGTTTATCGGTACAGGTCAGAACTGTTACACATGTGCATTGCGGTTAGTCCGTAGGACAGCTTGCACAAGGTTAAGCGGTGAGCGTAGCGAGAGCGTTGGACGGACGTCCATCGATTACAGTGGGCTAACCTGGTAAACTACGTATGTAGTAGCCCACAATTTGTATTAACAACAGCAGAATAAAAGAAGAAAGGATTATAACTACTGATCTTATAACTAATCTTATCTATTAATCTTATCTCTAATATTATTGTCGGTAAATTCTACCGGGGTAGGCCGGTAATAATTACCGGGGGGTATGTAAGATCTACCGGGGTGCTTCATATAGTAATGACGGATTCCAACACTAAGTCCGGTAAAATCTACCGGGGTAGTCGGTCACCTTACTTAAGTTTGCCCAGCTAATCTTAGCTGAACATGAAAATTTGCCTACTACTTCAATATTCAATGCTTATTCAGAGATAAAAGCCGGGTAATTCCTAGTTAAATGAGCTTGGCAGGGCTCTTGATAGACTAACCAACAATGACAATCTTACTATGAAAGTAACTATGAGTTTACTTTGCTAACTTTAATGCTCACTTTGCAAATGTGCCTAAAGCAGGCAGGAGAAGGCTTGCGAGGCTGTGCCCTGCCCTCTGTTACATATCAACTCTGACATTATGCAAGCTGCCTTGTCGGTCTTTGCTAAGCAAACTTCTCCCTCTTCATCTTTCATACGACGAAACCGTACAATGTCGGCCATAACTCATAATTTTTTTCTAATTTGAGAAAATCGAAATATCGATGATTGCAGATGATTGCAGATGATACTGTTTCAGTATGAAATTAGTTTTCAGATGAACGGATCTGTCCTCATATGGTTTGCGGCCAATTTTAGGTGAAAGCCTCAAAACTTAAAAACAGGCAGTTCGTGCCGGATTACCTACAAATTTTCTGAACAAGAAAAGTTGGCCTGCTTTCCACTCAAATGCTTTGATTGTGCGATCAAACAGCCCTGCTATCTTCGCTGGCGCTTGAAGTTAGTGAAAAGCAATACCTGACTAAAATAGTCAAGTACACGAAATGGTCATTATGTTAAAAAGACTGTTTTTCGACCACTTTTCCCAATTGAAATTAGCAGTATTGAATAATTTGGGGATTTAATAGGCGCACGATCAGCACTGATATTTTATAATATTGAACGAGAATTATTATCAACTGTGGCGCAGTGCTAAATAGCCCTGATATTAAGCAAGGTAAAAGTAAGGTGCAGCCTGTGCCAGGCGAACGCCGCGTGCAATTGTGCCAACTGTTTAGTCGTATGGCTAAAGTCACACTGTGGCCTACTATAGGTAAGCTACCTTAGAATTTTTTTATAGGGCGGATTTGGTAAGGTTGATCTTCAAACGTCCACAGTGAACCCTTTATAGGGCCACTGTTTAACCTTATGAGTTTATTGATATTTATTGTGAAATAAATGCATGAAGGGCACGCCATTTGCAGATCTGCCCACGGCGGGGGAGGTTTTAATCGGATTTAATAGGGTTTTAATCGACTTTATTATATAAAAAATGCTCGTAAATGATGACGCGGCGTCATCCTATAAAAGCTAACAGAGTTTTACGGTCATAGCTCACAGGCCGTCACTCCAGCTTACTGTGGGATTATGGATAAAGGCGTTGAAGATGTTCATACCGGAATTGATTACTAATGAGGAATGAAGATGAAGAGACTAACAAGCACCCTGCTATTGTGTCTGGCTGCTAAGGCTGAAACCGTGCAGGAAGCATTGACGGATGTTCAGCGTGTAGACACAGGACGCGCTGCACAGTGCATCTAGCGAGCTTGTTAAATCGTCAAGTTCATATCATAACAATCTGTTAAGGTTAGAACCTGCTCGCACCCGTACATACAATAAACCATATTCCCACTAAAAAATATTAAAAGCAATAAAATCAAAAAGGAAATAGAATGTTGAAATTTATCGCTGAAAATTTTACAAACATCAATGCTTTCATTACTTCTTTAGCAGCAATTTTTACAGCAATAGCCACTTTCTTTCTGTGGCGAGTCACTAAACTATTGGCAAAAGAAACTAAACGCATGGTTGATGCTGCTGAGCAACCCCATGTTGTGGTTACTCTTGAACCAAATATGTGGGCTGCATTTCATTTTGACATATGCATTACTAATACCGGCAACTCTCCAGCTTATAATATACATGTGGATTTCGACCCACCATTAATCAATGCGGACCACAGAGAAAGAAACAAACATAGCATACCATTCAATAATGTTAGTGTATTAAAAAATGGCCAATCCCTCACAAGTAATATTTGTGAGTATGAAAAAATTAAACACATCAAGTATAATATTAAAATAAGCTGGTCTAAGAGACCTAATTCTCGAATTAGAGATAAAAATGAATACATTTATGATATGGCATCATTCGATGGGATTTCTTATTTAGGTGCAAGAAGCCCAGTAACACAGATTGCTGATCAGATTAAGAAGATTCGTGAGGATTGGAGACCAGTAACTCAAGGTCAAAAAAAGTTAAAGGCCGACACATATAACTCACAAGATCGTGAACTCGAAGATAAAATACGAGAAGAGCAATATAATTTTGCAAAAGAAGAGTATGAGAAGAAAAAGAGCAAAAAAACGAATTAGTTAGGATAGTAATCCCCCAACTAATTTCATACAATTAGCTCTGAAACTTTTTTAGCTATAACTTGAAGGTGGAAAGTTGGGTACTCTTCGACATAGCCTTCAAGAAAATAATCATTACTCTCATGCTCATTAATTGAAAGTATAAGATGAAAATTGTTTAACGGGCCGAAAACAGACTGTGCATTCCGATTGAACTGCTTCACTTTCAATCGCAACTCAGCGCCTAGGGCCCGGCCTTGATAATAATATGCATAATCTCCACCATTGATAGCATCATTGCTAACCGAAACAGTCCCTGATCCAAAGTCTTTGTTATTGGTCTGAAAGCTGACAACGTAAAGTCCATCCTTCATTTTTTTCACCTTGAGTTTATATGGGTTATCATGCATAGCATACTCTTAACGTGGCTAAAGATCATTCAACGTCTAAATGCTAAGATACGGCTGATTTTATGCCCTAAAGTTCGTGAGGGCCTCCTCTCCAACTCTGAAATCTCCTCATTAATCTTACATAGACAAATATCCAACTTTTTCATCGTTTCGGAATGTATTGACTTTAATCCCTTCCCATAATCAGTGGCCATTGCTATTGTGTTCTGTAAATCTTGCAAATGTATTTCAAGCTGGGTTTCATGATACAAAATATTCTTTCTAATTAATTCTTCAATTATTACATTGTTATATTTGAAAGAATCAACTAAACTTCGAGCGCTACTATAGAATGCCACCGTGGCCTTTAAAGTAACTTCTTTGGTAGAAGAAAGATAAAATGCATTACTTTCATAGAAAGAGAAGTTATTTTGGGTAATTGGGAATATAAGATCAAAAGGCCCTTCCCCATTATACGCTTCCATATTATCCATCATCCTACTTTGATATACCTCCAGTAGAGTAGTAATTTCAGTCTTTACTCCGATCAGGACGTTTTTCTTTTTTTCTTTAGATTCTGCTTCGTTGGTACGCTCTTGCCTTTTACCATCAATGAGGGTTCCCCATAACGTAAATAAACCTCCCACTATGGCGCCGATTAATCCTGACAACATTTCATTATTCATGAAATCCTTCTATATAAATAGTTGATAATTAATTCAAAACAAAAAATCATCAATGTGCACATCAGTTCTGACTTACGAATTTTCAGTAGGGTTATAGCTTATTTTTCGCAAAATACAATTATTTTAAATGCTTAAGCTATACGGCATCTCACATGCAATCATCCCGCTTCTGTTGGAGCATGTCCTGTTGTTTCTTTCTGCTCACTTTAATAGCAAGCATGTTTTACTTGGGCTGTTATGCCAACAACCGCCCTTCAACTACCTTCAATGTCTTTTTCTTCCGTATACAGTACCAATGTTCAAACTTCATTCTAGTTTAGTACGCCACCTGTTTCAGGACAATAGCATCCATAAAGCCCCGTTGGTGGTACTACCAACAAACGGAGCGTAGCGACTTCGACTGTCCAGAATGATCACAACCTTATCAGGATAACCGTGTACCCTTTTGTGAGCGTGGCTGGTAGTTACCAAGGCGTCAGTAATGCAATTTACCTGATTGACATTGAGCTTGTAGAAAATTGCATAACAGCCCTATGCGTTGACACAGCCACAAAATGATCAAGTATGAGACGTAGAAAATCCCTTCGCAGTCATAGTATCTTACCAAGACTATTCCTAACGCATAACTGGGCTGCTTTATGGAAAGGATTGCTGTTGCTCTATCTCTGGTACTCTCGTCTTTCTCCGCATGGTCGTATGACGGAAATGACCTATACGACTGGGCGAAACATTACGAAGCTGGCAAAACCAACAATTTATGGTACAGCTTTTATACAGGTTATGTTTGTGCTACCGCTCACTATACAAACGCTTTAGGTGCAGTTTGCCCGCCTTCTACTACTACTAGGATCGGCAGATCTTCGATATCGGTCACGACTTTGTTAAAAGCCACCCCGCTAAGCGGACTGATGACGCAAGCATACTAATTGTTAATGCGCTGCAAGAAGCGTCCCCCTGTAAAAAATGAGCCTCGATAGACCAATAGATTCAAGGATTGACCACATGCAAAAGAAGGTACGCATACCTATACCCGCCGACTTATCAGCATCTATTCTGTTCGAGTCAGATAAAACGTGTTGCGTTTGTAGAGATCCCGGCAAACCCATTCAGATTCATCATATCGACGAAAACCCAAGCAACAATGCCCCGGACAATCTATCGGTGCTTTGCCTCATCTGCCATAACGACACTCAGGTGCGGGGCGGCTTTAGCAAACAACTTACAGAGACAGTCGTAAGGCAATACCGTGATGACTGGCTAACTCGCGTTAAAGCGCGGCGCGATAGTGCAGACGAGCTAGCAGTGAGCATGATGTCTGGCAACAATCATACTTACCGCACCACCAAGCATTACACGGAACAAAGCTTACGGGTGCCATCAAACCGAGATGGATTATACGACTACATTGACTCGTTACCGCTGGTTAAAAAAGTACTGCTATCAAACTCTACAGAGGGGTGGGATAGAGGTTCAACTGCCTCTATGGTTGAGGCAAACGAGGCGTACATAATTGGCCTACAAGGAATACTAATCGGGCTACTCGACTACTATCAAAATAAGTGCTTCGAGTCGCAAAGCCCACATGAGTTTTTAAGCGATGTAATATCAACTCGCTACCAATGGCACCGCCTAAGGCTAGAGCCTGAGGGGCCAAATACAGGGGGCACAATAGTCCGAACTATACTAGGCGCTGCAGTGGCTAACGATCTTGAGCACATGATTGTGGACCTGGTGGTAGCGCTTATAGGTTACGATGATTCATATAATTACAACGACTGGCATGATGAGTGGCTAGGCCAGAAACGTCCGGTGTCGTCTGGCGCAGCCGGGGCATAAGTATGGGTAGATTTTGTATAGCCTGTTTTTGGCGCATAGGTATCATTAGCGCCGTGATGGGGTATTAACCGATCAGCGCCGTAGGCGTCATCTATGTTCTGCTTTCACTCATTCTCTTATCAGGTAGCCGTTATAGTCCGGTGGCTGAAACCGTGGCAGAGCCAGACACTTTCCCGATCTGGTTAGGATTCCCATCTATCGCCTGTTTATCCCCTGTGCTGTCTCACGACATGGCATTACGGAACACCGCGCTAAGTGTGGAACGAATGAAAGTTTTAAGAGAGGTGTTTAGAGACGGTGACGCGTCATTAGCTTTCGAGTTATGTACCGATACCTGTTCGAGCTACTTAACTACAGGCCACAGGGATGTTATTCTCACAAATCGCCACTAACAACACTGTGGCAGTTTCGGAGTAAAGACACTCGTTCAAAATCTTATAACTTTTTGATTTTGAAGAGAAAAAGATGATTGGTGGAGATAAGCGGGATCGAACCGCTGACCTCTTGCATGCCATGCAAGCGCTCTCCCAGCTGAGCTATACCCCCACATCTGGAATCGTTTTTTCAGTGCCAAATCGTTGGGATGCGATTTGGTGGAGCTAAGCGGGATCGAACCGCTGACCTCCTGCATGCCATGCAGGCGCTCTCCCAGCTGAGCTATAGCCCCGAACCGAAAAAACCGTCGGATGTTCTCGACGGACGGCATAATATGAAACCGCCCTCAGGGTGTCAACGGCAAAATCAAAAACTGCGTTTGATCGCTGAAAAAGGCGGCAAATCTCGGATCGCACTGTTTTCCGCCGCTTTATTCAGGGCAAAAGCAGAGGATGACCAGTGTGACGTCGTGCCCCGCTTAGCCTGCCGCGTCAGGTTAAATTACGGTTAAACAGCCTTTAGGATTTTTCTTGTTTTCCGTTAAAAGCCGTGTAAAACTTAGCCCGCTAATTAAGTGGTCATCGCTGCCCACGCCTTATTACAACACCATCCCTGTCACAACTATCAATAATATTCGAGATACTATGTCGCTGCATTCACCTAAAGAGATCGCTCAACTGGCGATTCAGGCTGGCGTCACTAAAAGCCGCGCCTCCATTCCGACGTTATTAATTCTTGGTTTTATGGCTGGCGCCTTTATCGCCACCGGCTTCCTGCTTGACCTGCACGTGATTAACTCGCTGCCGGCTGACTGGGGCTCGTTCGGCGGCCTGCTCGGCGCAGCTGTTTTCCCGGTGGGCTTGATCCTGACCGTACTGGCGGGCGGCGAACTGCTGACCGGCAATATGATGACGATGCCGGTCGCCTGGTTTGCGCGTCGCGTCAGCGGTTTCGCCGTGCTGCGCAACTGGTTCTGGGTCACTATCGCCAACTTTATCGGCAGCCTGGCCATCGCCTGGTTCTTCGGCCATATGCTTGGCATGACCGAAGGCGACTATCTGAAGAAGACCGTCGCTATCGCCAGCGCGAAAGTGCACGCCGACTTCCTGCACGCCTTTATCTCCGGCATCGGCTGCAACTGGCTGGTGTGCCTGGCGGTGTGGCTCGCGTTCGCCAGTAAAGATGTGGTAGGGAAAATCTTCGGCATGTGGTTCCCGGTTATGGCCTTCGTTGCCATCGGCTTCCAGCACGTCGTCGCCAACATGTTTATCGTGCCTGCGGCTATTTTCGCCGGCCAGCTGAGCTGGGCGGAGTATCTGCCGAACTTTGTAGCCGTGTTCCTGGGCAACGGCGTCGGCGGCGCAGTATTCGTCGGCCTCGCCTACTTCCTCGCTTTCCGTCCTTCCGCTGAAGCGGTAGGCACTGCGCAGTAATTTTTTTGCCTTTTGTCGCAAGGCAAAAGGCAATTTCCTTTCCTCTTACTTTCACGCGTTACGATTTGCTGTAATATGTAGAACTAATGTATTAAACAGGGACAGCATCGTGAAAAAGGAATGGTTAACCCCCGAAGAACTTGCGAACGAAACAGGTTACAGTCGGCAAACGGTGAATAAATGGATCAAGCGCGAAAACTGGACCACCACGCCGAAGCCCGGCGTACAGGGCGGTAAGGCGCGATTGATTCATATCGACGAGCGCGTGAAAAGCTTTATCCAGTCCATGCGTAACCTGAACGAGCCGAACGCTTCCTATGCCGCGCAACAAAATTCTTTACCTGCGTTACTATTAAGTTCTGTACAGCAAATGACGCAGAATGAGCAGGATCTTCTTGCCGCGATGATTTTGCGCGAAGGGATTAAAGGCGTGCTGCAGCGGCTGGGCATTAGCGAAGAATAAAAAAAACCGGAAGCATTGCGCTTCCGGTTTTTGTTTGTCAGGCCTGCGCTTCGCGTTCAGCGATAAAGGCCAGCGCTTTTTCGATCCGCGCCACGCTACGGCGCTGTCCGATGGCTTCGACGGTGACGTCCAGGCCCGGCGACTGACCGGCGCCAGTCACGGCGACGCGCAGCGGCATGCCGACCTTGCCCATCCCTACTTCCAGCTCATCCGCTGTGCTCTGAATCGCATGGTGAACGTTTTCCGCCGTCCAGTCGGTAATGGCGGCCAGTTTGTCGCGCACCACTTCCAGCGGCTGACGCGCCACCGGACGCAGATGTTTTTTCGCCGCGTCGGCATCGAATGCGTCAAACTCTTCATAGAAGTAGTGACAGGAAGCCGCCATCTCTTTCAGTGTCTTGCAGCGTTCGCCCAGCAGGGTCACCAGCTTCGCCAGTTCCGGGCCGGTGCGGGTGTCGATGTTCTGCTGTTCAATGTGCCACTGCAGATGGGTCGCCACATATTCCGGCGGCAGGCTGTTGATATAGTGGTGGTTGAGCCACTGCAGCTTTTCGGTGTTGAACGCGCTGGCGGATTTGCTCACCGCGTCGAGCGTAAACAGCTCTTTCATCTCCGGGATAGAGAAGATCTCCTGATCGCCATGGGACCAGCCCAGACGCACCAGGTAGTTGAGCAGCGCTTCCGGCAGATAGCCGTCGTCGCGGTACTGCATCACGCCTACCGCGCCGTGACGCTTGGAGAGCTTTTTGCCGTCGTCGCCCAGAATCATCGAGACGTGAGCGTAGACCGGAACCTGCGCGCCAATCGCTTTAAGGATGTTGATCTGACGCGGCGTGTTGTTGATATGGTCTTCGCCGCGAATCACATGGGTGATGCCCATATCCCAGTCATCGACGACAACGCAGAAGTTATAGGTCGGCGAACCGTCGGTACGGCGGATAATCAGGTCATCCAGCTCCTGGTTGCTGAACTCGATCGGGCCACGGATCTGGTCGTCAAAGATGACCGATCCTTCCTGCGGGTTGCGAAAGCGCACCACGCAAGGCTCATCCGCCGCGTGATGGTCATGGCTGTCGCGGCAGCGGCCGTCGTAGCGCGGCTTTTCGCCGTTCGCCATCTGGGTTTCACGCAGCTGTTCCAGTCGCTCTTTTGAGCAGTAGCATTTATAGGCGGTGCCCGCTTCCAGCATCTCGTCGATAACGGCGTTGTAGCGGTCGAAGCGTTTGGTCTGATAGTACGGGCCTTCATCCCAGTCCAGGTTCAGCCAGTTCATGCCGTCCATAATGGCTTCGATGGCTTCCGGCGTTGAGCGCTCGAGATCGGTATCTTCGATGCGCAGGACGAATTCGCCCTGGTGGTGACGTGCGTAGAGCCAGGAGTAGAGCGCGGTACGTGCGCCGCCGACATGCAGGTAGCCGGTCGGGCTGGGCGCGAAGCGAGTTTTGATTTTCATTCAGCAGTGCCTTAGATGCGCAGGTTTTTTATCTGGATGACAAAAAACGGGTTAGACGCGAAAAACCGTGCGCACATTCTAGCACCTGGCGTTGAATCCTCAATGACCGCGCGCCTGCGCAAAGGGGTTAAGCCGTGGGTTTCTGCTAATAAAACCAGCACATTGGCTAAAAGCAGCGCGTGATGTCTAATTTTGAAGCGAATGCGCATTTTAGTTTTAAAAAGCGTTGACTCACTTCGAAGGATCCCTATAATGCGACTCCACACAGCGGGGGTGATTAGCTCAGTTGGTAGAGCATCTCCCTTACAAGGAGGGGGTCGGCGGTTCGAGCCCGTCATCACCCACCACTCTAAAGGTGGCCCGCAGTGAACAAGAGATAAGATATGGGTGATTAGCTCAGTTGGTAGAGCATCTCCCTTACAAGGAGGGGGTCGGCGGTTCGAGCCCGTCATCACCCACCATATCATCAGTCAGATGACGCTCTTGTTAAGCAGTACCGAAGTGGGTGATTAGCTCAGTTGGTAGAGCATCTCCCTTACAAGGAGGGGGTCGGCGGTTCGAGCCCGTCATCACCCACCACTTCGGGTCGTTAGCTCAGTTGGTAGAGCAGTTGACTTTTAATCAATTGGTCGCAGGTTCGAATCCTGCACGACCCACCAATTCAGAGAAAAGCGCCTTATGGGCGCTTTTCTCGTTTCTGCGCGCCGCGGGTTAGCGTGCAGGATGAGAACCTGCGTAGGTTCGACTGAATCGCCGGGAGCGATTCAGGCTGATGCATCGCATCACCCGCAGGGCGAGGCCCCGGACGGGCCGAGGCGCATCCTGCACGACCAACCAGTTCAGGTATAAGTGAATAGCCAAAACCATTTGATGTAAAACACTTCTTTAAGCGCATTAACTTAATCTGTGTCAATAAAAACTCCCTTTTCATTTTTTTCTATAAGAGAAAAACAGGAAGATGTTTCTTCTTTCTATCACGACAAGGATTTTGTCAAATGGCTATTCCGGTTTACCTGTGGCTTGAAGATGGTGGTGGAGTACCTGTGAAGGGTAACGTTAGTGTGAACGGGCGCGAAAATAGCATAGAAGTTTGCGAGCTAATGCATTCTATAGAGCAACCTGTTGACCCTTTGAGCGGAAAAATGACCACCAGACATCTGCATAGCTCATATGCGTTTATGAAAAACGTTGATAACGCCTCCCCCCATCTTTATAAAGCCCTCTCATCTGGTCAAACGTTTAAAAAGGCTGTATTTAAGTTCTACCGAATCAACTATAACGGACAAGAAGAGGAATATTTCAGAACTACGCTTGATAACGTGAAGGTAACAGAAATAGAGCCTTTTATAATGGACATTAAAAAACCTTGCTGGGAAAGGCATGACCATCTTGAATATGTCGATTTTGCGTATGAAAAAATCACATGGCACTATCTGGACGGCAATGTTATCCATTTTGACTCATGGAAAGAGAGAAACGCATAATGGCATGGGAATATGATGTCGCAACACATACCTTCACCCGCAATGGGGAAACCCATCCGGCTGAATATGCTGGTGCAGCAGGCTACAAGAATGATAGTTCGCAAGAGTGTGTTAGCGGTAAAGGCCCGTTGCCCAGAGGGGTCTATACCATCGGATCTCCTCACAATTCCTCTCATACCGGTAAATACACGCTTGACCTGACGCCTGCCCTGAGCAATTTCATGTGTGGGCGCTCCGCTTTCCGTATTCATGGCGCTAGCAAACAGCATCCACTCGATACATCAGAAGGCTGTATTATCGCCTCTATAAGCGTAAGAAAAAGCATCTGGGCAAGCGGCGACAGGGAGTTAAAGGTGAAATGAAACTTCTTTTCCTTATAGTGTCTACTCTGGCGGTTCCTGTTGCGTTAGCTGAAAAAATGGAAGGCTTTGCAGCTAACTATTACCAGGACGATCCCTTTATCCCCAGCTATAGTATTAGTAAAAACCTGGTGCCTGAGATCATTATTGGCAATGATATTTTTTTCATGGAGTTTAGTAGCCTTACGGATATTGCCAAAAGAAGTGGCGCCGCTATCCATCAGGATAACGAGGCATCATGGCTTTGTCTGACTGCTAAAAGCGTTAACTACTGGTTTATTTCTGACAATGAAATGGGGCAAGGAGATTTAACATCTATTGGTATTTCACAAGGAGTTCGACAACAAGCATGCTCATTTTATAATGATGACGTGCGTATCAAAATCGATGGCGTTCCCTTACTTAATGCATCTTTAAAAGATCTGTCAATGACGTTTCCAGATATACCTAATAACGATAGCGTTCAGTATTGTGCAGAAAGCCAAAGCTATGGCGAATTTATACAGTTAAATTGCCTACATTATTTTTTTAAAAACAAAAAAGTTAAAGGGATATTTATTAGCCAGATTACCTCAAGCTAAACAGGCTTACAGAGGCTAATTAGAGGTTAGCCTCTTTTTTATCAGTAAGCTGGTCGCTATTCGTGCATCCCTGCAGAACAGCCTTGCCGTCGTTGTCCGGCTCTCTGACGCCATCTTTTCCAAACCTTAACGCATTCTTGCCTCAAGCCTTTTTCTCCTCAACCGATAACGATCATGTCTATTTGCAAGGAGAAAACCGATGTCATCAATATCCGCTTTATCTGGCAGTACAGGCAGCAGCGCCGGCAACAACGTCAGCGTCTCGTCGCAGATTTCCGCACTGAATAAGCAGATTCAGAACATCATGAAGCAGGTCAAAGAGCTGTCGGATAATCAGGAGCTGACCGACGAGCAGAAGTCGGAAATGGAGCAGATGTATCAGTCGCAGATCGCCATGCTCGAAGCGCAGATCGCCCAGCTAGAACAGAAGCAAACAGAGCAGGCGCAGCAGAATAGCGAGCCGGCGAATCAGGTTAGCGGCGCGAAGCCCGGCGACGGCGTGAATCGTCCAACGGAAGCCAATCAGCTTAACGTTTATATCTAAAACGCCGGATTGATCGTGCGTTGTTGCGTCAGCAGCGTCGCCTGCTGACGCGCTTCCTGCCAGATGGCCTGCGCCGCTGGCGTCAGCGAACGGTTTTTACGCTTGACCAGCATCAGGCTGCGGTTGATTTCAGGATAGAGTCGACGCACCGTCAGCGCCCTGCCCGCCGGCAGCGGCAGCGCCAGTGCCGGCAAGATACTGATGCCAATGCCTGCATCGACCATAGGAAACAGCGTCGCCGGATGTCCGATATCCTGCACCACATTAATTTCCACCTGCTGCTGCCGCAGCGCCGCGTCAATCAACACGCGGCTGCCGGAGGCGTAATCCTGCAACACCACGTCGCGTCCTGCCAGCATGCGCCATTGCGCCGTATCGACCGCGGCAAGCGGATCGTCGCTGCGGCACAGCAGTAAAAAAGGCTCTTCCAGAATCGACTGGCAGTCGAGGTCGCTATCGTTAAGCGGGCCGATCACAATGCCGAAATCGACTTCGGCATTGCGCACGCTCTGTAAAACCACCTGCTGCATCCGGTCATGCAGAATGACGTTGATGTCGGGATAGCTTTTCTGGCTGGCGGCAAGACACTGCGGCATCAAATGCGCAGAGATGGTCTGGCTGGCGGCGATACGCACCGTTCCGCTTCGCTGTTCGCCGTAACTGCGGATATCCAGCAGCGTCGAGTTCATCTCTTCCAGCAGGCTCGCCATACGCGACGCCAGCTGCTGTCCCGCCTCCGTCAGCATCACCTCGCGCGTGGTGCGATCCAGCAGTCGCACGCCGATAACCGCCTCCAGCTCTTTAATGCTGTGGCTGACGGCCGACTGGCTCAGACCGATCGCCTGTCCGGCCTGGCTAAAACCGCCGTGATGGGCGACGGCGACGAAGGTGCGTAGCTGACGTAGCGTGTAATTCATCGAAATGGCTCATAGATTGATGCAATAAATCAATTTTATTTCTAAACCTGCATCCCGCACAATCACTGCATGTAACTTTTAACCGGATTTTAACAATGAGATTTCTGCGACTCGATCCGATGATGATTAAGCTGATCATCACGGTGCTGCTGGCCACCTTTCTGCCCGCTAAAGGCGTTTTCGTCGATATCTTCGACTACCTGACCACGGCCGCTATCGCCCTGCTCTTTTTTATGCACGGTGCCAAGCTATCGCGTGAAAAAATCATCGCAGGCAGCAGCCACTGGCGGCTGCATCTGTGGATTATGTTCAGCACCTTCGTGCTCTTCCCGATTATCGGCCTGCTGATTGTCTGGTGGCATCCGGTTAATGTCAGCGCGGAGATCTACACCGGCTTTATCTACCTCTGCATTCTGCCCGCCACGGTGCAGTCCGCGATTGCTTTTACCTCAATGGCGGGCGGCAACGTCGCGGCGGCGGTCTGCAGCGCTTCAGCGTCGAGCCTGCTGGGCGTCTTTATCTCTCCGCTGCTGGTGAATCTGGTGATGGATGTACACAGCAGCGCACCGACCAATGGCCTTGAGCAGGTCGGCAAAATTATGCTGCAGCTGCTGGTGCCTTTTGTTCTCGGTCACCTGTCGCGCCGCTGGATTGCCGGCTGGGTAGAAAAGCATCGCAGCCTGATTGGCAAAACCGACCAGACCTCGATCCTGCTGGTGGTCTATTCCGCCTTTAGCGAAGCGGTGGTTAACGGCATCTGGCATCGCGTCGGTATCGATACCCTGCTGTGGATTCTGGCGGGCTGCGTGCTGCTGCTGGCGCTGGTGCTGGCGATCAATATCTGCGCCTCGCGGCTGTTTGGCTTTAACCGCGCCGATGAAATCGTGGTGCTGTTTTGCGGCTCGAAAAAGAGCCTGGCGAATGGCGTGCCGATGGCGAACATTCTGTTCCCGGCCAGTTCAGTGGGCATTATCGTGCTGCCGCTGATGATCTTTCACCAGGTGCAGCTTATGGTCTGCTCCTGGATCGCCCAGCGTTATAAAGTCAGTCACGAGAAGAAGCTGGCGCAGCAGGTGAAGCCGACCGTTGTCGAGTCGCAAAAGTAACGAAAAGCCCGCCGAAGCGGGCTTTTTTACGCGTTGCGTTTAAGCGGTTTGACCAGGCCTTCCAGGCCTTCGATCTTGATAGCGAGCGTCATTTGCATCAGCTCGCCGAGATGACCCGAGGGGAACTCCGCTTTACGCGCGAACCACAGCAGATAAGGTTCCGGCAGATCGATAAGCAGACAGCCTTTATATTTGCCGAACGGCATCGCCGTATTGGCGATTTCAACCAGGTACGCCTTGTCCATATCAGGCGTCCAGCAGCCGGATCATTTCAGCTTCGTCGATCACCTCAATACCCAGCTCCTGCGCTTTAACCAGCTTGGAACCCGTCGCTTCGCCCGCGATAACCAGATCGGTTTTCTTCGAGACGCTGCCGCTGACCTTCGCACCGAGCGCGGTCAGGCGATCTTTAGCTTCGTCGCGCGTGAGCTGGGTCAATGAGCCGGTCAGCACCACGGTTTTGCCGGCAAACGGACTGTCGATCTCTTCCGCCTTAACCACCTCGATTTTCGGCCAGTGGACACCGATCTCATCCACCAGCTGGCGAATGATCTCGCGGTTGCTCTCTTCATCCATAAAGTTGCGCACGTGGGTAGCGACGACGGTGCCGACGTCCTGCACCGCAATCAGCGCTTCCAGATCGGCGTCCATCACTTTTTGCAGCTCGCCAAAGTGGTTAGCCAGGTTGGCGGCGGTCGCCTCGCCGACTTCGCGAATGCCAAGCGCGTAAAGAAAACGCGCCAGCGTGGTCGATTTCGCCTTCTCCAGCGCGTTGACCACGTTTTGCGCCGATTTCGGCCCCATGCGATCCAGACCGAGCAGCTTCTCCGGCGTCAGCCTGAAGAGATCGGCAGGCGTTTTGACATATTCGGTTTCTACCAGCTGGTCGATAATTTTATCGCCCAGACCGTCGACGTCCATGGCGCGACGCGAAACAAAATGCTTCAGCGCCTCTTTGCGCTGCGCGCCGCAGATCAGCCCGCCGGTGCAGCGCGTGACCACTTCACCTTCGACGCGTTCAACGTCGGAGCCGCACACCGGACAATGGGTAGGAAATACGATTTCGCGCGTATCCGCCGGTCGTTCGGAGAGCACCACGTTGACGACCTGCGGGATTACGTCGCCGGCGCGGCGGATCACCACTCTGTCGCCGATGCGCAGGCCGAGACGCTCGATTTCATCCGCATTGTGCAGCGTGGCGTTGCTGACCATCGCGCCCGCTACCAGCACCGGCTCAAGCCGCGCCACCGGCGTTACCGCGCCGGTGCGGCCCACCTGAAATTCAACGTCGCGCACGAACGTCATCTGCTCCTGCGCTGGAAACTTAAAGGCCACCGCCCAGCGCGGCGCGCGCGCCACAAACCCGAGGCGCTCCTGCAGTTCCTGCGAATCGACTTTGATCACCACGCCGTCGATATCGAATCCCAGATCTGGACGCGTCTCCTCAACCTGACGGTAGAACGCCAGCGCCTCTTCCGCGCTGTGCACCAGCTGAACGCGGTCGCTGACCGGCAGGCCCCAGGCTTTAAACTGCTGCAGCCGCGCATAGTGACTGCCCGGCAGCTCGCCGCCTTCCAGCAGCCCAAAACCGTAACAGAAAAAGGTGAGCGGACGCTTCGCGGTGATGCGCGGATCGAGCTGGCGCAGCGATCCCGCGGCGGCGTTGCGCGGGTTAGCGAAGATTTTGCCGTCGGTGCGGCGCGCTTCGGCATTCAACTTTTCGAAGCCGCGCTGCGTCATAAAGACTTCGCCGCGCACTTCCAGCCGAGCGGGAAAATCGTCGCCCTTCAGGCGTAGCGGGATCGCGCCGATGGTGCGGACGTTAGCGGTGATGTTCTCGCCCGTGGTGCCGTCGCCGCGCGTGGCGGCGCGCGTCAGCAGGCCGTTCTCGTAAAGCAGGCTTACCGCCAGGCCATCCAGCTTCAGTTCGCAGCAGTAGGCGATATCATCGCTGTTTTTCAGGCGATCCTGCACGCGCTTGTTGAAGGCGAGAAAGCCGGCTTCGTCGAAGGTATTGTCCAGCGACAGCATCGGCACCTCATGGCGCACCTGCTCAAATACCGTTAGCGGCGCGGCGCCAACGCGCTGGGTCGGCGAGTCGGGCGTGATGAGCTCGGGATGCTGCTCTTCCAGCGCGCGCAGTTCGCGCATCAGGCGGTCATATTCGGCGTCCGGTATCTCGGGCGCGTCCATAACATGGTAGAGGTACTCGTGATGGCGCAGCGTGGTGCGCAGTTCGGTGATCTGGTCCTGAACGGATTTCATATTGCCCCATCAGATAAAAAACCCCCGACAGGCGGGGGTTTGGTGAATCAGAATTAACGGTGTGCCCTATTCTCTGGATTCAATGACTTCGCGTATGCGGTTCTTGTAGGTTTCCAGCTTCTGCGGCGTCATCATGCGACGCTCGTCATCCAGCACCACGCCGCCAACGTCATCGGCGATACGCTGCGCAGACTGCAGCATCAGCTTAAAGTTTTGGTTCGCGTCGCCGTAGGAAGGCACCATCATAAAGATCGAGATGCCGGGCGTGGAGAAGTCAGACATCTCATCTGGATTAAACGAGCCAGGCTTCACCATGTTCGCCAGGCTGAACAGTACCGGGCCGCTTCCTGCCGGGCTGAGATGGCGATGGAAAATATTCATTTCGCCGAACTGGAAGCCCGCCTGCAGAATGCCCTGCAGCAGCGCTTCGCCGTTCAGCGTGCCGCCGGTATGCGCGGCGACGTGCAACACCAGCACCGTCTCTTTCGGCTTGCCTGGCGCTTTCGGCGCCTCCTGGTGAACCGGCTCAACCGGCTGCGGCTCATGCTGTTCCGGCTGGCGGCGAACAGGCTGCTGCGGCTCCGGCTCCGCCTCGTACAGCGGTTCAGGCTGCACAGCGTCCAGCGGTTCTAAATCGAGCAGCGGATCGGCCTGAATCGGCTGCGCTGGCGCGAAACGCGGCGCAGGTTCCTGCGGCGTCTGAACAGGCTGAGGCTGCGGGCGCGGCTGCTGTGGACGCGGCTGCTGCGGCGTCATCAGCGGATCGGCTTCCTGCTGCGGCTGCGGGCGCGCGGCGGGCTGACGCGGCTTCTCCGGCGCGGCGCTGAAGACCGGCGCGTCATCCTGCTGCTCGTCGCGGAAATTATCAATGCGCGGCTCCTGATGCGGCCGCTCATGGCGCACGCGAACTTCGCCGACGCTCTCTTCGTCATCGGTCAGGCTATCTTCATCGTCGCGCTGGTCGCGCTGTTTGAGCCGTTTGTGCGGGCGATCGCGAAACACTGACGAGCGCTCTTTACGGCTGGTCCACAGCCCGTGAAGAAGGAGCGCTATAATGGCGATCGCGCCAACAACGATTAATATCAGACGCAAATCCTGCATCATTGTATTCTCTGTTGTTCCAATACCTTGCCACCGCGGCAAACTTTATCCTCTAACTGTATTTGCCCAGCTAAACAAGTGCAAGCTCGTGCAGTATTTTCTGACAAATAAGATAGTCACCCCACGGTTTTTTGCTGTTTTTTCACACAATCGCCTCATGGTCAGGAGAAAAAGCCAGGTTATGATGGTCTCGCCTGATTATTTCCTGGAGAGTTGCCTGTATGGCCCACGAGAACACTGTCTCAAGTTTCAACGGCGTGCACTATTTTAGCGAAGGCTGGAGACTGGTTCGTCTGCCAGGCATTCGGCGTTTCGTCATTATTCCCCTGCTGGTCAATATTCTGCTGCTGGGCGGCGCCTTCGTCTGGCTCTTCTACCAGTTGGGCAGCTGGATCCCGCAGCTGATGGCGCACATTCCCGACTGGCTGCAGTGGTTAAGCTATCTACTCTGGCCGCTGTCGGTCATTTCGATCGTGCTGGTGTTCAGCTACTTCTTTTCTACTATTGCCAACTGGATCGCCGCGCCGTTTTGCGGCCTGCTGGCGGAGCAGCTGGAGGGCCGCCTGACGGGCAAACCGCTGCCGGACAGCGGCTGGATGGCGATGCTGAAGGATGTGCCGCGCATTATGAAGCGCGAACTGCAAAAGCTCGGCTACTATTTGCCGCGCGCGCTCGGCCTGCTGCTGCTCTACTTTATTCCCGGCTTTGGCCAGACGGTGGCGCCGGTACTATGGTTCCTGTTTAGCGCCTGGATGCTTTCGGTGCAGTATTGCGACTATCCGTTCGATAACCATAAAGTGAGTTTTCAGCAGATGCGCAGCGCTTTGCGCCGCCATAAAAGCGCCAATATGCAGTTCGGCGCGCTGGTCAGCCTGTTCACCATGATTCCGATTCTCAACCTGGCGATTATGCCGGTCGCCGTATGCGGCGCGACGGCGATGTGGGTCGATCGCTACCGCACGCAGCTGGGCCGCGCTGAGCTACGCTAGTACTCATCAGGGCGCCTTATGCATTTTTTAACAAGGCTTATTGCGTGGGGACATATAGATATGCGTTTTCTTTCCTTCCGCGCGTAGACAGAAAGGGTATGCTCAGTGGGTTCCCAATAATTCATACAGTTAAGGACAGGCTATGAGTAAGATCTATGAAGATAACTCGTTGACAATTGGTCATACGCCACTGGTTCGACTGAACCGCATCGGTAACGGCCGCATTCTGGCGAAGGTAGAATCCCGTAACCCGAGCTTCAGCGTAAAATGCCGTATCGGTGCCAATATGATTTGGGACGCAGAGAAACGCGGTATTCTGAAACCTGGCGTCGAACTGGTCGAACCGACCAGCGGCAATACCGGCATCGCACTGGCCTATGTCGCCGCCGCGCGCGGCTACAAGCTGACGCTGACCATGCCGGAAACCATGTCCGTCGAACGTCGCAAGCTGCTGAAAGCGCTGGGCGCCAACCTGGTGCTGACCGAAGGGCCGAAAGGCATGAAAGGCGCTATCGCCAAAGCGGAAGAGATTGTCGCCAGCGATCCGGACAAATATGTGCTGCTGCAGCAGTTCAGCAACCCGGCAAACCCGGAAATTCACGAGAAGACCACCGGTCCTGAAATCTGGGAAGACACCGACGGCGCGGTAGACGTGTTTATCGCGGGCGTCGGCACCGGCGGCACCCTGACCGGCGTCTCTCGCTATATCAAGAACACCAAAGGCAAGAAAGAGCTTATCACCGTGGCGGTGGAGCCAACTGACTCGCCGGTTATCGCTCAGGCGATTGCTGGCGAAGAGATCAAGCCTGGTCCGCATAAGATTCAGGGCATCGGCGCCGGCTTTATTCCCGGCAACCTCGATCTCGATCTGGTGGACCGCGTTGTGGCGATCACCAACGAAGAGGCGATCAGCACGGCGCGCCAGCTGATGGAAGAGGAAGGCATTCTCGCCGGCATCTCCTCCGGCGCAGCAGTCGCAGCGGCGCTGAAGCTGCAAGAGGACGAAGCGTTCGCCAATAAGAATATCGTGGTCATTCTCCCCTCTTCCGGTGAGCGCTATTTAAGTACCGCGCTGTTTGCCGATCTTTTCACCGAGAAAGAGCTGCAGCAGTAACGGCAGATTCCGAAAACGTCGAAAAAAGCACCCAAATGGGTGCTTTTTTGTGGCGCAGATCGCACTTTCACCACCGCCCAGATTGATTTCAGTGACTCAGCTCTGGTATTTAAGCTGCCAATTATTTCGGTGCCTGAAATTAATCAGCCTTTGAAGTGGATCAAGCTGAATCGATTTACGCATTTGGCGAAACGGCGAATCACGGCATAATTAGCAGCTGAAGCGCTCGACAGGGATTTTGACCCTTCAACTGGAATGACGTACTCATTCAAGCGCATTTAATGGTCAGCGTAACGCTATACCCGCGCACCTACACAGGCTAAAGTTACGGCTCCAGGCTAGACTTTAAGTCCATAACACCAAACCTGATAACGTTGGGGAAACAGAATGTTCCAGCAAGAAGTTACTATCACCGCGCCTAATGGTCTTCACACCCGCCCTGCCGCGCAGTTTGTTAAAGAAGCGAAAGCGTTCCAGTCAGAAATCACCGTTACCTCTAACGGCAAATCCGCCAGCGCCAAGAGCCTGTTCAAACTGCAGACGCTGGGCCTGACCCAAGGCACGGTTGTGACGCTCTCCGCAGAAGGCGAAGATGAGCAGCAGGCCGTGGAGCATCTGGTTAAACTGATGGCTGAACTGGAGTAATCCAGTCAGCTTTTGCTTTATACCGACTCCTTTGCCCCATTGAGTGCAAACATCTTGATCGCGGACAACTTGTCCGCGTTATCACATCCGTAGAGTACAGCTCCCGCGACAATGGCAACGCATTGGGTCTAAGAGCCATCGTGATTAAAAGGTAGGGTTATGATTTCAGGCATTTTAGCATCACCAGGTATCGCTTTCGGCAAAGCTCTGCTGTTGATTGAGGATGAGATCGTCATCAACCGCAAGAAGATTTCTGATGACCAGGTTGACCAGGAAGTAAAACGCTTCCTCGACGGCCGCGCTCAGGCTGCGCAGCAGCTGGAAGCGATCAGAGTGAAAGCGGGTGAAACGTTTGGTGAAGAGAAAGCAGCCATCTTCGAAGGCCACATCATGTTGCTGGAAGACGAAGAGCTGGAGCAGGAAATCATCGACCTGATCAAGAAAGATCACGCTTCGGCCGACGCCGCCGCCTACTCCGTGATCGACGGTCAGGCGAAAGCGCTCGAAGAGCTGGACGACGAATACCTCAAAGAACGCGCCGCTGACGTTCGCGATATCGGCAAACGTCTGCTGCAAAACATTCTCGGTCTGCATATTGTCGACCTGAGCGCTATCCAGGACGAATCGATTCTGGTAGCCAAAGATTTAACGCCGTCGGAAACCGCGCAGCTGAACCTGAAAAAGGTGCTGGGCTTTATCACCGACCTCGGCGGCCGCACTTCGCACACCTCGATTATGGCGCGCTCGCTGGAGCTGCCGGCAATCGTCGGTACCGGCAACGTCACCGCCACGGTGAAAAACGGCGATTTCCTGATTCTGGACGGCGTGAATAACAAAGTTTACGTCAATCCGTCAGAGAGCGAGCTGGAAGAGCTGAAAGCGGTTCAGACTCAGTATCTGAGCGAAAAACATGAGCTGGCCAAGCTGAAAGATCTGCCGGCGATCACGCTGGACGGTCACCAGGTTGAAGTGTGCGCCAACATCGGCACCGTGCGCGACGTCGCCGGCGCAGAGCGCAACGGCGCGGAAGGCGTCGGCCTCTACCGCACCGAGTTCCTGTTTATGGATCGCGACTCGCTGCCGACCGAAGAAGAGCAGTTCCAGGCTTATAAAGCCGTGGCCGAAGCTGTCGGCTCGCAGGCGGTGATTGTGCGCACCATGGATATCGGCGGCGACAAAGATCTGCCTTACATGAACCTGCCGAAAGAAGAGAACCCGTTCCTCGGCTGGCGCGCCATTCGTATCGCCATGGATCGCAAAGAGATCCTCCATGCCCAGCTGCGCGCTATTTTACGCGCCTCTGCCTTCGGCAAGCTGCGCATTATGTTCCCGATGATCATCTCTGTTGAAGAAGTGCGCATCCTGAAAGCCGAACTGGAAACCCTGAAGGCGCAGCTGCGCGAAGAAGGCAAAGCGTTCGATGAAACCATCGAAGTCGGCATTATGGTGGAAACTCCGGCGTCGGCGGTGATTGCGCGTCATCTGGCGAAAGAAGTCGACTTCTTCAGTATTGGGACAAACGACCTGACGCAGTATACTCTGGCGGTCGATCGTGGTAATGATTTGATTTCTCACCTGTATAACCCGATGACGCCGTCGGTGCTGAATTTAATCAAGCAGGTGATCGACGCTTCTCATGCCGAAGGCAAGTGGACCGGCATGTGCGGTGAGCTGGCCGGTGATGAACGTGCTACACTACTGTTACTGGGTATGGGGCTGGACGAATTCAGCATGAGTGCCATTTCAATCCCAGGCATTAAGAAAATCATTCGCAATACTAATTTCGAAGATGCGAAGGCTCTGGCGGAGCAGGCTCTGGCTCAACCTACAGCAGAAGACCTGATGAACCAGGTCAACAAGTTCATCAAAGAGAAAACACTCTGCTGATCCACGAGACGCTGGCCCAACAATACTGTTTAGGAGAAGAATATGGGTTTTCTTGACAAGCTTTTTGGCAATAAATCAGAAAGCACATCTGGGACGATTGATATTGTTGCGCCTCTGTCAGGCGAAATCGTAAACATTGAAGACGTACCGGATGTGGTGTTTGCCGAGAAGATCGTTGGCGACGGTATCGCCATCAAACCAACCGGCAACAAAATGGTTGCGCCGGTCGATGGCACCATCGGTAAGATTTTCGAAACCAACCACGCGTTTTCAATCGAGTCTGACAACGGCATCGAGTTGTTTGTGCACTTCGGCATCGACACCGTCGAGCTGAAAGGCGAAGGCTTCAAGCGCATCGCGGAAGAAGGCCAGAAGGTCAAGAAAGGCGATGTGGTGATCGAGTTTGATCTGCCGCTGCTGGAAGAGAAAGCGAAATCTACGCTGACGCCTGTGGTGATCTCCAACATGGATGAGATCAAAGAGTTGGTTAAGCTCTCTGGTCAGGTTACCGTTGGCGAGACGCCGGTGATCCGCATCAAGAAGTAACGGCTTCAGCTAAGAAAAACGGCACCCACTGGGTGCCGTTTTTGTTTCTGTTCTGTGGGGTGACGATGCACCTGAAAAACATGACTCAGGCCCCCTTATCCTGCGCCTTCCAGCGCGGCAGACGAATCGTCAGCTCCAGCCCGCCCTCAGGACGATTCACCGCCTGCACCTCGCCGTGATGCGCCAGCTCCACCTTACGCACGATAGCCAGACCCAGCCCGTAACCTTTACCCAGCAGCGGCGAATTAACCCGCACAAAAGGATCGAAGATGCTGGAGAGCTTCTCATCGTCCACGCCCGGCCCCTGATCGCGTACGCGAATCGCCAGCCACTCCTGCTCCGCCTTCAGCCTGACCTGAATATGCTGACCGGGCAGCGAGAAACGCAGCGCGTTACGCAGCACGTTCTCGATACCGCGGCGAATCAGCTCGGCGTTGCCGCGCACGGTGTAATCCGCGTTTTCATCCACCAGGAAGTCAACCTGCACGCCAGGGATCTGCGCCTCATAGCGCACATCGGTGACCACCGCGTGCACCAGGCCGGTCAAATCGAAATATTGCTCGTCGGGCATGCTCTCATGCTCGGCGCGCGACAGCGTCAACAGCTCGCCAATCATCTTGTCCAGCCGCCGCGCCTCCTCGTCGATGCGATCCAGAGAGGCGCTAACGCTGGCCGGCGTCTGACGCGCCAGGCCTGTGGCAAGTTGCAGACGCGCCAGCGGCGAACGCAGCTCGTGCGAAATATCATGCAGCAGCTCCTCGCGCGCGTGCACCAGCGTATCGAGCCGCTCTACCATGGCGTCGAACGCCTCCGCCACGTTAGATAGCTCATCGTGGCGCTTGCGCATCATGGGATAGAGCCGCACGCTGAGATCGCCGTTCGACACGCGTGAAAAGCCCTCGCGCAGCTGACGCATCGGCCGCGTCAGGTTCCACGCCAGCAGCAGGCTAAACAACAGTCCGACCGTGCCGGCGAAAAAAAACATCGGCTCAGGAATATTGAGAATGCGGCGCGGCCTGTCCAGGCCCATCGAGCTGTCTTCGCGCAGGCCTTTAACGTTATAGCGCAGCTCATACTCTTTGCCGTCCGCCCCTTTTACCCAGCGCACGATAACGTCAGGGAACTTGCCCTGAAACGGCGGATTGAAAGTTTCCGGCAGCGGCTCGGAATGAACGGGTCGGGCATGCTGGATCACGGAAAAGAACTGGCGATCGTTAGGCTCCCAGTCCGCCATCATATCGTTCAGCGAGCCGAGTCCGCCGCGCTCCAGCACTGAAACCGCGGACGCCATCTGTAAGTTGACGATGCGGCGCGTGGCGATAATCTCCGGCGGCTCGTGACGATTGCCGGCGATGCTGAAGCCGAGCCAGAGCAGCTGGCTGATAATAACGAATACAATCCAGAAGCCGATTAAAATCTTCCAGAACATGCGCCCGCGATAATTCTGCTTCATCGAATGCGATAGCCGATGCTGCGCACCGTTTCGATGTTGACGCTGTCGGCGGTGAGCGCCGCCAGCTTCTGACGAATATTGCTGATATGCACGTCGACGCTGCGATCGTAGGCTTCGCGCGGACGGCCCAGCCCTTTTTCCGACAGCTCATCTTTGGACACCACGCGGTCCGGCGCGCGCATCAGCAGATCCAGCAGATTGAATTCCGAAGCGGTGAGATCGAAGGCTTTACCCTGCCACTCGGTCATGCGCGTAGCAGGATTGAGCGTTAGTTCGCCCCAGCGCAGCAGCTCTTTTTTATCCGGCAGCGGCGCCTGCTCTTCGAAGCGGCGCAGCACGGCGCGCAGGCGCGCCACCAGTTCGCGCGGATAGCAGGGCTTCGGCATATAGTCGTCCGCGCCCATCTCCAGCCCGATCACGCGATCGATATTGTCGCCTTTGGCGGTCAGCATGATCACCGGCAGACGGCTGTTCTGCCGTACCTGACGCAGCACGTCGATGCCGCTCATATCCGGCAGCATAATATCGAGGATCATCGCGGTGTAGTGGCCGGAAAGCGCGCCTTCGATACCGGCGCTGCCGGTTAATACCAGCTGGGTTTCAAAGCCTTCCGCAATTAGGTACTGGCTGAGCATGGTGCCCAGCTCCAGATCGTCGTCAACTAACAAAATTTTCATAAGGGTCTCTCGCCTGAATTGCCGCTATTTTGTCCTGAGCGGGCGCCGGACGCAGCCGATTTTACGTGTTCCTTACAGATCCGACGTCAGACGATGCTCAGGATGACTATAGACAAAAACGGCCCGGCAGCACCAGACAGGCGCAACCGGGCCGTTTAGCAGAGAGGTTAGCGGTAGACGCCAGTCGAGAGATAGCGGTCGCCGCGATCGCAGACGATAGCGACGATAACGCTGCCGGGCCGCGCCTGAGCGATGCGCAATGCGCCCGCCACCGCGCCGCCGGAGCTGACGCCGCAGAAGATGCCTTCGCGGCGCGCCAGCGCCCGCATCGTCTCTTCCGCCTCGGCCTGGCCCATATCCATCAACTCGTCCACCAGCTCGGGCCGATAGATGCCCGGCAGATAAGCCTGCGGCCAGCGACGAATGCCGGGTATGGCGCTGCCCTCTTCCGGCTGCAGGCCGATAATGGCAACGCGATCGCTTTGCTCTTTCAGGTAGCGGCCGACGCCGGTAATGGTGCCGGTGGTGCCCATGCTGGAGACGAAATGAGTCAGGCGTCCGGCGCTCTGCTGCCAGATTTCCGGCCCAGTGGTCTGGTAGTGGCCGAGCGGATTATCGGGATTATTGAACTGATCGAGCACATGACCTTCACCGCGCGCCATCATCGCCAGCGCCATATCGCGCGCGCCCTCCATGCCCTGCTCGCGACTCACCAGCACCAGCTCGGCGCCGTAGGCGCGCATCGCGTCCTGCCGCTCCTGGCTCATATTTTCAGGCATCAGCAAGCGCAGCGCGTAGCCCTTCATGGCGGCGATCATCGCCAGCGCGATGCCGGTATTGCCGCTGGTCGCCTCAATCAGGCGGTCGCCGGGCGCGATCTCACCGCGCAGCTCTGCCTGGTGGATCATCGACCATGCGGCGCGATCCTTAACGGAGCCGGCGGGGTTGTTGCCTTCCAGCTTGAGCCAGATTTCGCTGCCGTTGGCAGGCGTCAGGCGCTGGAGTTTGATCAGCGGCGTATTGCCGATGGTGTTTTGCAGAGTGCTCAAGGTGCGTTTCCCGGCGAAGCTAAGCGATCAAAAAAAGGGCGGGATCGCTCCCGCCCGCTGTCGCGTGAGAAAATATCAGGCGCTTTCGGCAAAGGCAACAGCGCGCAGCGGCGTAGCGCCCTGGTAGAGGCGCGCCTGCTGCAGGCCGACGAACAGGCGTTCGCCGCGCACCGGCACGCTTCGTTCGCCGTCGTACACCAGCGAAAAAGGCTCGCTCTGCCAGCCGGTCGGCTGAACCACCAGCTGCCAGAAGTGGCCGCGCGGGCTCACCTCAAGGATCTGTACCGGCAGCGGCGTCTCCAGGCTGCTCTGACGGGAAACGTCAATCTCCCACGGACGCAGGAAGAGCTCGACCGCGCCCTGATGCGCCGGGGTGTAGCCCAGCGGCCAGTGGTGCGCGCCGACGTGGAACTGCGAGCCGTGGACCTCGCCGTCGAAGCGGTTCACTTCGCCGAGGAACTCCAGCACGAAGCGCGTGGCCGGATCGCGCCACACATCGTCCGGCGTGCCTACCTGCTCGATATTGCCCTGACTCATCACCACCACGCGATCGGCCACTTCCATCGCCTCTTCCTGATCGTGAGTGACGAAGACGCTGGTGAATTTCAGCTCTTCATGCAGCTGACGCAGCCAGCGACGCAGCTCTTTACGCACCTGCGCGTCCAGCGCGCCAAAGGGTTCATCGAGCAGCAGGATCTGCGGTTCGACCGCCAGCGCGCGCGCCAGCGCCACGCGCTGCTTCTGGCCGCCCGACAGCTGCGCCGGGAAGCGGTTCGCCAGATGTGCCAGTTGCACCATCTCCAGCAGACGCGTCACGCGCTGCTTAATTTCCGCCGAAGAAGGACGCTCGCGGCGCGGCAGCACCGTCAGACCGAAGGCGATATTGTCGAACACCGTCATATGACGGAACAGCGCATAGTGCTGAAACACGAAGCCGACCTGGCGGTCGCGGGCGTGCAGCGCGCTGACATCTTTATTGTGAAAGCGGATCTGCCCGCTGTTCTGATGCTCCAGCCCGGCGATAATACGCAACAGCGTGGTTTTCCCAGAGCCGGACGGGCCCAGCAGCGCCACCATCTGGCCAGAAGGAATATCCAGAGAGATATCGTTCAACACCGGAGTGCGGCCGAAAGATTTGTTGATCTGGTTAATCTCAATGCTCATGATTTTCCTCCTGTTGCAGGCGATGCTGCTGTTGCTCTAAGCGCCACTGCAACATGCTTTTCAGAAACAGCGTCACAATTGCCATCAGCGTCAGCAGCGCGGCGGCGGTAAAGGCGCCCACCACGTTGTAATCCTGATGCAGTAATTCAATTTGCAGCGGCAGCGTGTAGGTTTCGCCGCGAATCGATCCCGATACCACCGAGACCGCGCCGAATTCGCCCAGGGTGCGGGCGTTAGTCAGTACCACGCCATAGAGCATCGCCCAGCGAATATTGGGTAGCGTTACGCGACGGAACATCTGCCAGCCGGAGGCGCCCAGCAGCACCGCCGCCTCATCTTCGTGGCTGCCCTGGCTGAGCATCACCGGCACCAGCTCGCGCACCACAAAGGGACAGGTGACGAACACGGTGGCCAGCACCATGCCGGGCCAGGCGAACATCACCTGAATGTTATGCGCGTCCAGCCAGCTGCCTGCGGTGCCGTTGACGCCCCAGAACAGCAGATACATCAGGCCCGCCACCACCGGCGACACGGCGAACGGAATGTCGAACAGCGTCAGCAGCAGCTGGCGACCGGGAAAATTAAAGCGCGTCACCAGCCAGGCGAGCAGCGTGCCGAACACCAGATTAACCGGTACGGTAATCAGCGCCACCAGCACTGTCAGCCAGATGGCGTGCAGCATGTCGCTGTCGCCGAGATTCTGAAAGGCGACGCCCAGTCCCATCTTCAGCGCTTCGTAGAAGATAGAAATCATCGGCACCACCAGCAGCAGCAGCGACACCAGCACGCCGATGCCGATCAGCAGCCATTTGCCCCAGTTGACCGGTTGGCGCTCGGCGGCGTTGATGTGGGAAATATCCGCCATTAGTGACCTCCCAGTCGACGGCCGAAGCGGCTCTGCAGGGTGTTAATCGCAAACAGCAGCACCAGCGACGCGGCCAGGATCACCGAGGCGATAGCGCTGGCGGCCGGGTAGTCGAACTCCTGCAAACGCACGAAAATCATCAGCGAGGTAACCTCGGTTTTCCAGGCGATATTGCCGGCGATAAAGATCACCGCGCCGAACTCGCCGATGCTGCGGGTAAAGGAGAGCGCGGTACCCGCCAGCAGCGCAGGCGCGACTTCCGGCAGCACCACGCGACGAAAGCTCTGCCAGGGCGTCGCGCCCAGCGTCTGCGCCGCCTCTTCATACTCCGGCCCCAGCTCCTCCAGCACCGGCTGTACGGTGCGCACCACGAAGGGAATGCTGGTAAAGGCCATGGCGACGGCGATGCCGAGCCAGGTATAGGAAACTTTTACGCCGAAGGCGTTGTAGATCCACTCGCCGTACCAGCCGTTCAGCGAGAAGAGACCGGCCAGCGTCAGGCCCGCCACCGCCGTTGGCAGCGCGAACGGCAGATCCACCAGACCGTCCAGCAGCGTGCGGCCGGGAAAGCGATAGCGCGTCAGAATCCACGCCATAATCATGCCGAACACCGCATTGAACAGCGAGGCGACGGCCGCGGACAGCAGCGTCACTTTATAGGCCGCCACCATTTGCGGGTTGCTGATCACCTGCCAGTACTGCGCCAGCGTCATCTGCGACAGCTGCATCAGCAGCGCGCTGATCGGCAGCAGCAGAATTAAACAGGTAAACAGCAGGCTGGTGCCCAGACTCAGGCCGAAGCCAGGCAGGACGCGTTTCTGACCTAAGGCAAACATTATCCACGCCCCGCTGATAACAGTTGATCCAGCTCGCCGCCGCTGGCGAAGTGGGTTTTCATCGCCTTATCCCAGCCGCCGAACTGATTTTCCACGCGAAACAGCTGCGTCTGCGGGAAGCGATCTTTATGCTCGCCCATCAGCTGCGGGTTGTTCACGCGATAATAGAAATCGGTCACGATTTGCTGCGCCTGCGGCGTATAGAGATAGTTGAGATAGGCTTTCGCCGCGTCTGCGGTGTGATTGTGCTCGACGTTTTTATCGACCCAGGCAACCGGGAACTCGGCGAGAATATCCGTTTTCGGCACTACGACTTCATACTCGTCTTTACCGTACTGGTTACGGATATTGTTTACTTCCGATTCAAAGCTGATCAGCACGTCGCCCAGGCCGCGCTCGGCGAAGGTGGTAGTCGCGCCGCGCCCGCCGGTATCGAACACCTCGACGTTCTTGAGAAACTGCGCCATAAAGGCGCGGGTTTTCGCCTCGTCTCCGCCGTTAGCTTTACTGGTGGCGCCCCAGGCCGCCAGCCAGGTGTAGCGGCCGTTGCCGGAGGTTTTCGGATTAGGAAAGACCAGCTTCACGCCGTCGCGGCCAAGATCGGCCCAGTCGTGAATCTGCTTTGGATTGCCCTTACGCACCAGAAACGCCATGGTGGAGTAAAACGGCGAGCTGTTGTTCGGCAGTCGGCTTTGCCAGTCGGCCGCGACCAGATTGCCTTTATCGTGCAGCACCTGCACGTCGGTGACCTGGTTATAGGTGACCACGTCGGCGCGCAGCCCTTGCAGGATCGCCAGCGCCTGCTTTGACGAACCGGCGTGCGACATTTTGATGGTGAGTTTGTCATCGGGATGGCTGGCATCCCACTGTTTTTCGAACGGCGCATTCAGGGCGACAAACAGCTCGCGCGCGACGTCGTACGAGCTGTTGAGCAGCTCGGTGGCACTGGCCGCGCCCGCAAGGCTAAGCGACAAGGCGATACCGCCAACGATATTTTTCATCGTTCTTTTGGTCATGGGGCACCCTGAGAAAACAAGAGATCCGGCCTACGCCAGCCGTTTGCCCAGTGTATTTATAACCCCATGAAAAGCTGTAGCGGTTTTATATATCGTTTGATGATTTCAAAGTCGAAAATGGCATAAGCGGACGCAAGAGTTTATGCGTCAGGCGGGAATGGCGCTGACGCTCAAGGCGTTAACGCTGCCAGATAATTTTGCTTAGCTTCCAGCTTTTCAATACGTCATCCGACGGCATCAAACCGTCCGGGCCGTGCCAGTCGCCGCTGTAAACGTAGGAGAGATGCTGGCTGCCCGGCGCGCGGCACTCGACGTCGTGGCTGCCCGCGCCGCCCGCCAGCTTGCAGTTATTAAAGGCCTTGCTGAACCTGTCGCTAAAGGCGTCGCCGATTTTCGCGCCGTCCTGCGCGGCGATGTCGCTGTCCATCACCTCAATACGTTCTACGCTGCTGGATCCGCTGATCTGCAGCTTCACTTTGCCGTCGTCCAGCGCCTGCCAGAAAGCGATAACGTCGCCGTTTTCGCTGCGCATGCCCTGACGCAGCTTGTAGTTGCCTTTCAGGCCGTCGCTGATGGCGCCTTCGCTCATTGCAGTGGTGCTGCCGACGCCGCCGACGCCCTGTTCAGTGGCGGTCAGCGATGAACCAAACCAGTTCCACGGCAGCGCCGACGACCAGTGGTAGCTCAGCGGGTTATACCAGCTTACATCGGAATCAGAGGCGGAACCGGAACCCGAACTGGCGCAGCCGCTTAGCAGCGCGGCGGCAACCAGCAGCGAAATGGGTAAAGCTTTCATGAAAACTCCTGTTAACACTGTGCCAAACGGCAGAACTCATTGGAGTCGCCAGCGGCAAAAAAGTTTATTCCGCCAGCTGATGTTCCGGCAGAAAGCAGTCGCGCAGCCTGACGTTGACCAGCAGCCACAGCAGCGCCAGCCCGTCGAACAGCGTCAGCAGCAGCGGCCAGGGCGAGGCGAGCAGATCGCCAGACGCGAACGTCGCGCCCTGCCACGCCAGATTGACCGCGAGCGACAGCGCCAGCACCCTGCGCCACGCCTGCCACAGCCGAGGCCAGCGCGCGCGATAGCCGGTCAGCAGCAGGCCGATCAGCGCGGGCGCGCCGAGCGCCAGCCCGAGCCAGAATGCCTGGCGATCGGGATAGAACAGCCCCAGCAGATCGCTGCCCTGCTGGCGCGAGGCGCCTGCCATCACCAGCAGGATCCAGGTGCGCGCCAGCAGCAGCAGCGTCAGCCAAAAAAGAAACGGCAGCCGCAGCTGCCCTTTCGCATCATATTCATCCGGCAAATATTTCACCGCATCAATACTCCCGGTCTTCAATCAGCCGCTTGCCGAGCAGCACCGAATCCACCGGTTCGTACTCCAGCTTCTCGTAGAACGCCACCACCTGATCGTTCTCTTCGCGCACCATCAGGTTGATCTTGGGACAGCCGCGCGCGATCAGCTTTTTCTCCAGCCGGTTCATCAGCGCGTTGGCGAAGCCGCGGCCCTGGTAGTCGGGATGCACCGCCAGATAGTAGGCGGAGCCGCGATGGCCGTCATAGCCGCCCATCAGCGTGCCGACCACTTCGCCACCGACTTCCGCAACCAGAAAGAGGTCAGCGTCATGGTTCATCTTGCGTTCGATATCCAGCTCCGGATCGTTCCACGGACGTAACAAATCGCAACGCTCCCAGAGCGTGATCACCTCTTCAAAATCTTCCTGGCGGAAGGCGCGGATTTCCATCTTCTTTACCTTGCAAATAAGCACAATTCGCTGATTATCACGCATTCGCCGCCGCGTGCAAGCCCGGTTAGCGCAGCCTGGAACAAAAACCGGCAATTTTTCTGTTAGCAACCTGACATACAAAGTAAAGAGCTGAAAGGGTTCCGTCCTCGCAGCGAACAAAATGTTACGATATAACACTCTGCACATCATTCGCTAATGGACCAGCCCATGCCCACACTCTCTTTGCTCAAGCGTCTTACCAACCGTCGCCAGCTGCTGCTCTCCGGCCTGGCGCTGGCCGTGCTCTCTCCACGCGCGATTCAGGCGAAAGAGGAGAATGCGCCGCTGCGCGCAAGTCCGCGCCACGCGCAGCCTGCGCCGCCGCAGAAAAAGGGCAAGCGCATCGTGATGATCGATCCGGGCCACGGCGGCATCGATTCCGGTGCCGTCGGCAGCGAAGGATCGGAAGAGAAACATATCGTGCTGGCGATTGCGCACCAGGTGCGCGCACTGCTGCAGGCGCATCCGCGCATCGAAGTACGGCTGACGCGCGACAGCGATCACTTTATTCCGCTCTACCAGCGCGTCGAGATCGCCCACCAGCACGGCGCGAACCTGTTTATGTCGATTCACGCCGACGGCTTTACCAGCCCGGAAGCCAGCGGCGCCTCGGTGTTCGCCCTCTCGAATCGCGGCGCCAGCAGCGCCATGGCGCGCTATCTCTCCGATAAAGAGAATGCGGCGGATAAAGTGGGCGGCGCAAAAGTCGAGGAGCAGGATCACTACCTGAATCAGATCCTGTTCGACCTGGTGCAGACCGACACCATCCGCAACAGCCTGACGCTGGGCAAACATGTGCTGGATCAGATCCGCCCGGTGCATCGACTGCACAGCGAACACACTGAACAGGCGGCGTTCGCCGTGCTGAAATCGCCGTCGATTCCGTCGGTGCTGGTGGAAACCTCCTTTATTACCAATCCGCGCGAAGAGCAGTTGCTCGGCACCGACGCTTTTCGCCGCAAAATCGCCACGGCGATCGCCGACGGCATTACGCGCTACTTTGATGAGTACGATCGCCGCAATGGTCAGGTATAATCGCGCCACTTTTTTGCAATGAGTCCGAAGCCATGCCCGATATTTCCCGCGTTAAAGCCTTTCTGCTGAACCTGCAGGAGTCAATCTGTAATCAACTAGCGGCAGCTGACGGCGGCGCGCAGTTTATCGAAGACAGCTGGCAGCGTCCGGGCGGCGGCGGCGGACGCAGCCGCGTGCTGCGCAACGGCGCGGTGTTTGAGCAGGCAGGCGTTAACTTTTCCCACGTGCACGGCGATCAAATGCCTGCGTCCGCGACGGCGCACCGTCCCGAGCTGGCGGGCCGCAGCTTCGAGGCGATGGGCGTGTCGCTGGTGATCCATCCGCACAGCCCCTATGTGCCGACCAGTCACGCCAACGTGCGCTTTTTTATCGCCGAAAAGCCGGGCGCCGATCCGGTGTGGTGGTTCGGCGGCGGTTTCGATCTGACGCCCTACTACGGCTTCGAGGAGGATGCGGTGCACTGGCATCAGACCGCCTTCGATCTCTGCCAGCCGTTCGGCGAAGAGGTCTATCCGCGCTATAAAAAATGGTGTGACGACTACTTCTATCTGAAGCACCGCGACGAGCAGCGCGGCATCGGCGGCCTCTTCTTCGACGATCTCAACGCGCCGGACTTCGACACCAGCTTCGCCTTTATGCAGGCGGTGGGCAACGGCTTCCTCGCCGGCTATCTGCCGATCGTCGAGCGCCGCAAAGCACTGCCCTGGGGCGAGCGCGAGCGTCAGTTTCAGCTCTATCGCCGCGGACGCTACGTCGAGTTCAATCTGGTGTGGGATCGCGGCACCCTGTTCGGCCTGCAGACCGGCGGCCGCACCGAATCCATCCTGATGTCGATGCCGCCGCTGGTGCGCTGGGAGTATGACTACCAGCCCGCGCCCGACTCGCCGGAAGCCGCGCTGACGCGCGACTTTTTACCGGTGCGCGACTGGCTATAGCGGCGCGGTTTGCGCCTCGACCACCGCCAGCGCCACCATATTCACAATGCGCCTGACCGACGCGATGCGCGTCAGCACATGCACCGGCTTGCTGATGCCCATCAGCACCGGGCCAACGGTGACGCCTTCCGAACTGGAGACGCGTAGTAGGTTGTAACTAATGCGCGCCGCTTCTACATTGGGCATGATCAGCAGGTTGGCCGCCCCTTTCAGCGGGCTGTCAGGCATCAGCTCACGGCGCACGCTCTCTACCAGCGCTGCGTCGCCGTGCATCTCGCCATCCACTTCCAGATCCGGCGCGCGGCGCTGAATAATCGCCAGCGCCTCGCGCATCTTGCGCGCCCCTGGCGCGTTCGAGGTGCCGAAGCTGGAGTGCGACAGCAGCGCGACGCGCGGCTCGATGCCGAAACGACGCACCGTTTCCGCCGCCAGCAGCGTCAGGTCGGCCAGCTGTTCCGGTGTGGGATCTTCGTTGACGTAGGTGTCGGTAATAAAGGTGTTGCCACTGGGCAACAGCAGCGCGTTCATCGCGCCCGCGACCTTAACGTCGTCGCGCAGGCCGAACACTTTCTCCACCACGTCATAGTGCTCATGGTAGTCGCCGATAGTGCCGCAGATCAGCGCGTCCGCCTCGCCGCGATGCACCATGATGGCGCCGATCAGCGTCGGATTGCCGATCACCGCACGCTGCGCCTGCTCGGGCGTCACGCCGCGCCGCTTCATCATCTGGTAATATTCGTTCCAGTACGCCTTGAAGCGCGGATCCGACTCGTTGTTGACCACGTCGAAATCTTTGCCCGCCTCGATCTTCAGCCCCTGCTTCTGCAAACGCATCGCGATGACATTGGGACGCCCTATCAGGATCGGCCGCGCCAGCCCGAGCGTCACCAGCTCCTGGGTGGCGTGCAGCACCCGCACCTCCTCGCCTTCCGCCAGCACCACGCGCTTTGGCGCCTTGCGCGCCTGGGAGAAGATCGGCTTCATAAACAGGTTGGTTTTATAGACGAACTCGGTCAGCTTCTCGCGGTAGGCGTCGAAATCCTCAACGGGCCGGGTCGCCACGCCCGATTCCATCGCGGCGCGCGCCACCGCCGGCGCGATCTGCACGATCAAGCGCGGGTCGAAAGGTTTAGGTATCAGATAGTCCGGTCCGAAGCTGAGATCCTGGTCGTCATAGGCGGAGGCGACCACATCGCTCTGCTCCGCCTGCGCCAGCGCGGCAATGGCGTGCACCGCCGCCAGCTTCATCTCTTCGTTGATAGTGGTCGCCCCGACATCGAGCGCGCCGCGAAAAATAAACGGGAAGCAGAGCACGTTGTTGACCTGATTAGGGAAGTCGGAACGGCCGGTGCAGATGATGGCGTCGGGGCGCACAGCCTTCGCCAGCGGCGGCATAATTTCCGGCTCAGGGTTGGCCAGCGCCAGGATCAGCGGATCGCGCGCCATCTTTTGCACCATCTCCGGCGTCAGCACGCGCGGCCCCGAGCAGCCGAGAAAGATATCAGCGTTTTCAATCACCTCTTCCAGCCTGCGCGCACCGTTATCTTCGATGGCGTAGGCGGACTTGGTGGGCGTCATATCCGCTTCGCGATCGCGGTAGATTACCCCTTTCGAATCGCACACCACGATGTTGCGCTTCTGCATGCCGAGCGCCACCAGCAAATTCAGGCAGGCGATAGCCGAGGCGCCCGCGCCAGAAACCACCAGCCGCACTTCGCCAATCGCTTTCTCGACAATGCGCAGCCCGTTGAGCACTGCGGCGGTGCAGATAATCGCCGTGCCGTGCTGGTCGTCGTGAAATACCGGGATTTTCATGCGCTGGCGCAACTGCTGCTCGATATAGAAGCACTCCGGCGCTTTGATATCCTCCAGGTTGATACCGCCGAAGGTAGGCTCCAGAGCGGCGATAACGTCGATGAGCCGATCGGGATCCTGCTCGTCGATCTCAATATCGAAGACGTCGATGCCGGCGAACTTCTTGAACAGCACCCCTTTGCCCTCCATCACCGGCTTGCCCGCCAGCGCGCCGATATTGCCGAGCCCCAGCACCGCAGTGCCGTTGGAGATCACCGCCACCAGATTGCCGCGCGCGGTGTATTTATGCGCCGCCAGGGGATCCTGTGCAATTTCCAGACAGGGCGCGGCGACGCCGGGGGAGTAGGCCAGCGCCAGATCGCGCTGGGTGGCGAGAGGTTTGGTGGGGGAAACCTGGATTTTGCCCGGGGTGGGAAACTGATGAAAATCCAGCGCGCTCTGCTTGAGTTGGTCGTCCATTGTCGGTTCCTTTTTCAGCTTCGGTGCGCTGGCAGTATAAAAGGCTGATGACAAGGAAAACGTTGGGGCGATCGCGATAAGGCAGTTCGGTGCGTAAAGGCGGCACAGGGCGGAAAGTGCGGTTAACCCGGCAGAACCTGTCAGTTCTGCTAACCTTTGTGATGCGCGATTTTCGCCCCCCGGCTCGCTGACAGGATGTTGCAGCACGCTCTCCCTGTTTGACGTCACGCGCTTTTCGCCGTGCGGGGCCCCGATGAGTTCAACCCATCGCAATAATCAGAAAAAGAGTATTTTCATCATCGAACGCCTGATGCACTGTGTTGCAGGGTGAAATCATTCGCAATAAAGAATTGCTCATCAAGGAGTTAAAAGATGAACCAGCTAGAGGCATTAAAACAGTTTACTACCGTCGTGGCGGACAGCGGCGATATCGAATCCATTCGCAACTACCATCCTGAAGACGCGACCACCAACCCTTCTCTGATCCTGAAAGCTGCTGGCCTCGAAGGCTACAAGCACCTGATCGACGACGCTATCGACTATGCGAAAAAGCAGGGCGGCAGCAAAGAGACGCAGATTATCAACGCCAGCGATAAAGTCGCCATTAACCTCGGTATGGAAATCCTGAAAAGCGTACCGGGCCGTGTTTCGACCGAAGTAGATGCGCGCCTCTCTTTCGATCGTGGCATGTGCGTGACCAAAGCGGAAAAACTGGTTCGCCTGTATGAAGAGCACGGCATCGACCGCTCGCGCATTCTGATCAAGCTGGCGTCCACCTGGGAAGGCATCAAGGCGGCCGAGGAGCTGGAGAAAAACGGCATCCACTGCAACCTGACGCTGCTCTTCTCCTTCGCCCAGGCACGCGCCTGCGCCGAAGCGGGCGTTTTCCTGATTTCGCCGTTCGTCGGCCGTATCTACGACTGGTACAACAGCCGCAAGCCGCTCGACCCGTATGTGGTCGACGAAGATCCGGGCGTGAAATCGGTGCGTCGCATCTACGACTACTACAAAAAGCACCGTTACAGCACCATCATCATGGGCGCGAGCTTCCGTAAAGTAGAGCAGATCATCGCGCTGGCGGGCTGCGACCGCCTGACTATCTCTCCGAACCTGCTGGAAGAGCTGCAGAACAGCGACGCGCCGGTTGAGCGCAAGCTGGAACCGTCGACCGAAGGCTTCCACCAGCCTGCGTCGCTCTCTGAAGCGGAGTTCCGCTGGGAGCACAACCAGGATCCGATGGCGGTCGAAAAACTTTCCGACGGCATCCGTCAGTTTGCCGTCGATCAGCAGAAACTCGAGGACGTGCTGGCCGCGCGCCTGTAGTTTTTGCCTGTTATTTTTGTCGGGCGGGTTTCCCGCCCGCACTTCTGCTCAACGAAGGGAGAACCCTATGTCATCACGCAGAGAGCTGGCGAACGCGATTCGTGCGTTAAGTATGGATGCGGTACAAAAAGCGAACTCAGGTCACCCGGGCATGCCGATGGGCATGGCGGACATCGCCGAAGTGCTGTGGCGCGACTACCTGAAACACAACCCGACTAACCCCGCATGGGCCGACCGCGACCGTTTTATTCTTTCCAACGGCCACGGCTCGATGCTGCTCTATAGCCTGCTGCATCTCACCGGCTACGATCTGCCGATGGAAGAGCTGAAGAACTTCCGTCAGCTGCACTCTAAAACGCCGGGCCACCCGGAAATCGGCTACACGCCGGGCGTCGAAACCACCACCGGGCCGCTGGGCCAGGGGCTGGCCAACGCCGTGGGTCTGGCGATCGCTGAACGCACGCTGGCGGCGCAGTTCAACCGTCCGGGTCACGACATCGTCGACCACTTTACCTACGTGTTTATGGGCGACGGCTGCCTGATGGAGGGGATCTCCCACGAAGTCTGCTCGCTGGCGGGCACGCTCGGCCTCGGCAAGCTGATCGGCTTCTATGACCATAACGGCATCTCTATCGATGGCGAAACCGAAGGCTGGTTTACCGACGACACCCATAAGCGTTTCGAAGCCTATGACTGGCACGTCGTCGGCGAAATCGACGGCCACGACGCCGAGGCGGTGAGCCGCGCGATTAAAGAGGCGCAGAGCGTTACCGACAAGCCGTCGCTGATTATCTGCCGCACCGTTATCGGTTTCGGTTCGCCGAACAAAGCCGGTAAAGAGGAGTCGCACGGCGCGGCGCTGGGCGACGCGGAAGTGGCGCTGGCGCGTAAAGAGCTGGGCTGGACCTCGCCGCCGTTTGAAATCCCGCAGGAGATCTATCAGCAGTGGGACGCCAAAGAGGCTGGCGCCGAGCGCGAGCGCGCCTGGAACGACAAGCTGGCCGCCTATAAGCAGGCGCATCCGGAGCTGGCTGAAGAGTACCAGCGCCGCATGAACGGCGAAATGCCGTCGACGTGGGAGAGCGAAACCCACAAGTTTATTACCGACCTGCAGGCCAATCCGCAGAAGATCGCCAGCCGTAAGGCGTCGCAAAATACGCTGGAGCACCTTGGCTCGCTGCTGCCGGAGCTGCTGGGCGGATCGGCGGACCTCGCGCCGAGCAACCTTACCATCTGGTCAGGTTCGAAGCCGATTAAAGAAGATCCGGGGGGCAACTATATTCACTACGGCGTGCGCGAGTTCGGTATGACCGCCATCGCCAACGGCATCGCCCATCACGGCGGTTTCGTGCCCTACACCGCCACCTTCCTGATGTTCGTGGAGTATGCGCGCAACGCCGCGCGTATGGCGGCGCTGATGAAAGCGCGGCAGATTATGGTCTATACCCATGACTCCATCGGCCTCGGCGAAGATGGCCCGACGCACCAGCCGGTCGAACAGCTCGCCAGCCTGCGCCTGACGCCGAACTTCAGCACCTGGCGCCCCTGCGACCAGGTTGAGACGGCGGTGGCGTGGAAAGCGGCGATTGAGCGCCATCACGGCCCGACCGCGCTGATCCTGTCGCGCCAGAACCTGTTGCAGCCGGAGCGTAGCGCGGCGCAGGTTGAGAATATCGCGCGCGGCGGCTACGTGCTGAAAGAGTGCGACGGCACGCCGGATATTATCCTGATTGCCACCGGTTCCGAAGTGGAGATCACGCTGGGCGCGGCGGAGAAGCTGACCGCCGACGGCCACAAAGTGCGCGTGGTGTCGCTGCCGAGCACCGACGTGTTCGACAAGCAGGATATCGCCTATCGCGAATCGGTGCTGCCGTCGACGGTGCGCGCGCGCGTCGCGGTTGAGGCGGGCATCGCCGACTACTGGTACAAATATGTCGGCATCGACGGCAAAATCGTCGGCATGACCACCTTCGGCGAATCCGCCCCGGCAGGCAAACTCTTCCCTGCCTTCGGCTTCACGGTGGAAAACGTCGTGGCGCAGGCGGAATCGTTACTCAAGCCAGCGTAATGCTTCAGGCCCTTCCTCTTCTGCGGGAAGGGCCTTTCTCTCTCACAGCCTGAAACAGAAAAAAATCCCCGTCGCCCCCTTCACCGCTTGCGTAAACCCATTACTATAGGATCTTTCCCTTATTCCTCTCGCTGGATGCTTTTCCGTTGAAAAAACGTACGCCCTATTTACTCGCCTTAATGGTTTCGCTGATGCCATTCGCAGGCAAGGCGCAGATCGCGCCCGATCCGCTGCTCTCGTCCCAGATCGTCGATCGCTACGCTGAACACATTTTTTACGGCAGCGGCGCCACCGGCATGGCGCTGGTCGCTATCGACGGCAACCAGCGCGTTTTCGCCAGCTTTGGCGAAACGCGTCCCGGTAATAACGTGCGGCCGCAGAAAGATTCTCTGATCCGCATCGCCTCGCTCAGCAAGCTGCTGACCAGCGAAGTGATGGTGAAGATGGCGGAGCGCGGGCAAATTCGCCTTGACGATCCGCTGAGCAAATATGCACCGGCGGGCGGGCGCGTGCCGAGCTACGCCGGGCAGCCGATTCGCCTGATTAACCTCTCGACCCACACCAGCGGCCTGCCGCGCGAGCAGCCCGGCGGCAAGCCGCATCGCCCGGTGTTTGTCTGGCCGACGCGCAGCGATCGCTGGCAGTGGCTGGCCGGCGCGAAGCTGAAAGCCGCGCCAGGCACCGACGCTTCCTATTCGAATCTGGGCTACGACCTGCTGGGCGATGCGCTGGCGCGCGCCGCCGGCATGCCTTACCCGGCGCTGCTGCAGCAGCTGATTACCCGCCCGCTCGGCATGAAAGACACGACTTTTACGCCTTCGCCTGAGCAGTGCGATCGGCTGATGGTGGCGGAGAAAGGCGCCAGCCCCTGCAATAACACGCTGGCCGCTATCGGCAGCGGCGGCGTCTACTCGACGCCGGACGATATGGGCCGCTGGATGCAGCAGTTCCTCGACTCGGCCATTAGCCCGCGTTCGCCGCAGGTGGACCGTATGCAGACGCTGATCTATCGCCGCGATCAGCTGGCGAAGGTTGAAGGCATGGACGTGCCGGGCAGAGCCGACGCGATTGGCATGGGCTGGGTCTATATGGGGCCGAAAAACGGTCGCCCCGGCATTATCCAGAAAACCGGCGGCGGCGGCGGCTTCATCACCTATATGGCGATGGTGCCGCAGCATAACGTTGGAGTATTTGTGGTGATCACCCGCTCGCCGCTGACGCGCTTTACCGCCATGAGCGACGGCGTTAACGATATGCTGGCGGAGCTGGTCGGCAACCAGAACGGCTCGCCGATGATGGTGCAGGCGATTCGCTAGGGCGCGGGCGGCGGCTGGGAGACCCACAGGGTCGGCCAGTCGTCGCTGCTGTGCCAGGCGTCGCAGGTGGACTCTTCGGCATATTCCGCGAGCGTGAAGTCGGTGCCGTTAAAGCGCCAGCGCGTGGCGGAGCCGCAGTCGCCCAGCCCGCGCCCTTTGCTGAAGGTGTAAAGCTGGCCGGTGCTGGCGTCATAGTCGGCGTTGATTAGCTCCAGCTGACGTTCGCCGCGCGGCGGCGTAAACGGCAGCGTCAGGGTGATGCCGCGTGCGACATAGGGCGCGGCGCGCGTCACTTCGAACGCCAGATCGATCACGTTATAAGCCCCCATTTCGCAGCTCACCATCAGCAGCGCCTTGCTGTCGGTCAGCGGCGCGACGTTGACTTCGCGCCGCATCGGATCGAGCGAGCAGGCGTCGCTGTTAAGCCGCCAGGTGCCGTAATCGAGCAGTCCGCTGGTTTCCTCGCGCGTCAGCGCGGCAGGCGGCGCGCCCATATCGGGCAGCTGCGGCAGCGGCGGCTGGGGCGGCACGTCCCACAGCGCGCGCGAACCGCGTTTGATCCACGCGCTCATGCCGTTGACCCTGCCCTGCACGTCATCCACCAGCAGCAGCGCCGCTTTCAGACCATGCAGTGAAATAGCCGCCTGGGCGTTATAGGTAAGCTGGATCGCGTCCGCATCGAGGATTTGCGCGAGAAATTCGTCAATGGCGATAGCATTGCTGGTGGCGAGGTGATGCGGCTCAACCGTCCAGTGTTTGAAGTCGGGACGCAGACGGCGCTGATCGAGCAGTAAATTATCCTGTAGCGGCGCGCCGGGCAGTTCGCCACTGTAGGCGCTGCCGTAGTCGATACGCAGCAGCGGGCGATCGTTGACGCCAGCATGGCGCGCGATAGTCATTACCAGTCCTTTGTCGCCAGGTATATTGCGCGCCACGCAGAACGCGGCGTTATTGCAGGTCACCTGCCAGTCGGAAAACGACTTTTGCAGTGGATCGGCTTTAACGCAGGCAATGAAAAAGAATGGCAATACCAGCAGTGACTTCGTCCAGGTCGGCATCAGGAAAAACGGTCCCCAAAATCTCAGAGTGGAGATGATAGCGCAACGACCGGACATCAGGTGGACCTAAACTGTGACCACGTCCGGAAAGCGCACTTAACTGCTGAAAAAGCATACGATAATGCGATACGGCGCCACAGAAATCACCTTTTTCATCATCGGGAGCGCACGGGTTTATCTCAATCAGATTTATCGGACAATGCGCGGCGACGCGTCGCCCTGCCCCGCGCGTCATCCCCTTCGTCAGGCCTTCAGCCAGCCCGCCAGCTGGGCATGCTGCAGCAGCATAATGGTTTTGCCATCGCGGATACGGCCATCTTTCACCATCGCCAGCGCCTCCGGGAACGGAAGCTCCAGCACGTCGATATCCTCATCCTCTACGCCGCCGCCGGCGTTATCGCGCAGCGACTCGTTATATTCGGCGGCGAAAAAGTGAATCAGCTCGGTGACGCCACCTGGCGACATATAGGCTTCATAGAGTTTCTTTACCTCGCCCACCGCATAGCCCGTCTCTTCGATCGCCTCTTTGCGAATGCAGACTTCCGGGGTGTCATTATCCAGCAGCCCGGCGCAGGCCTCGATCAGCATGCCGCTGGCGTTGCCGTTGACGTACGTGGCGATTCGAAACTGGCGGGTCAGCACGACGCTGTTTTTCTCGCGGTTATAGAGCAGGATGGTGGCGCCGTTGCCGCGGTCATACACTTCGCGCTTGTGGCGCACCACCTCACCGCTTTTGGTGGCGAGTTCGTAGGTAAAGTTGCGCAGGATAAAGTAGTTTTCGGAGAGAAGTTTGTCTTTGATGATATTGATCTTGAACGACATGATGGCTCCACTGCCGATTTAGGGGAGCCTGCCATCATAGGGGGAAGCGCGCGGGAAAACTATAAGCGGCGGCAATAAAAAAAGCCTGCCGTTAGCGGGCAGGCTTTTCAGCATGGACGCTTGCGCTTAGCGCGCGGCGTCATCCGCCAGCGCGTGCGGCTTTTCGTCGTGCAGGTGATCGTGCTCGGTCTGCGCGACCGCGGCCACGCGCTTGCGCACGCCGAACCAGCCCAGCACCAGAATCACCGCAAGAATCGGGATAGCGGCGATGGTGTAGGTGCCGTTCGGGTAATCGAACGCCATCAGCACCAGCACGCTCAGCAGGAACAGCAGCGTCAGCCAGGAGGTGACCGGCGCGCCCGGCAGCTTAAAGCTGACGTCGTCCGCTTTGCCTTCCTTGATCGCTTTGCGCAGACGCATCTGGCAGATCACGATAAAGCCCCATGAGGCGATAATGCCCAGCGACGCGACGTTCAGCACGATCTCGAAGACCTGCGAAGGCACGTAGTAGTTGAGCACCACGCCGATGACATAGACCGCGATGGTGACCAGAATACCGGCGTAAGGCACCTGCTGGCCGTTCATTTTCGCCATGAACTTCGGCGCCGAACCGCCCATCGCCATGGAACGCAGAATACGGCCGGTAGAGTAGAGGCCGGAGTTCAGACTGGAGAGCGCCGCGCTCAGCACCACGATGTTCATGATGCTGCCGACGTAAGGCACGCCCAGCTTCGAGAAGAAGGTCACGAACGGGCTCTGGCCTGCCTGATAGGCGTTCCATGGCAGCAGCAGCACCAGCAGCACCACCGAACCGACGTAAAACAGGCCGATGCGCCAGATCACGCTATTGATCGCTTTCGGCAGCATGGTGGCGGGATCTTTACATTCGCCTGCGGCGGTGCCCACCAGTTCGATAGACGCGAAGGCGAACACCACGCCCTGCACCAGCACCAGCGCCGGCAGCAGACCGTGCGGGAACAGGCCGCCATTGTCGGTCACTAAGTGGAAGCCGGTGGCGTTGCCGTCCAGCGGTTTGCCGGTACCGAGAAACACCACGCCCACGACCAGGAAGATGGCGATCGCCAGCACTTTTACCAGCGCGAACCAGAACTCCATCTCAGCGAACCACTTCACGCCGATCATATTCATGGTGCCGACAATGGCCAGCGCGCCGAGCGCGAAGACCCACTGCGGCACATCGCCGAACGCGCCCCAGTAGTGCATATAGAGCGCGACGGCGGTGATGTCGACGATGCCGGTCATCGCCCAGTTAACGAAGTACATCCAGCCCGCGACGTAGGCGGCTTTCTCCCCGAGGAATTCGCGCGCGTAAGAAACGAAGCTGCCGCTGGAGGGACGGTGCAGCACCAGTTCCCCCAGCGCCCGCAGAATAAAGAACGAGAAGATGCCGCACACCAGATAGATTAACGCCAGCGCCGGTCCCGCCGCCTGCAGCCGTCCGCCTGCGCCGAGGAACAGGCCGGTGCCGATGGCGCCGCCGATGGCAATCATCTGAACGTGACGATTGCCCATCGCCTTGTGGTAGCCGGTGTCATGTGAGTTCAGCCAGCGTCTTTTCGCAGCACGCATTTCGGCTGCGGTTTTTTTAGTAGATTTCATAGCCTTCCTGTTTGTCCTGACCATCAATCACAGCGATCACAAACGATTGCGTACGCCATGCGAAATGGGGTAATCACCCTGTTATCTGCCTGTGAGTTATTAGTAAAAAGGCAGGGGAAATTACGGCGATGAATCCTACCCGTTCTGCGTGAACGAAGCAAAAGATACCGGCAAGGTGCACAAAGTGTTTTGTAATAATCGGGTTTGTTGCACAAAAAAACCGGCCATTGGCAGGCCGGTAAGTGCTACAGGGATGGAAGGGTATGGCGGAGGGTTAGCGATAAATCTCTGCGGTGCCGCGCCACAGGCTGGAGTCGCCCGGGTTCTCGACGCCGATAACACGGTAGTGGCTCGCGCCCATCTCTTCTGCTTTTTGCGACAGCTGACGCGTCGCATCATCCAGCGAGCCGCGCGCGTTTGAAACGGAAACGCTGCCGATGCTTTGCAGACCCTGCGCCTGGTCCTGATCGACCGGCGTGGCCGCCAGCGTCGTAAACGAAGCGGTTGCCAACAGGGCGCCGGCCAGAATCACAATACCTTTTTTCATAGCATGCTCCTTCAAGGGGGTTGCAGGTGACGTGTTTAATTGTGCTTAGAATTATTAGCGCCGTAATGAAAACCTACATCTGGCCGATGTAAACCTGTCTGCTTTTTAAACGCCGCGCCGTACGCTCTCCTGGGTTATGTCAGCAGAGTTTATTTTTTGTGCAGACTGTAACCCGACGTGTCGATACTTTGTATGGCCCTGGCAGCTTGCTGCCCTCTCCTTTATAATGCCCGCACCAAAAACAGGGATATTGCCGTGATTGTTAAACGTTCCGTAACCCGCAGTATCGCCCAGGCGCTGAGCGCCATCGTGCTGCTGGCGCTGCTGACGACCGGGCTGGCGCTGATGACCCTCTCCAGCAGCCTGCGCGACGCCGAGGCGATCAACCTTGCGGGTTCGCTGCGCATGCAGAGTTACCGGCTGGCATGGGACAGCGCCAGCGCGCCGCAGCAGCTTCGGCAGCATCTGCTGGAATATGAAGAGACGCTCAATAAACCTGCGTTGCGCGACCTTGATCGTCCCTGGGTGCCGCAGGAGGTCGTCAACCGCTATCGCCATCTGCGTACCGCCTGGCCCGCGCTGCAACAGCAGCTGCAGCGCGGCGAGGCAGCGCTCTATCAACAGCAGGTGGCGAATTACGTCGGCGAGATCGATCGCTTTGTCATGGGACTACAGCGCTACAGCGAAAGAAAAATGGAGCTGGTGGCGGCCAGTAGCCTGCTGGGCGTGGTATTGATTGTGGCGCTGGCGCTGGGCACGATTCGCTTTAGCCGTCGCCAGGTGGTGCGTCCGCTCAATGCGCTGGTCACCGCCAGCCGCTACGTTGAAAGCGGCAACTTCGCCTTTCCGCCGCTGGTGGTGGAGCAGAATAATGAACTGCGGGTGCTGGCGCAGACCTTTAGCGCCATGGCGGCGCGCCTGCATTCACACCATCAGGCGCTGGCCAGCGCGGTAGAAGAGAAGACGCGCGATTTACAGGAAGCGAACCGCACGCTGTCGCTGCTGTATGAAAGCTCGCAGATGCTGACCGCCCGACCGCTCAATGCAGCGCTGTTTGAAAGCGTGATGACGCAGGTGCGCGAGCGCGAAAACCTGCGCGCGCTGGTGCTGGAGAGCGAGCATGTCCGCTTCAGCGTCGGGGAAAGCGACGCGGCGCTAAGCTGGCATGGCGTCACGCTGCAGCAGGACGACGAACAGGCCGGCGCGCTGCGCTGGCAAAGCGATCAGCCGCGGCCGCGTCAGGCGCTAATGCAGAGCCTGGGCAATATGCTGTCGCGCGCCGTCTGGATCTGGCAGACGCAAAAGCAGGTTCAGCAGATGCTGTTGATCGAAGAGCGCGCCACTATCGCCCGCGAGCTGCACGATTCGCTGGCGCAGGCGCTCTCTTTTATGCGCATTCAGTTTACGCTACTGCGCCGTACGCTCGGCCCCTCCAGCGCGGAGGCGCAGAGCATTATCGCCGACGTCGACCGCACGCTTTCCGACGCTTATCGCCAGCTGCGCGAACTGCTGGCGACCTTCCGCCTGACTATAGAGCAGGCCGATCTGGTGGCGGCGATGCAGGCGATGATTGCTTCGTTGCAGGAGCAGGTTACGGCTAAAATTAGCTTTAGCTTTCAGCCCGGGCTGGAAACGCTGGATGCGCAGCAGCAGGTTCATCTGCTGCAGATCGCCCGCGAGGCGGTGTTGAACGCCATTCGCCACGCCGACGCCGCAACCATCAGCGTACGCTATGAGCGCAATGCGAAAGGTGAGCATTTACTTACGGTGACGGACGATGGCATCGGCATCGCCAGCACCGAGGAGCCGCAGGGCCACTACGGCCTGACCACTATGTCGGAGCGCGCCGCACGACTAGCGGGCGAGCTGGAGATTCAGGCGCAGGCGCGCGGCACGCAGGTCGCGCTGCGTTTTCCGCCGCGGCCCGCCACGCCGCTGACGTAATAGTATCGCGTTGACGCACAACGTCCCTTTTTAACCTTTTCAGACGCGCTTTTTCGCGTTTTCGCCGGGAGTCAATATGCAACAACCTACGCTGACGGTCATGATTGTGGACGACCATCCGCTAATGCGCCGCGGTATTCGCCAGCTGCTGGCGCTGGAGCCTCGGCTGGACGTTATTGCCGAAGCGAACAACGGCACCGAAGCGCTGGCCGAGGCGCGCCGCCTCGCGCCGGATATCATTCTGCTCGATCTCAATATGAAAGGCATGTCGGGCCTCGATACGCTGAAGGCGCTGCGCCATGAAGGGATCAGTTCGCGCATTTTAATCTTTACCGTGTCGGATGCACGCAGCGATATCGACGCGATGGTCGACGCCGGCGCGGACGGCTATCTGCTCAAAGACAGCGATCCGGAACTGCTGCCCGGCCAGATCCTGCAGGCGGCAAGCGGCGAAAAAATATTCAGCGAGGCGGTGCGCGATTATCTTGCTACGCGCCAGCACAGCGCCAGTCCGTTTCGCCAGCTCACCGAGCGCGAACGGGACGTGCTGCAGGAGGTGGCGCGCGGCCTGTCGAATAAAGAGATCGCCGCCGCGCTGCATATCTCGGAAGAGACGGTAAAAGTGCATATCCGTAATCTGCTGAAAAAACTCGACGTGCGCTCGCGCGTCGCCGCAACCGTCATGTGGCTGGAAAACCGCCATAGCTGACCTGACGGGGGTTTTACACTTTCTCCACAATTTCTCCACGATTTCCTAATTTGCAGCACGTAGAGTAAGTTTCGGCGAAAGAGTGACTTTTCCCTGCCCGCACGACCCGCGCAACGCGCGGGCCGCATTCAGATAATAAAAGCGAAACGCTGCTGAGGAGTGTCGATTCGATGTCGAATTTTTTCATCGACCGTCCCGTTTTTGCCTGGGTGCTGGCGATTTTAATCAGCCTGTGCGGCACGCTGGCGATTATTTCCCTGCCCATTGAGCAATATCCCGACCTGGCGCCGCCGAACGTGCGCATCACCGCCAACTATCCGGGCGCCTCGGCCGAAACGCTGGAAAACACCGTCACTCAGGTTATCGAGCAGAATATGACCGGTATCGACAATCTGATGTATATGTCGTCCAACAGTAGCAATACCGGTCAGGCGCAGATCACCCTCACCTTCTCGGCCGGCACCAATCCCGACGAAGCGCGCCAGCAGGTGCAAAACCAGCTGCAGTCGGCGCTGCGCAAGCTGCCGCAGGCGGTGCAGTCGCAGGGCGTGACGGTCAACAAAACCGGCGACAGCAATATCCTGATGATCGCTTTCGTCTCCACCGACGGCAGCATGGATAAACAGGATATTGCAGACTATGTCGCCAGCAATATTCAGGATCCGCTGAGCCGCATCGACGGCGTCGGCCAGGTTGACGCCTACGGCTCGCAGTATGCGATGCGTATCTGGCTCGATCCCGCCAGGCTTATCGCCTACTCGCTGACCACCGACGACGTGGTAAGCGCCATCGAGGCGCAAAACGCGCAGGTTGCCGTCGGTCAGGTCGGCGGCCTGCCTTCGGTGGACAAGCAGGCGCTCAACGCCACGGTCAACGCGCAGTCGCTGCTGCAGACGCCGGAACAGTTCAAGGCCATTACCCTGAAGACCAATCCCGACGGCTCGGTAGTGACGCTGAGCGACGTGGCGCAGGTGGCGCTGGGCGCGGAGAAATATGATTATCTGAGCCGCTATAACGGCCAGCCGGCGTCGGGCCTGGGCATCAAGCTCGCCTCCGGCGCTAACGAGATGAACACCGATAAGCTGGTGCGTCAGCGCGTGGAAGAGCTGTCGCACTTTTTTCCGCACGGGCTGGAAGCCAAAATCGCCTATGAAACCACACCCTTCGTCAAAGCCTCGATTACCGACGTAGTGAAAACCCTGCTGGAAGCGATTGTGCTGGTGTTTGGCGTGATGTATCTGTTTATGCAGAATTTTCGCGCCACGCTAATCCCCACTATCGCCGTGCCGGTGGTGCTGCTGGGCACCTTTTCCGTGCTCTACGCCTGCGGCTTCAGCATCAATACCCTCACCATGTTCGCCATGGTGCTTGCTATCGGCCTGCTGGTAGACGACGCCATCGTGGTGGTGGAGAACGTCGAGCGAATTATGAGCGAAGAAGGCCTCTCGCCGCGCGCGGCGACGCGTAAGTCGATGGGGCAAATTCAGGGCGCGCTGGTGGGGATCGCGCTGGTGCTGTCGGCGGTTTTCGTGCCGATGGCTTTTTTCGGCGGCACGGTCGGCGCGATCTACCGTCAGTTCTCCATTACCATCGTCTCGGCGATGGTGCTGTCGGTGCTGGTGGCGATGATCCTGACGCCCGCCCTGTGCGCCACGCTGCTGAAGCCGCTGGCGCAGGGAGAACATCACGGCCGCCGCGGCTTTTTCGGCTGGTTTAACCGCCACTTCAACCGCAACGCCGACCGCTACGAGCGCGGCGTCGCGCGCATTCTGCGCACAGGCGGACGCTGGTTGCTGCTCTACCTCGCGATTATCGGCCTGATGGCGTTTCTGTTTATCCGTCTGCCCACCTCGTTTCTGCCGCTTGAGGATCGCGGCGTCTTTCTGACCCAGGTGCAGCTGCCGCCGGGCGCGACGCTGCAGCAAACCTCCGCCGTGGTGGCGAAGGTCGAGCGCTACTATATGACCCAGGAGAAAGAGAATGTGCTGTCGGTGTTCTCCACTATCGGCTCGGGGCCGGGCGGCAACGGTCAGAACGTGGCGCGCCTGTTCGTGCGTCTGAAAGACTGGGAGGCGCGCCCCGGCGCGGATCGCACCTCTTTCGCCATTATCGAACGCGCCACCAAAGCCTTCCGCGACATCAAAGAGGGCCGCGTTATCGCCAGCAGCCCGCCAGCGATTACCGGCATGGGCAGCTCCTCTGGTTTTGATCTGGAGCTGCAGGATCACGCCGGTGTCGGCCACGCCTCGCTGATGGCGATGCGCGATAAACTGCTGGAGATGGCGGCAGCGGATCCGGCGCTGTCGCGCGTGCGCCACAATGGCCTGGACGACAGCCCGCAGCTGCAGATCGATGTCGATCAGCGCAAAGCGCAGGCGCTGGGCGTCTCGATCGACACGATCAACGACACCCTCACCACCGCGTGGGGATCGACCTACGTTAACGACTTCCTTGACCGCGGACGCGTGAAAAAAGTCTACGTGCAGGCCGCGCCGGCCTTCCGCATGCTGCCGGACGACATCAATAAGTGGTACGTGCGCAACAGCAGCGGCGGCATGGTGCCCTTCTCCGCCTTCGCCACCAGCCGCTGGGAGACCGGCTCGCCGCGCCTGGAACGCTATAACGGCTACTCGTCGATCGAGATCGTGGGCGAGGCGGCGCAGGGCGTCAGCAGCGGCGCGGCGATGGACGCCATGGAGCGCCTGGTCGCGCAGCTGCCGCTCGGCGTCGGCTTCCAGTGGACCGGCGCCTCTTATCAGGAGCGGCTGTCTGGCTCGCAGGCGCCGGCGCTCTACGCGATTTCGCTGCTGGTGGTATTTCTCTGCCTGGCGGCGCTCTATGAGAGCTGGTCGATTCCCTTCTCGGTGATGCTGGTGGTGCCGCTCGGCGTAGTTGGCGCGCTGATCGCTACCTGGCTGCGCGGGCTGGAGAACGATGTCTACTTCCAGGTGGGGCTGCTGACGGTGGTGGGCCTGTCGGCGAAGAACGCCATACTGATTGTGGAGTTCGCCAACGAGATCAACAGCAAAGGCGGCGAACTGGTCGGGGCGACGCTCTCCGCGTCGCGTCAGCGTCTGCGCCCAATCCTGATGACCTCGCTGGCCTTTATCTTCGGCGTGCTGCCGATGGCCATCAGCGCGGGCGCCGGTTCCGGCAGCCAGCACGCGGTCGGCACCGGCGTGATGGGCGGCATGATCTCCGCCACGCTGCTGGCGATCTTTTTTGTGCCGCTGTTCTTCGTGCTGGTGCGCCGACGCTTCCCGCTAAAGGCGAAGCCGCACGACTGAGTGAAAAAGTAAAGGCAGCCACCGAAGTGGCTGCCTTATTGCTATGTGTGGTCGGAATCAGAGCAAGGGGGACGTTTCCTGCCTTTTCCGCCGCGCGTTACTTGTTGCGTAACATCGCCGCGATGAATTCTTTCCAGTTCCCCATTTCAGCGTCAATCATATAAACCCTCTCTTATTGTGCTGACGATTTTACGCATAAATTTTCGCCATGTGAATACGGTTACACCACTTTTCACTATCGGCAGAGTCGATTAATTACTGTAGTTTTTCGTTCTGCTAGCTGACGCACATTTCAGCAACCTGCTATAAACGTGAAAGAAACAGGAAAAATATTCGGACCAGCCAGTCTGGATGCACACTAAGATAATTCTTAACAGACTCATGATAAACCGCGTGACAATAACCCCTTAAATGAAAGCGGTTACTAAGACAAATCCTAATGATTTTATTCCAGTTATTTCTCCGCTTTTCTTTTCACACCGCTTAGCGCCCCGGCTCTCTGTGTTAAACTGACCGCCTCATTTTCAGACGAGGAATCCTGATGACAGCGCAGTGGGTGATGTACGGCATAAAAAATTGCGACACCATAAAAAAAGCGCGCCGCTATTTAGAAGCCGCCGACATCAACGTTGAATTCCATGACTACCGCGCCAGCGGGCTGAGCGATACGCTGCTGTCGCAGCTTATCGATCGGTCCGGCTATCAGACGCTGCTTAACACCCGCGGTACCACCTGGCGCAAGCTGACGGATGCCGAACGCGACGCCGTTATCGATGCTGAGAGCGCTAAAGCGCTAATGCTGGCGCACCCCGCCGTCATCAAGCGGCCCGTACTGCGCGCGCCAGACGGCGCGCAGCTTGTCGGCTTCAGCGAAGCCGCTTACCAGGCGTTTATCCAGGAGAAGTCATAATATGTTCTGTCCTGTAATCGAACTGGCGCAGCAGCTTATCCGCCGCCCTTCGCTCAGCCCGGATGATGCGGGCTGCCAGGCGCTGCTGATTGCGCGTCTGGAGGCGATTGGCTTTCAGGTCGAGCCGATGCTTATCGACGATACGCTCAACTTCTGGGCGACGCGCGGTCAGGGCGAAACCCTGGCGTTCGCGGGCCATACCGACGTGGTGCCGCCGGGCGACGCCAGCCGCTGGATCAATCCCCCTTTCGAGCCCACGATTCGCGACGGCATGCTGTTTGGCCGCGGCGCGGCGGACATGAAAGGTTCGCTGGCGGCGATGGTGGTGGCGGCAGAGCGCTTCGTCGCCGCCCACCCCAGCCATAGAGGCCGCCTGGCGTTTTTGATCACCTCTGACGAAGAGGCGAGCGCTAAAAACGGCACGGTAAAAGTGGTAGAGCGTCTGATGGCGCGCCATGAGCGCGTGGATTACTGCCTGGTGGGCGAGCCGTCCAGCACCGAAGTGGTGGGCGACGTGGTGAAAAACGGGCGTCGCGGCTCGATGACCGCGAACCTGACCATCCACGGCGTGCAGGGTCATGTCGCCTATCCGCATCTGGCGGATAATCCGGTGCATCGCGCGATGCCGGCGCTCAATGCGCTGGTCGCCACCGAGTGGGACAGCGGCAATGCCTTTTTCCCGCCGACCAGCATGCAGATCGCTAACGTGCAGGCGGGCACCGGCAGCAATAACGTCATCCCGGGTGAATGCTTCGTGCAGTTTAATTTCCGCTTCAGCACCGAACTCACCGATCAAATGATTAAAGATCGCGTGGCGGCGCTGCTCGACAGCTATCAGCTGCGCTATACGCTGGAGTGGAACGTGTCCGGCCAGCCCTTCCTGACCTCGCGCGGCAAGCTGGTCGACGCCGTTATCAGGGCGGTATCGCACTATAATGAAATTAAGCCGCAGCTATTGACCACCGGCGGCACCTCAGACGGGCGCTTTATCGCGCGGATGGGCGCGCAGGTGGTGGAGCTTGGCCCGGTGAATGCCACCATTCACAAAATCAATGAGTGCGTGAAGGCAGCCGATCTGCAGACGCTGAGCCGCATGTATCAGCGCATTATGGAACAGCTGGTCGCCTGATCGCGATCGAGAGGAGCAGGCAAATGGAATTTATTAAAGATTACTGGTGGATCCTTGTGATCCTGTTGCTGGTCGGCGTGTTGATGAACGTTTACAAGGATCTGAAGCGCATCGATCATAAAAAATATATGGCGAACAAGCCCGACCTGCCGCCGCATCGCGACTTTAACGATAAATGGGACGATGACGACAACTGGCCGAAGAAGAAGTAACCGGCTCTTTTCGTCGCGTCACCGTCCTGCAACGCCCTCGCCTGCGCGAGGGCGTTTTTACATCATCATAATCACGTCGTCGTCGCCGGGTTTCGCACCGCTCAGCGCCTCATCGAAATAGCGCTTCGGCACGGTATAGTGCAGATGCTTCAGCGCCAGCGCCATGCTGCGGTCATCGACCGCGTGCGGCAGATCTTCAACGATATCGAGCGTCACGTCCCCGCCCAATGCGGTCAGCCGCTGCGCCGCCTGTTCGGCGTGCTGCATCGGTATCTGTTCGTCATACTCGCCGTGGATCAGATGGATGGTAGTGCGCGTCGAGGCGTGCTCCGGCAGCGTCGCATAGCGGCCGCTGAACGCCACGACCCGGCCCGCCAGATCCGGCTGCGCCTTCACGCCCTCCAGCACCATGGTGCTGCCCTGCGAAAAGCCCACCAGCGCGGTCGCGTCGGCACGCACGCCGCTTTGCTCTTGCCAGTGCCGCACCGAGTCGACGAACTGCGGCAGCACGGCGTTAACTCGCTGCTGCTCGCTCTGATCGTGCTGCGCGGTTTCGCTGAACCAGTAGTGGCCCGGCGACGGCGCGCCTACCGCCACTACCTGCGCCTGCGGGAACTCGCGCGCGAACCAGCCGCCCAGCTGCGCCATAGAGTGGGGATTGTCGCCGACGCCGTGATAGAGCAGGAACAGCTGTTGCGCTTCCGCGCTCGGCTGCTGAACAATAACGTATTGCAGTGTCATAGTGACCTCCTTTAATCACTATACGCTGCCCTGCGCAGAGCGCTATTGGGAAAATTTGAACAAGTTTGTGGATTTATTCTACTTGCCGACGCAGCTGTTCGGCCCGCGACGCATCCAGCGCTATCAGGACTGCGCCGGTCTCAAGGCGCAGTCGGGCGATCAGCGCTTTGCGCCCGGTCAATCCGGCCTGCCGCGCCAGCGCGCCGGGCTCCGCCTCGGGCTGCAGCGCGGCCTGCAGCAGCGGCGGCACGGCGGCGCAGGCGGCGAGGCGAGATAAAACCGGCAGGCTCGCCTCCAGCGGCCGCTGCGCCCAGGCGAACCCCGCCGCCAGCCAGGCATCTTCATCAGTAAACGTCAGCGGCGCCTCCGGCAGCGCGATCGACTCGGCAACCTGCAGGCGCAGCTGCGGCCAGTCGCGCGCCAGCCGCGTCGCGGCGCGCTGCTGTAACGCCCTTCCTGCGGGCGTCAGCGCCAGAATCGCCATCGCCGCCTAGCAGCCGCCGCCCCCTTCGCGCCGGGTGCCCCAA
>NZ_DICD01000013.1:0-81363 GCF_002415245.1 Pantoea sp. UBA5035 | reverse complement strand
CGCCCGCGCCGGCGCCGGAACGGGTTGCGCCGCCGGTCGCCGCGCCGCCGGCCGCCGTGCCTGACGGCTCGTTTTCCGATACCACCAGCCAGCTCCTGCAGGCGCGCACCCAGCTGCTGCGCCAGGGGGCCAGCAAACCAAAAAAGAGTGAGCCGGCAGCGTCCCTGACGCGGCCGGCTACCTCCGCGCTGGAGCGCCTGGCCTCCGTCACCGAACGCGCGCAGGCGGCGCGTCCGCGCGAGACGGCGCCGGCGAAGAAAGAGGCGTATCGCTGGAAAGCGCAGTCGCCGGTCGAGGCGACGCCCGAACCGGTAGCGACGCCAAAAGCCTTGCGTTCAGCGCTTGAGCATGAGAAAACCCCTGAGCTGGCGGCGCGCCTGATGGAAGAAGCGCAGCAGCGCGATCCCTGGGCGGCGGAAATCGCCGCGCTGCCGCTGCCGAAGCTGGTGCAGCAGCTGGCGCTGAACGCCTGGAAAGAGCACACGGAGCAGGGCGTCTGCCTGCATTTGCGCTCTACGCAGCGTCACCTGAACTCCGCGTCGGCGCAGCAGGTGCTGGCTGCCGCGCTGAGCGACGCCGCCGGGCAGCCCGTTGAATTGACTATCATTGAAGATGATAATCCTGCGGTATTGACGCCACTCGAGTGGCGACAGGCCATTTATGAAGAGAAGCTGGCGCAGGCGCGCCAGTCTATCATTAGTGATACCCACATCCAGACGCTGCGCCGGTTCTTCGACGCCGATCTGGATGAAGAGAGTATCCGACCCGTTTGACCACGCTGCCGCTGTCTTATGGATAGCGATGCGGCCTTAGCTGAGAGAGAAAACTATGTTTGGTAAAGGCGGACTGGGCAACCTGATGAAGCAGGCCCAGCAGATGCAAGACAAAATGGCCAAAGTGCAGGAAGAGATCGCCGCGCTGGAAGTAACCGGCGAATCGGGCGCGGGCCTGGTGAAAGTCACCATCAACGGCGCGCACAACTGCCGCCGCGTGGAGATCGATCCCAGCCTGCTGGAAGATGACAAAGATATGCTGGAAGATCTGGTCGCCGCCGCATTTAACGATGCCGCTCGCCGTATCGACGAAACGCAGAAAGAGAAAATGGCCTCTGTTTCCTCGGGCATGCAGCTGCCGCCCGGCTTTAAGATGCCGTTCTGATGCAAACCAGTCCACTGCTTGAATCTCTGATGGAGGCGCTGCGCTGCCTGCCCGGCGTTGGGCCGAAGTCGGCGCAGCGCATGGCGTTTCAGCTGCTGCAGCGCGATCGCAGCGGTGGCATGCGGCTGGCGCAGGCGTTAACGCGCGCCATGTCCGAAATCGGCCACTGCGCCGACTGCCGCACCTTCACCGAGCAGGAAATTTGCACCATCTGCGCCAATCCTCGCCGTCAGCAGAATGGGCTAATTTGCGTGGTGGAGAGCCCGGCGGATATTCACGCCATCGAGCAGACCGGCCAGTTCGCCGGGCGCTACTTTGTGCTGATGGGCCATCTTTCCCCGCTGGACGGCATCGGCCCGCAGGATATCGGGCTGGATCGACTTGAGCAGCGGCTGGAGAAAGAGACCCTGAAAGAGGTGATCCTCGCCACCAACCCCACGGTTGAGGGCGAAGCGACCGCCAACTACATCGCCGAGCTCTGCGGCCAGTACGGCGTCGAGGCGAGCCGCATCGCGCACGGCGTGCCGGTTGGCGGCGAGCTGGAGATGGTGGACGGCACCACGCTCTCCCACTCGCTGGCGGGACGCCACAAGATTACTTTCTGAACGCTTGCCGACGTCGTTAACGACGTCGGCTTGAAATTTTCCGCACCATCCCCACATCAACCTCAACGTTCGTTCAACCTGATTCCGTTGAGGTAACAATGACCATGAAAGGACAAGAGACGCGTGGCTTTCAGTCAGAGGTAAAACAGCTTCTGCACCTGATGATCCATTCCCTCTATTCAAACAAAGAGATTTTCCTGCGCGAGCTGATTTCCAACGCCTCGGACGCCGCCGACAAGCTGCGCTTCCGCGCGCTGTCGGACGCCAGCCTCTATGAAGGCGACGGTGAGCTGCGCGTGCGTCTCTCTGTAGATAAGGACAAACGCACCCTGACGCTGTCGGACAACGGTATCGGCATGCGTCGCGACGAGGTGATTGAGAACCTGGGCACCATCGCCAAATCCGGCACCAAATCTTTCCTTGAATCGCTGGGCTCAGACCAGGCGAAAGACAGCCAGCTGATCGGCCAGTTCGGCGTCGGTTTCTACTCGGCGTTCATCGTGGCGGACAAAGTGTCGGTGCGCACCCGTGCGGCCGGCGCGGCGGCTGACGAGGGCGTATTCTGGGAGTCGGCGGGCGAAGGCGAATATACCATCGCCGATATCACCAAAGCCGATCGCGGCACCGAAATTACGCTGCATCTGCGCGAAGGCGAAGATGAGTTCCTCGACGCCTGGCGCGTGCGCAGCATTATCGGCAAATATTCCGATCACATCGCCCTGCCGGTAGAGATTGAAAGCAAAGACGAAGAGAACGGCACCACCACCTGGGAGAAGATTAACAAAGCCCAGGCGCTGTGGACGCGCAACAAGTCTGACATCAGCGACGAAGAGTACAACGAGTTCTATAAGCATATCGCGCACGACTTTAGCGATCCCGCCATCTGGAGCCACAACCGCGTCGAGGGCAAGCAGGAGTACACCAGCCTGCTCTATATCCCGTCGCGCGCGCCGTTCGATATGTGGAATCGCGATCACAAACATGGCTTGAAGCTCTATGTGCAGCGCGTCTTTATTATGGATGACGCCGAGCAGTTTATGCCGAACTACCTGCGCTTCGTGCGCGGCCTGATCGACTCCAGCGATCTGCCGCTGAACGTGTCGCGCGAGATCCTGCAGGATAGCCGCGTGACCCAGACCCTGCGCGGCGCGCTGACGAAGCGCACGCTGCAGATGCTGGAGAAGCTGGCCAAAGACGACGCCGAGAAGTACCAGACATTCTGGAAAGAGTTCGGTCTGGTGCTGAAAGAGTGCCCGGCGGAAGACAGCGCCAATCAGGAAGCGATCGCGAAGCTGCTGCGCTTCGCTTCGACGCACAACGACAGCGCCGAGCAGAATGTGTCGCTGGAAGCGTACGTCGGCCGCATGGTGGAAGGTCAGGAGAAGATCTACTACATCACCGCCGACAGCTATGCCGCCGCGAAGAGCAGCCCGCATCTGGAGCTGTTCCGCAAGAAAGGCATCGAGGTGCTGCTGCTTTCCGACCGCATCGACGAATGGATGATGAGCTACCTTACCGAGTTCGACGGCAAGGCGTTCCAGTCGGTCAGCAAGGCGGACGAGTCGCTGAGCAAGCTGGCGGATGAAGAGAGCGAAGAGCAGAAAGAGGCGGAGAAGGCGCTGGAGCCATTCGTGGATCGCGTGAAAACGCTGCTGGGCGATCGCGTGAAAGAGGTGCGTCTGACGCATCGTCTGACCGATACGCCCGCTATCGTTACCACCGACGCCAACGAGATGAGCACCCAGATGGCGAAACTGTTCGCCGCGGCGGGCCAGGCGGTGCCGGAAGTGAAGTATATCTTCGAGATCAATCCGGACCACCAGCTGGTGAAACGCGTGGCGGATACCCAGGACGACGCGCGCTTCGGCGAATGGGTCGAGCTGCTGCTGGATCAGGCACTGCTGGCTGAGCGCGGCACGCTGGACGATCCTAACCAGTTTATCCGTCGTATGAATCAGCTGTTGACGGCTTAAGCAACGGCTAATGTCTGGTTATTCCAGACGGCACCTTTGCTAAAACGCAGGTTGCGCTGACCGAAGAGCAAAGCGTCCCGCGACAAGGATGTCGCGGGCCGAGCGGCAGGGATGCGAATAGCGACTTTGCGATCGGTCAGCGCGACCTGCGTAAGCTCGCAACTACAGACATTAGGGCCGGTGCGTATGCATCGGCCTTTTTTTACAACGGTGCTGTCGCGGGACGCTTTGCTCCTCGGGCCATGCCACCCACTCCTTGAGTTGAGTGCCCGCTTGTTAGTATTTGTCAGGTACCGGTCTTTAGACTTACTGCTGCGCCGCCTCGCGCAGCCAGTCGCGAAACAGCGTAATCTCCCCGTCGTTACGCCGCGACTCCTTGGTCATCATCCAGGTCGCGCGATCGGCGCGCACAAAGCCGAGCGGGGCGATCAGCGTTCCCTCTTCAAGCTCTTTGCGCACCAGCAGCCGCGGCGCCACAATCACGCCCAGTCCGTTTTTTGCCGCCTGAATGCCGAGCGTCAAATTATCGAAATGCTTACCTGACCAGAAATTGCCGCGCACCTCGGCGTTTTTGGCCCACTCCGCCCAGGCGTGCAGGCGCGTATCGACGTGCAGCAGGGGAAGCGCAGCGAGATCCTGCGCGCAGCGAAAGCGCGAGGCGAACAGCGGCGCGCAGAGTGGCCCAAGATAGTCGTCGCCGATCAGCGTCGCGTCGATATCCCCTTCGGGCGGCTGCTCATAGCTGAGGATCAGCACGTCGATATGCTCGCTGCGCAGCTGGCTAAGCTCCATCTGCCCCTGAAAGTGGATCTCGATATCGGGATAGCGCTGATAAAAGGTGCTGATGCGCGGGATGAGCCACTGCGACAGAAAACTCGGCGCGCAGGAGAGGCTGAGATGATGGCGCATGCCGGTGCGAATGCTGGCGCAGGTGGTGGAGAGTTCGCTAAAGGCTTTTTGACAGCTGAGCAGCAGACGCTCGCCGTGCGAGGTTAACTTCACGCGTCCGTTGGTGCGCACGAAAAGCGGCTTGCCCATCCAGCTCTCCAGCTGACGAATCTGATGGCTTACGGCGCTGTGCGTGACGTGCAGGTGCTCGGCCGCCACGCTAAAGCTGCTATGCAGCGCCGCCTGGTGAAAATGGTGCAGCGCCCTTAGCGGAGGTAGCCGGGTCATACTCATCCCCTGTGTAAAAACCTAACAGGGATTGTCAGTTTATATCATTTTAAAGTCCAGCCGCATTCCGCTAACCTGGCCCGCTGATTATAGCGGGTTGACTGCCAGGCAAAGCTATGCCTGGTCTGCTGTTGCCGCCATCACCTGACCGATAAAAGAGAACCACGACGCGATGGCATTTCATCCCTGGGCCGATCGACCTTCCGAGGCGCGAGACCGGTTACGCACCCTGTTGTCACGGCATTACCGGCTGGAGCAGTATGATCTGTTCTTCGCCCCTTCGCTGCACGTGGCGCGCATCCTGCTTTCCCAGCTGTTTCTGCGTCAGGAGCAGGCGCGCAATCAGACGCGCTACGCTACTCACTATCCCGTGACAGAGCTGAACGTCTTACCTGCCGTGCCGCTGATGGCCGGGAATATCAATTTCGTCGCCCACGTCGCGCTGCCGCAAGGCCGCGTACGGCCGCTGCAGGCGGCCATGCAGCAGGGTGTGGTCGACGCCAGCGAAAGCTTTGCCAGCGTGCTGCATGAAGAGGTGATCGCTTACGCCGGCCTCTTCGTGGCGCGTCTCGACCGCCATGCCGATCTGCCGGGCGGCCTGGTGCTGGTGGCGCTGCGCACCGCCGACTTCAGCACCCTGGTGCGCAGCGAGCTGCGCCTGTTCGAACAGGGCCTGCCGCTGGCCGCGCCGGTGCTGGCCGCGCTGGGCCGTCTGCGCGAGCAGGGCTGGCGTCCTTACAATCACGCCAGCGTCGAGGCGATCAGCCTTAATGCGCCGCAGCCGCTCATCTCCAGCCATACGCCGGGCATGCCGTTCGCCAGCTTTTCGCTGCCGCCGAGGCTGCTTGCCGCGCTAACTCCCGCCAGCGACCTGGAGCTATGGCCGCAGCAGGGCTATCTGCTGGTGCGCGCCAGCCAGCGCGGCGGCGCGCGTAAGCAAACCAACCTGACGCCGCACATCCTCAGGCGCGTTCAGGCGTTGTTCAATTCCGGCGTCGAATCTGAAAAAAGCGAGTAGCCGCGCCTGCCCGCCGCCGTTTATGGAGAAACGGGCTGCCGTCGCCGGCAAGGAAGCCGCGCCTTTCTTGTGGTGAGCGGGTCATAATGGTATGGTCTTCGCCTTCTAGATTGATCAATGCGATTCGCAAGGGGATTTACGCAATGCGTATTATTCTGCTCGGTGCTCCGGGCGCAGGTAAGGGCACTCAGGCTCAGTTCATCATGGAGAAATACGGCATTCCGCAAATCTCCACGGGCGATATGTTGCGTGCGGCGGTTAAAGCCGGCACCGAGCTCGGCAACCAGGCGAAAGCCATCATGGACGCCGGTAAACTGGTCACTGACGAGCTGGTTATCGCGCTGGTAAAAGAGCGTATCGCGCAGGAAGACTGCAAAAACGGTTTTCTGCTGGACGGTTTCCCACGCACCATCCCGCAGGCGGACGCGATGAAAGAAGCGGGCATTAAAATTGACTGCGTGCTGGAGTTCGCGGTGCCGGATGAGCTGATTGTCGATCGCATCGTCGGCCGCCGCGTGCATGCGCCGTCGGGCCGCGTTTATCACGTAAAATATAATCCGCCGAAGGTGGAAGGTCAGGACGACGTCACCGGCGAAGAGCTGACCACGCGTAAAGACGATCAGGAAGAGACCGTGCGCAAGCGCCTGGTGGAATACCATCAGCTGACCGCGCCGCTGATCGCCTACTACAGCAAAGAAGCGGAAGCGGGCAACACCGCTTACCACAAAATCGACGGCACCCAGCCGGTCGCTGAAGTCAGCAAGCAGCTGGCGCGCATTCTCGGCTAACGCCGTTGGGGCTGGCAGTGCCAGCCCCTTTTGCAGTAATTGCTTTTCCCTCTTCCGCTTTCCGCTACAATTCCTCCTGTTTTCACGCATCTCCGCTATCAAGGAATAACAATGAGGCAAGACAAGCCCGGCGTGTTACTGGTTAATCTCGGTACGCCAGACGCCCCCACAACTCCCGCTGTAAAGCGCTATCTGAAACAGTTTCTCAGCGATCCCCGCGTCGTCGATACGCCGCGCTGGCTCTGGTGGCCGATTCTCAATGGCGTTATTTTGCCGTTTCGCTCGCCGCGCGTGTCGAAGCTCTACGCCTCCGTCTGGATGGAAGGCGGTTCGCCGTTGATGGTCTATAGCAAGCAGCAGCGCGAGGCGCTGGCGGCACGCATTGATATGCCGGTAGCGCTGGGGATGAGCTATGGCAACCCCAGCCTGCAGAGCGCGGTGGACAGCCTGATGGCGCAGGGCGTTACGCGGCTGATCGTGCTGCCGCTCTACCCGCAGTTCTCCTGCTCCACGGTGGCGGCGGTCTGGGATGGTCTCTACAGCGCCTTCAAAACCGCGCGCACCCTGCCGGATATCAATTTTATTCGCGACTACGCCGAACATCCGGCCTATATCGCCGCGCTGAAAGCGTCAGTTGAGCGCTCTTTCGCCGCCCACGGCCAGCCGGATCTGCTGGTGCTCTCCTATCACGGCATCCCGCAGCGTTTCGCCAGAGAGGGCGACGATTACCCGCTGCGCTGTGCCGATACCACGGCGCTGCTGCAGCAGGCGCTGGGCCTGCGCGACGACCAAATTATGATGACCTTCCAGTCGCGCTTTGGCCGTGAACCCTGGCTGCAGCCCTACACTGACGAAACCATGCAGGGTCTGGCGAAGAAGGGCGTTAAGCATGTGCAGGTGATGAGCCCGGGCTTCGCCTCTGACTGCCTGGAAACGCTGGAGGAGATCAACGAACAGAACCGCGAGTTCTTCCTGCACGGCGGCGGCGAAAAGTTCGAATATATCCCGGCGCTCAACGCCGACGCAGCCCACATTGAGATGATGGTGCAGCTGGTCAACGCGCGTCGTTAAAGCCGCGGCGGAGAATGTGCTATCATCCTCCGCCTGTTTTTCTGACGGCGCCCATCATGAAATTTCCCGGCAAACGCAAATCCAAACACTATTTTCCCGTTAGCGCTCGCGATCCCTTGCTGCACGCCGCCTCGCAGGAGGTGGAAGAGGGGAGCTGGGTCGTGGGAATCGATCAGACGCTGGTGGATATCGAAGCCAAAGTCGATGACGCCTTTCTGGTTCGCTACGGCCTGAGCGCCGGGCACTCCCTGGTCATCGCCGACGACGTTGCCGAAGCGCTCTACCACGAGCTGCTGCGCGATAACCTGATTAGCCATCAGTTCGCCGGCGGCACCATCGGCAATACGCTGCACAACTACTCGGTGCTGGCCGATGACCGGTCGGTGCTGCTCGGCGTGATGTGCAGCAATATTCAGATCGGCGGTTACGCCTATCGCTACCTCTGCAACACCTCCAGCCGGGTCGATCTCAACTATCTGCAGGGCGTCGACGGCGCCATTGGCCGCTGCTTTACCCTGATCGGCGAGCAGGGCGAACGTACCTTCGCCATCAGTCCCGGGCAGATGAACCAGCTGCGCGCCGAAAGCATTCCCGAAGCGGTCATCGCCGGCGCGTCGGCGCTGGTGCTCACCTCTTACCTGGTGCGCTGCGGCGAAGGCGAGCCGATGCCGCAGGCTACGCTGCAGGCGATTGAGTACGCGAAACGCCACAACGTGCCGGTGGTGCTGACGCTGGGCACGAAGTATGTCATCGGCGACAACCCGCAGTTCTGGCGCGACTTCCTGCGCGACCACGTCACTATTGTGGCGATGAACGAAGAGGAGGCGCTGGCGCTGACCGGAGAATCGGATCCGCTGCGCGCGGCCGATATGGCGCTGGAGTGGGTCGACCTGGTGCTCTGCACCGCCGGTCCGACCGGTCTCTATATGGCGGGCTACACCGAGGAAGCGTTCAAGCGCAAAACTAATCATCCGCTGCTGCCTGGCGCGATCGCGGAGTTCAACCAGTATGAGTTCAGCCGCGCCATGCGTCAGCAGGAGTGCGAGCAGCCGCTGCGCATCTTCTCCCATATTGCGCCCTATATGGGCGGACCGGAGAAGATCATGAACACCAACGGCGCGGGCGACGGCGCGCTTGCGGCGCTGCTGCACGACATCACGGCGAATAACTACCATCGACAGAAAGTGCCGAATTCCAGCAAGCATGCGCGCGAATACCTGACCTATTCGTCGCTGGCGCAGGTGTGTAAATATGCCAACCGCGTCAGCTATCAGGTGCTTAATCAGCATTCGCCGCGCCTGACGCGCGGCCTGCCGGAGCGTGAAGACAGCCTTGAAGAGTCCTACTGGGATCGTTAAGCCTTGAGGGAGGTGAGCAGGCGCCTGCCGGAGCCTGCTCTCTTTTCGCGGGCGCCGTGGTAACACGGCGATCTGAAGCTTAAATCGGGCACGCGCGTACGATAGGGCGCTCGGCGATCTCCGCCTCCAGCATACGCAACATGCTGCTGGCGATCTCGCGCTCGCCCATCACGACGCGCGTTGCGCCGCGCGTCATGATGTATTCCACTTCATCGTCGTAGTGCGCGCGCGCGATAATCTCGATGTCGTTAAACTTCTCGCGCGCGGTGGTGACGATCTCGCCCGACTCGAAGCCGTTGGGAATGGTCAGCAGCAGCCAGCGCGCGCAGTCGAGCCGCGCCAGCTCCATGGTCTCGGCGCGCACCGCATTGCCGAGCACCGCCCGAATGCCCTGTTCGCGCAGCGCCTCGACGCGCGCGCGGGAGTTCTCCACTACCACGAAAGGCACGTCCGCCTCCAGCAGCTTCTGGCCCAGCAGGCTGCCGACCCGACCATAGCCGACGATGACCGCGTGGTGACAGATATCCACCGGAATCTGCTTCTCCTCCTCAGTCGCCTCTTCCTGCGCCTGCGCCTGACGGCTTTCGCTTCTCGCCAGGAACCGTTCCAGCAGGCTGAACAGGATAGGGTTGAGCATAATCGAGAGGATTGCTGCCGCCAGCACCAGGTTACGCCCCTCGCTGCTGAGCAGGTTGAGAGAGATGCCGAGGCCGGCCAGAATAAAGGCGAATTCGCCGATCTGCGCCAGGCTGACGGAGATAGTCAGCGCGGTGCGGCGCGAATGGCCCAGCAGCGTCACCAGCAGCCAGGCGGCGGCAGATTTGCCCAGCACCACAATCACCAGCGCGCCAAGCACCGCCAGCGGCTGCTCCACCAGGATCATCGGGTCGAAAAGCATGCCGACCGAGACGAAAAAGAGCACCGCGAACGCGTCGCGCAGCGGCAGCGTATCGTGAGCGGCGCGATGGCTCAGCTCTGACTCGTTCAGCACCATACCGGCAAAGAAGGCGCCGAGGGCAAAAGAGACGTCGAAAAACTCCACTGCGCCAAAGGCGATGCCGAGCGCCAGCGCCAGCACCGCCAGCGTGAACAGCTCGCGTGAGCCGGTGGCGGCGCTTTTCGCCAGGATCCAGGGCACAGCGCGGCGGCCCACCACCATCATCAGCACCATAAAGGCGGCGACCTTGCCGATGGTGAGCAGCAGATCCCACGCCAGCAGCTGCGGGCTGGCGTTGCCCTGTTCCAGCATGCCGGCAATGGCGGGCAGCAGCACCAGCGTCAGCACCATCACCAGATCCTCGACGATCAGCCAGCCGATAGCGATCTGGCCGCGCTGGCTGTCAATCAGCTGACGCTCTTCCAGCGCGCGCAGCAGCACCACGGTGCTGGCGGTGGAGAGACAGAGACCGAACACCAGGCCGGTCATCAGCGACCAGCCCAGCCAGGCGGAGAGGCCCATTCCCAGCAGCGTGGCGACGGCGATCTGCGCCACCGCGCCGGGAATGGCGATACTCTTTACCGCCATTAAATCCTTCAGCGAAAAGTGCAGTCCGACGCCGAACATCAGCAGAATAACGCCCAGTTCCGCCAACTCCGGCGCAAGATTGGTATCGGCAACAAAGCCCGGCGTAAAAGGTCCGGCCAGCACGCCCGCCAGCAAATAGCCGACCAGCGGCGAAATGCGCAGCCGCTGTGCGAGCATGCCAAGGAGAAACGCCAGGACCAGCCCCCCGACAATGGTGGTGATCAGCGGTGTGGTGTGATGCATGCCTGTCTCCTTGTGTGCAAATGTATCTGCCTGTAACAATTAAGTTTAAGGCAAAGTGTTAATTTCCGCTGTGCTATTTGCGGGATAATAATAAAAAAGTTTGAAAATAAGAGGAAAGCGGAGTCGAATCGCTGTTTTTCTCTCTTTTCGTCAATCTGAGCCGTAGCGGAGCAAGATTGCGCGGCGCGTAATAACAATATCCTCCTGAAAAAGGGCGCTCTGATGACCTCTATCGCGCTGGAATGCGTGCCGTAGAGCGCCAGACGACCTCAGGCACAGCTTTGCGCCAGCTTTAGCGCTTCGGTTCTTTTTTGGTGATGAGTGTTAAAAGTAATTCAGTGCCAGCGATTGCGGTGTTTCATCTTGAGTTAAACAGTGGAATATGCGACACAGTGGGTCAGCATGCTGACACCACCCGGAACGGGACTGCGTAAAATAAGGAGACAGGCTTTGCTGTTATCACGATGGGCTGCCACCGGCCTTGCGCTGCTGGCGCTGACCCCGCTGCTTTCTCAGGCCGCCGAGCCGGATCGCACTTACCGCTTTAGCGTTCTCCATACCAACGACCAGCACGGTCATTTCTGGTACAGCGCGCAGGGCGAATATGGCCTGGCGGCGCAAAAGACCTTAATGGATACGCTGCGCTACGACGTGCAGGCCAAAGGCGGCGGCGCGCTGATCCTCTCGGCGGGCGACGTTAATACCGGCATGCCGGAGTCCGACGCGCTGGAGGCGGAGCCCGATATTCGCGGCATGAACCTGATCGGCTATGACGCTATGGCGCTCGGCAATCACGAGTTCGACCATCCGCTCGAAGTGCTGCGCAAGCAGGAGAGCTGGGCGCGTTTTCCTTTTCTCGCCGCCAACCTCTACCAGAAAAGCACCGGCCAGCGGCTCTTTAAGCCGTGGGCGATTTTCAATCGTATGGGGCTGAAGATCGCGGTGCTGGGCCTGGCGACCCCGGATACCGCCAGGCTGGCGAATCCGGCGCACCTGCGCGATATCGAGTTCCGCGACCCGGTGAGCGAAACGGAAAAAGCGGTGGCGGAGCTGCGCGCAGGCGAGAAGCCGGACGTTATCGTGGTGCTGAGCCATCTCGGCTATGACGACAACGGCGAGCACGGCAGCAACGCGCCTGGCGACGTAACGCTGGCGCGCAGCCTGCCGCCCGGCACCGTCGCGATGATCGTCGGCGGCCATTCGCACGATACGCTTTGCATGGCGAAAGAGAACGAACGGGTAAAAGCTTATCAGCCAGGCGCGGCCTGCCAGCCGGACAAGCAAAACGGCGTCTGGATTATGCAGGCGGGGCAGTGGGGCGAATATGTAGGACGCGGCGATTTTACCTGGCGCAACGGTGAAGTGGCGCTGGAGTCCTACGCGCTGGTGCCGGTCAACCTGAAACATCAGATCAAAAACGCCGACGGCAGCGAGACCTGGCTAACGTATCAGCAGGAGATCCCGAAAAACACCGCCATGATGAAGCTGCTGATGCCTTATCAGAAACGGGCCGAAGCGCGTCTCAACGTCGCCGTCGGCAGCGCGGCGGGGCCGTTTGACGGCGAGCGTGAGCAGGTGCGTTTTACCCAGACTAATCTCGGACAGCTGATTCTGCGCGCGCAGATGGCGAAAACCCAGGCGGACTTCGCGGTGATGAGCGGCGGCGGCATTCGCGCCTCGCTGCCGGCGGGCAAGCTGAGCTGGCGCGATCTGCTGCAGGTGCAGCCTTTCGGCAATCAGGTAGTGTCGGTGACGCTAACCGGCGCCGAGGTGAAGAAATATCTCGACGTGGTGGCGAACATCAAACCTGATACGGGCGGCTTCGCGCAGTTCGCGCACGTCAGCCTGGTGGCGGACGGCAGCACGGTAAGCGACGTGCGGATAAACGGCCAGCCGCTGCAGGAGAATAAAACCTACCGCATGGCGACCAACAGCTTTAACGCCGCAGGCGGCGACGGTTATCCGCGCCTCGATACCCATCCGGGCTATCAGAATCCGGGGAATATCGACGCCGAGGTGCTGCGCGACTATGTCAAAGCCCATTCGCCGCTAAAAGCCACCGACTATGCGCCAACGGATGCGATCCACAGGCTCACGGAAGCGGAGAAAAAGGCGCGTGAAAAGTCGCACAAGCGCAGCTATCCGCAGATGATTCTGGCGTGGCTCTGGCCATGGGGACGGGAAACGGCGCATAACGCGCCGTGAATATTGAGCAAAGCCTGGCCAAACTTATGAAGCGGGCATAGTGCCCGCTTGAGCTGGAATCAGGCCTCGCAGGCATTACGCTCGAACCAGCGCGGACGCAGCCTGTCCCACACCCAGTTGTACGCCATGGTGTAGGGCAGGAAAAACAGGAAAAAGGCGACTTCCAGCAGAAATGCCTGCCACAGCGAAATGTTGAGCATCCACGCGGCAATCGGCAAACCGATCAAAATAAAGCCGCCTTCAAAAAGCAGCGCGTGCAGGGCGCGGATCAGCACGCCGCGATGAACCTTGCCTGGCGGACAAATACGGTCGAAAAGGGCGTTGTAAATCATATTCCACAGCATCGCGACGGTTGAAAGCATCAGCGCCAGCGCGCCCATCTCAAACAGCGGCTTATCCATCGCCCAGGCAGCCAGCGGCGAAACGGTGAGGATCGCCAGAGTTTCAAACCCCAGCGCATGTAAAAAGCGTTCTTTCAACGAACGGGTACGCATCATCAACCTCCAACAGTAAGGCGCGCATTCTGGCATCTCCGGGTGATAAGATAAAATGATGACCTATCGATAAAAGCGATGGATAAAATGCGTTACTCACCCGAATCTTTAGAGGCTTTTGTGCAGACCGTCAGCAGCGGCTCCTTTTCCGCCGCAGCGCGCGCGCTGGGCAAAAGCCAGTCAACTATCAGCACGGCGGTCGCCGGGCTGGAGGACGATCTCGGCTTTAAGCTGTTCGATCGCAGCGGACGTCAGCCGATCCTCACCGATCAGGGCAGGGGCGCGCTGGCCCAGGTGCAGCAGATCCTGGCCGCCAGCGAGCGGCTCGACGCGCTGGCTATCCGTCTGGCGCAGGGAGTTGAACCGCGCCTCAGCTTCGCCGTATCGGACTTCTGGCAGACTCAACACCATGAGCAGCTATTGAAACAGTTCGACGCGCGTTTTCCGGAGATCGAACTGGAATGCATGATCGCCGAAGATGAAGACGTGCTGGATCTGCTACAGGCGGGACGGGTACATCTGGGCGTGGTGCGCGCCCAGCCCGCGCTGCCGCCCGATATCGCCGTCGCGCGGCTGCAGGTCAATGCGGAAATGGCCATCTATATTCATCGCGATCATCCGCTGGCGCAGCACAGCGGCCTTACGGAAAGCGCGCTGGAGCAGGTGCGCCAGCTGCGGCTCAACACCTGGGTCGAACCGCACGCGATTGCGCCGCCGGGACGCGTCTGGTCGGCGCCGACCTATTTGCTGCTGCTGGAAATGGCGGAGCAGGGATTTGGCTGGAGCGTTCTGCCGCGCTGGCTGGTCACGCAGTTTGGTCATGGGCTACTGCAGGAGCTTGCGCTGCCGGGCTGGCCGCAGCAAATCGCGGTAGAGGCGATCTGGTCGCGCCGCAATCCGCCGGGACCGGCGGGACGCTGGATGATCGACCAGCTTTGCGCCCAGCCGCGCAGCTAGTCACGTCGCGCGATATCCGCCAGCGGCGCGTCGAGCAAGCGCGCCAGATCCTGCGCCGCCAGCTCCAGATCTAGGCCGCGCTTGCCGCCGGAAACGAAAATAGTGGCGAAGTCGGCGGCGGAGCGGTCAATCACCGTCGGCAGCCGCTTCTTCTGGCCCAGCGGGCTGATGCCGCCGACCAGATAGCCGGTCACGCGCTGCGCCAGCTGCGGGTCGGCCATATCCGCTTTTTTCGCGCCTAACGCTTTCGCCACCTTTTTCAAATCGAGCTGGCTGGCGACCGGCGTAACCGCCACCGCCAGATGTTTCGCGTCGCCGTTAAGCGCTACCAGCAGCGTTTTATAGACCTGCCGCGCGTCCAGATTAAGTTTACGCACCGCCTCGTCGCCAAAACTGGTCTCCTGGCTGTCATGCTCATAGGGATGAAGGGTAAAGGCGACCTTTTGTTTTTCCAGCAGTTTTACAGCAGGCGTCATAAACTTCTCCTTATAGGAAAAATCCCATTCCTAAATTAAATAAATTAATGGTGGCGAAAGTTTGCGCTTTGCGTGAGAATGGTCCCCGCGCCAGTCGAAAGGCTGAGCGATAACCAAAATCATAAACAAATTCCTCTTTGACGGGCCGATAGCAATACCGGCCTGCTTTTTTTTCTAGCGCCGTAAAAGCTCAGGCAGATTCTCGTCGCCATAGAGATGCAGCGCGCCCACCGCCACCACGTAATGCCCGGCCGGCAAGGCTCGCAGCCGATCGCACCACTGCGCGTTGCGCTGCGCGATCAGCGTATCATTGAGCGCCGTGCTGAAAGTTGAGGGCAAAACGATGCGCGGCTCACGCGGCGGCGTATCCAGCCACCAGCTCACCATCATCTGCAGCAGCCGCGCGTTGGTATGCCAGTGCGTCAGCGTATCTTTCAGCAGCGCCATGCCGTCATCCGGCAGGGACTTCAGCAGCGCGATTTGCGTCTCCGCGCCTTCCAGCTCAATGACCGGCTTATTCAACGTTTTCGCCGCCTGCAGCAGCTGGAAGTCGATGCCGTAATCGGGACGCAGACCCAGCCGCTGCGCCTGCTGCGCCTGCAGCATCAGCGCGATTTGCCATGCGGGGAGGGCGTCGAACATCGTCAGCGACAGGTGCAGTTCGCCGCACAGCGCCGCCAGCCGCGCCTGCTCGTCCGGCGCCAGGCGCGTCTCCAGCGGATCGCGCGGGTCGATATCGTCGAACGGCGAGCCGCCTTGCGTAATATCCGCCTCGACAATCAAGGCATCCGCTTTATCCAGCTGCCGCAGCAGACGCGCAGGCAGCGGCTGCATATCGCGCGTGCCCATATGAATGCTGCCGACCAGATGCAGCAGGCGATCGTCCAGCCGAATATCCTGGGCTGGCCAGCGATAGCTGGCGGGAAAGAGTCGACTTACCAGCCCCTGCACACTGCGCCACATGCTGCCTGTCATGCCCCGTCCTTACTGAGTCAAAACGCCATGCTAGCGATTCCCGCCGCTGAAAAACAGGGCATTAGCGGCTATTGTCGCGTTGTCGGGCGAAAGCGCAGCAGCCGGTTGGCGTTGCCGACCACGGTAATCGACGACAGCGCCATCGCCGCGCCCGCCACTACCGGACTGAGCAGCGCGCCGGTCAGTGGATAGAGCACGCCCGCCGCCAGCGGAATGCCCAGGCTGTTGTAGATAAAGGCGCCCAGCAAATTCTGACGAATATTACGCAGCGTCGCGCTGGAGAGCGCCAGCGCGTCGGCGACGCTGTTAAGATCGGCGCGCATCAGGGTAATGGGCGCGGTTTCCACCGCCACGTCGCTGCCGCCGCCCATGGCGATGCCGACATCCGCCTGCGCCAGCGCCGGGGCGTCGTTGATGCCGTCGCCGACCATGGCGACGCGGCGTCCCTGCTGCTGCAGCGCGGCGATAGTCTGCGCCTTCGCTTCCGGCAGCACGCCGGCGATCACCTCATCAATGCCCGCCTCCTGCGCAATGGCGCGCGCGGTTTCTTCCCGATCGCCGGTCAGCATCATCAGGCGGTAACCCGCCTGACGCAGCCGCGCCAGCGCCGCTTTGCTCTCGGGACGCAGCTGATCGCGCAGCGCAATCAGGCCGACAAGCTCGCCGTCCTGCGCCAGCAGCACCGGCGTCGCGCCCTGACGCGACAGCCGCTCGATATCCGGCTGCGCCTGTTGCAGGGCGACAGCGTTATCCTGCATCAGCGCCGCATTGCCCAGCAGCAGCGGCTTGCCGTCGAGTATGCCGCTGACGCCTTTGCCGCGTATTGTACGAAATTGCGCTATTTCGCCCGTGGCCGTCGCGCCCGCTGCGGCGGTAATCGCCTGCGCCAGCGGGTGGCTGGCGTTTTGCTCCAGCGCGGCGGCGGTCTGCACCACCGCCTCGCGCGACCAGCCGTGCCACGTCAGCACCTCGTCGAGCTGCGGCGTGCCGGCCGTCAGCGTGCCGGTTTTATCAAAGACCAGAGTATCGATGCGGCTGGCGCGCTGCAGCGCGTCGGCGTCGCGCACCAGCACGCCCAGCTCGGCGGCGCGCCCGACCCCCGCGATAATCGACATCGGCGTCGCCAGGCCCAGCGCGCAGGGACAGGCGATAATCAGCACCGTAGTGGCGATGACCAGCGTGTAGGCGATCTGCGGCTGCGGGCCGAACAGATACCAGATGGCGGCGCTAATCAGGGCGATGGCGACCACCACCGGCACGAAGACCGCCGAGATGCGGTCGGCAAGGCGACCCACATCCGGTTTGCTGCTCTGCGCCTGACGCACCAGATGGATAATGCGCGACAGCGCGGTGTGCTGGCCGGTGGCGCGCGCTACGAAGCGCACCGCACCGTCCTGCACCAGCGTTCCGGCGTAGACCTTATCGCCGGCGCGTTTGCCCTGCGGCACCGCTTCGCCGGTCAGCATCGCCTCGTCAAGCCAGGCTTCGCCCTCAGTAATGTCGCCGTCCACCGGCACGCGATCGCCCGTAGTCAGGCGCAGCGTCATGCCCGGCTGCACCGCGCTGAGCGGCACCAGCATTTCGCCCTGCTCGCTAACGAGGCGCGCCTGCGCGGGCGTCAAATCGAGCAGTCGTTCAAGCGCTTTAGAGGAGCGCTGGCGCGCGCGCTGCTCCAGCGCGTGGCCGAGATTTATCAGGCCGATAATCATCACGCTGGCTTCGAAATAGAGATGCCGCGCCTGGGCGGGGAAAAAGTCGGGCCAGAGGGCGACGCTGATGGAGTAGATCCAGGCGGCAGCGGTGCCGAGCGCCACCAGCGTATCCATAGTGGCGCTGCCGTTGCGCAGGCTGCGCCACGCGCTGCGGTAGAAGTGGCCGCCCGCGACCGCCATAATCAGCAGCGTGACGGCGCCAATAGCGAGCCAGAGCGTGCGGTTAGCGTCGCTGAGCATCATATTGTCGCCGAGCATGCCCCAGATCATCAGGGGCGCGCCGAACGCCAGCGCCAGCGCCGCCTGCCAGCTAAAGCGGCGCATAGCCTTGCGCGCGCTGCTCTGCTGCCTGTCGCGCCGCTCCTGTTCATCCTGCACCGGCTGAGCGTGGTAGCCCGCCGCCTCGACCGCCTCGACCAGCTGCTGCGCAGAGGCGTCGCCCATCACCAGCGCGCTGCGTTCGCCAAGGTTGACGCGCGCCTGGGTCACGCCAGGCACGTTTTCCAGCGCCTTCTCTACCCGGCTGACGCAGCTGGCGCAGCTCATGCCTTCGATAAGCAGGAACTGCGCGCTTTCATGCTCCTGTGCCGGTTGGGTTTCCGCCACCGTTGTCAGCGCCTCCGGCGGCGGCTCTGAAGCTGTCAACGGCTCAGGCTTTGGGTGGCTGTCGCCGCTGAGCGTGGCGTGATAGCCCGCTTCTTCCACCGTGGCGATCAGCGCGGCGGCGTCGGCGCTGCCGACGACCTGCGCTTCCTGCTGCGTAACATTGGCCTGTGCGACATCGTCGCGCTGTTCGAGCGCTTCTTTAACGCGTTTGACGCAGTGGCCGCAGGAAAGACCTTCCAGCGCCAGCGAGATAGTGTGAGACATAGCGTTCTCCTGTTGTGTCGCCGTTAACAATGCGAGCTTTTTATCACTCGTGATACAGGCTAAACCTTCCATCAAGGGGAAGGTCAAACTATTTTTACAGAGACCGGCCGCGATCGATTTTTAAGGAGGAGTAGGGTGAACATCAGCGATGTTGCGAAAAAAACCGGGTTGACCAGCAAGGCGATCCGTTTCTATGAAGAGAAGGGCGTGGTGACGCCGCCGTTGCGCAGCGACAATGGCTATCGTCGCTACAGCGCGCATCATCTTGATGAGCTTAATCTGCTGCGCCAGGCGCGTCAGGTGGGCTTTACGCTCGACGAGTGCCGCGAGCTGGTAACGCTGTTCAACGATCCGGCGCGCCACAGCGCCGACGTGAAAGCGCGCACTCTGCAGAAAGCGGCGGAGATCGCCGTCCATATCGAAGAGCTACAGGCGATGCGCATGCGGCTGCTGGCGCTGGCCGACGCCTGTCCGGGGGACGAAGGGGCGGAGTGCCCGATTATCAATAATCTGGCGGGATGCTGCGGCCATAGCCAGCCCGATTAACGCGGCCTGATGTGCAGCGTAATGCCCTCGACGCCCGTCACGACGACCTGAGCGCCCGCGGGCAGATCCCGATCGGCCTGCACGCGCCAGCTGCTGTCGCCCAGCCGCACGTGGCCGATGCCGTTGACCAGCGGCGCATCCAGCGTCAGGAGCGTGCCGATCAGCTGATTGCCGCGCTGGTTAAGGGAGTTGGGCTGCTGATGGCGCTCGCGATGGCGCATCCAGCGATACCAGAGATAAACGCAGACCAGCGTCAGCAGGGCGAACAGCGAGCCCTGCGCCGTCCAGCTGAAGGGCGCCAGCCACTCTACAATGCCTACCAGCACCGCCGCGATGCCGCTCCACAGCAGGTAGCCGCTGGTGCCGAGCATCTCCGCCGCCAGCAGCAGCCCGCCGAGGGTCAGCCAGAACCAGTGCGGATGGGCGATGATCTCCATTAACATCAGCGTTTCGACTCTGAAGCGGCGCCTTTGAGCAGCTCGCTGATGCCCGCCACCGAGCCGAGCAGGCTGCTGGCATCCAGCGGCATCATGACCACCTTGCTATTGCTGGCTTCGCCAATTTTTTGCAGCGCGTCGGTATATTTCTGCGCCACGAAGTAGTTCACCGCCTGAATGTCGCCCGCCGCGATCGCTTCGGAGACCATTTTCGTGGCGCGTGCTTCTGCTTCCGCCTGACGTTCGCGCGCTTCCGCCTGCAGGAACGCCGAGGTACGTTCGCCTTCGGCCTTCAGAATGCGCGACTGCTTGTCGCCCTCGGCGCGCAGAATCGCCGCCTGGCGCACGCCTTCCGCCGCAAGGATGTCGGCGCGCTTGGTGCGCTCCGCCTTCATCTGCGCGTTCATGGCGGCGATCAGCTCCTGCGGCGGGCGCACGTCGCGGATTTCGATACGGGTAATTTTCACGCCCCAGGGATTGGTCGCCTCGTCGACGATGTGCAGCAATCGGGTGTTGATGTTATCGCGCTGCGACAGCATCTCATCCAGCTCCATGCCGCCGAGCACGGTGCGGATGTTGGTCATGGTGAGGTTGATGATCGCCAGCTCGAGATTGCTGACCTCATAGGCGGCGCGCGCCGGATCCACCGCCTGAATAAAACAGACGGCGTCGATGGTGACGTTGGCGTTGTCTTTGGAGATGACTTCCTGCGAGGGGATATCGAGCACGCGCTCCATCATATTGATCTTGCGGCCAATACGATCCATAAAGGGCACGACCAGGCTCAGCCCGGGCTGCAGCGTGCGGGTGTAGCGGCCGAAGCGCTCTACGGTCCACTGATAGCCCTGCGGCACGATCTTGACGCCCGCCCACACCGTGACCAGCGCCAGCACGATCAGCGCGGGAATGACTGTTAACATATAACCTCCCGATTGTTAATTTACGGGCCGAGTCGCTTCGGCCCGATGTCGCGCCGCCGGCTTAGTAGAGCAGCGAGTAGAGCTGGCGACGATAGCGGGCCGCGAGCGCGTCGCCAGTGCCGAGCGCCGCAAGGATCTCCTGCAGCATTTTACGCACCTGGCCGTCCGCCGCGTTCATATCGCGCTTCAGGAAGCCGAGCAGCAGCTCCAGCGCCTCTTCGTTACGGCCTACCTGATGCAGCTGTAACGAGAGCTTAGCAGCCAGCTCGGCATTGGTGGGGTCGCTCTCCAGCTGCGCCTGCAGCTGCTGGATTTCCGGCGTATCGGCCGCCTGCTTCAGCAGATCGATCTGCGCCATCAGGCTCTGATAGCGGGTATCCTGATCCTGCAGCGGCACCTTCGCCAGCACCTCTTCCGCTTCGTCGCTGCGGTTCAGGCCGATCAGTACTTCCGCCAGCAAAAAGCCGATTTCGCTCGCCTGACGGCTGAGCTGCCAGGCCTCTTTCAGCAGCGGCAGCGCCTCCAGCGGTTTGCCTTCTTCCATCAGCGCCAGCGCCTGCTGCGCCTTCAGCTCCTCTTCGCGCGGCAGCACTTTTTCCAGCAGCGCGCGAACAGCCTCTTCCGGCTGCGGCCCCTGGAAGCCGTCGACCGGCTGGCCGTTCTGGAACAGATAGACCGTCGGGATCGAGCGCAGGCCGAACTGCGACGCCACCATTTGCTCTTTGTCGCAGTCGAGCTTCGCCAGAATAAACTGGCCGGCGTACTCCTGCGCCAGACGTTCCAGCAGCGGCGTCAGCTGCTGGCAATGTTGGCTGCGATCCGACCAGAAATAGAACAGCACCGGGATCTGCATGGACTGTTCCAGCGTCTGATGCAGGTTGGATTCGTTAACGTCGATAATCGAAGCTTGTGGTGACATGACTAAGTCTCTTGGCAGAAAGTGTTTAAAGAATATGGGGCCGGACAGGCCCGCTTCAAGATGAATTCTCAGCGGCTGCTTAAAATGCGATCCAGCATCCAGCCCGGCAGCACTCTTTTCAGGATGCTCATCGCATGTGCGACCAGCGTCACCGGATAGCGCAGGCGCGGACGCGGGCTCTCCAGCGCGTGCCGCAGCTTCGGCAGAATCGCCTCCGGCGGCAGGGTAAAGCGCGCGGCGATGCCGGGATTGCGCACCGGCTGGTCCGGCTCGCCCTGGGTTACGTTGTCGGTGAAACGAGTATGAATCGGGCCCGGCTCGATCAGGCTGACGCGCACGCCGCTGCGGCGCAGCTCAAGGCGCAGCGCGTCGCTCCAGGCCTCCAGCGCATATTTGCTGGCGGCGTAGGCGCCGCGGCCCGGCGTGGAGATCAGCCCGAGCACGGAGCTGGTGTTGACGATGCGCGCGTCGCCGTGCGCTTCCAGCGCGGGCAGCAGCCGCATCGTCAGCTGATGGGCGCCAAAGAAGTTGGTGGAGAACTGCTGCTCCAGCTGCTGGCGCGACAGCGTGCGCAGCGGGCCGTAGAGGCCGAAGCCGCCGTTGTTGAACAGCGCGAACAGTCGATGCGCCGTCAGCGCCAGAATTTCATCGGCGGCGCGATCGATGCTCGCCGCGTCATCGAGATCGAGCGCGACGGCGACAAAGCCCTGCGCGCGCATCCGCTCGACATCCTCGGGCTTGCGGCAGGCGGCGATCACGCGGTAGCCGCGCGCCAGCAGATCCTGCGCGGCCACCAGACCGATACCGCTGGAACAGCCGGTAATTACAACGGTTTTTTGCATATCTTTACCCATAAAAAGCGCGTCGCCGCAGGTTACTCATGCTTAACTAAAGGAGCCAGTTCTTTCGCCATCAGCTCGGCGATAAAGGGCTGCGCATCGGGGTTCGGGTGGATGCCGTCCTGCTGCATCCATTCAGGTTTCAGATAAACCTGCTCCATAAAAAAGGGCACCAGAGGAATGTTGTACTGCTGTGCCAGTCTGGGATAGATCCCGCTGAACGCTTCCGTATAACGCCGCCCGTAATTGGCGGGCAGACGCACCTGCATCAGCAGCGGCTCGGCGTTCGCCGCCTTTACGTCGTCGATGATTTTACGCAGATCCTGCTCGATAGCCTGCGGCGGAAAACCGCGCAGGCCGTCGTTACCGCCCAGTTCGATTAACACCCACTGCGGCTGATGCTGTTTTAATAGCGCCGGCAGGCGAGCAAGACCCTGCGCAGCGGTGTCGCCGCTGATGCTGGCGTTGACCACTTTGGGCTGCTGCTGCCAGCTGTTGTTCAGCAGGCTCGGCCAGGCGGCGTTGGCCGACATGCGATAGCCGGCGCTCAGGCTGTCGCCTAACACTAACAGGGTGTTCGCAACGGCCAGATGCGATGCCAGCAGAAGAACAAAAAACAGGAAAGAGTAATGCCAGCGGAAAACATTCTTGAAGTTCATCATCTTACAAAGTCCGTCGGTCAGGGGGAACACCAGTTGTCCATCCTTACCGGAGTTGACTTCATTGTCAAACGGGCCGAAACCATCGCGCTGATCGGCGAGTCCGGCTCCGGCAAATCGACGCTGCTGGGCATTCTGGCGGGCCTCGACGACGGCAGCAGCGGCGAGGTCAGGCTGCTGGGACAGCCGCTGCACCAGCTCGACGAAGAGCAGCGCGCCGCGCTGCGGGCGACGCAGGTCGGCTTTGTTTTTCAGTCTTTTATGCTGGTACCCACGCTGAACGCGCTGGAGAACGTGCAGCTGCCCGCGCTGCTGCGCGGCGAGAGCGACCGCCGAAGCCGCGAGCAGGCGCGCGAGCTATTAACCCAGCTGGGGCTGGGCGAGCGCCTGACGCATCTGCCCGCGCAGCTCTCCGGCGGCGAACAGCAGCGCGTGGCGCTGGCGCGCGCCTTTAGCGGGCAGCCCGGCCTGCTGTTCGCCGATGAGCCTACCGGCAATCTGGACCGGAAAACCGGCGACCGCATCGCCGATCTGCTTTTCTCGCTCAACCGCGACTACGCCACCACGCTGATTCTGGTGACGCATGACGAACAGCTGGCGGCGCGCTGCGACCGCCGCCTGCGGCTGCGCGACGGCAAAGTGTGGGAGGAGCGATGATCTGGCGCTGGTTCTGGCGCGAGTGGCGCTCGCCCTCGCTGCTGATTGTCTGGGTGGCGCTGACGCTGTCGGTGGCCTGCGTGCTGGCGCTGGGCGCCATCGGCGACCGCATGGAGAAAGGGCTCAGCCAGCAGAGCCGCGACTTTATGGCGGGCGACCGCACGCTGCGCAGCAGCGCGGCGGTGCCGGACGCCTGGCTGGCGAAAGCGCGGGAAGAGGGGTTAAGCGTCAGCGGGCAGCTCAGCTTTATGACCATGACTTTCGCCGGCGAGACGCCGCAGCTGGCGGCGGTCAAGGCGGTCGATAACCGCTATCCGATGTTCGGCGATCTGCAGACCGATCCGCCGGGCCTGAAACCCGCACCCGGCACGGCGCTGGCTGCGCCGCGGCTGATGGCGCTGCTTAACCTCAAGGTGGGCGACAGGCTGGATGTCGGCGACGCCAGCCTGCGCATCGCGGGCGAGGTGATTCAGGAGCCGGACGGCGGCTTTAATCCCTTTCAGATGGCGCCGCGCCTGCTAATCAACCTCGACGACGCGCAGAAGACCGGCGCGATCCAGCCGGGCAGCCGCCTGACCTGGCGTTATAAATTCGCCGGCGAGCCGCAGCAGCTGGCGCGCTACGATCGCTGGATCCAGCCGCAGCTGAAGGCGGATCAGCGCTGGATCAGCGTAGAGAATTCCGAAGACGCGCTGGGGCGATCGATGCAGCGCGCGCAGCAGTTTTTGCTGCTCTCCGCCTTGCTGACCCTGATGCTGGCCATCGCCGCCGTGGCGGTGGCGATGAGCCATTACTGCCGCAGCCGTTACGATCTGGTGGCGGTGCTGAAAACGCTAGGGGCGACGCGGGGCGCGCTGCGTCGGCTTATCGTCGGCCAGTGGCTGGCGGTGCTGCTGCTGGCGGCGCTGTGCGGCGGAGCGCTCGGCCTGGGCGTCGAGGCGCTGCTGATGCAGATGCTGAAGCCGGTGCTGCCCGCGACCCTGCCGCCCGCCAGCGGCTGGCCGTGGCTCTGGGCGATCGGCTCGCTGTTCGCGATCTCGCTGCTGGTAGGGCTGCGCCCCTATCGACTGCTGCTGGCGACCCAGCCGCTGCGCGTGCTGCGTCGCGACGCGGTGGCCGACATCTGGCCGCTGAAGCGCTATATCCCGGCGATGGGCGTGGTGGTGATTGCGCTGCTGGCGCTGCTGGTGGGCGGCAGCAAGATGCTGTGGGCGCTGCTGGCGGGCGTGGCGGCGCTGGCGGGCGTGCTGGCGCTGCTGGGCTGGGGCACGCTGTTGCTGCTGCGGCGGCTGGTGGTGCGCAGCCTGGCGCTGCGGCTGGCGATCAACCGTCTGCTGCGTCAGCCGGGCATGACGCTGAGCCAGCTGGCGGCGTTTTCGCTCTCTTTTATGCTGCTGGCGCTGCTGCTGATGATGCGCGGCGATCTGCTGGACCGCTGGCAGCAGCAGCTGCCGCCGGACAGCCCAAACTATTTTCTGCTCAATATGACCGAGGATCAGGTGCCGCAGGTGCGCGCTTTCCTCGCCTCACATCAGGTTAAGCCGGAAACCTTCTATCCCGTGGCGCGGGCGCGTCTGACCGATCTAAACAGCAAAGAGGCCGATCCGAAGCTGGATAATGCCCTGAACCGCGAGCTGAACCTGACGTGGATGGGCGAGCGGCCCGATCACAATCCGCTGACGGCGGGCAGCTGGCCGCCGCAGCCGGGCGAAGTGTCGATGGAGGCGGAACTCGCCGGCCGTCTGGGGGTGAAGCTGGGCGATACGCTGACCTTTACCGGCGATACCCAGACCTTTAGCGCAAAAATTACCAGCCTGCGCAAGGTCGACTGGGAGAGCCTGCGGCCTAACTTCTTTTTTATCTTTCCGCCCGGCGCGCTGGATGCGCAGCCGCAGACCTGGCTGACCAGCTTCAGGCTGAATAACGATCCGGCGCTGCTGGCGCAGCTAAACCGCGCCTTTCCGACGCTGAGCCTGCTCGATATCGGCAGTATTATGCGGCAGATCGGCCTGGTGCTGACGCAGGTGAGTCAGGCGCTGGAGATTATGGTGGTGCTGGTGACCTTCTGCGGCGTGCTGCTGCTGCTGGCGCAGATTCAGGTCGGGATGCATCAGCGGCGCCAGGAGCTGGTGGTTTGCCGCACGCTGGGCGCCAGCAAAAGATTGCTGCGTGGGACGCTGTGGTGCGAGTTCGCGCTGCTCGGGGTGGTCTCTGGCGTGGCGGCGGCGCTGGGGGCGGAAGCGGCGCTCTGGGCGCTGCAGCGCAAAATCTTCGACTTCCCGTGGCAGCCTGACTGGACGCTGTGGCTGGCGCTGCCGCTGGGCGGCGCGCTGCTGCTCTCGCTGTGCGGCGGCTGGCTGGGGGGGCGGCTGCTGCGCGGCAAGGCGCTGTTCCGGCACGCGGAGTCGGCATAAAAAAAGCGGGCCTGGGGCCCGCTTGTAGGCTTTAGCGCTGGCTAATCAGAACTTCGCGACGGCCCAGGCGATGCCGCTGGCGTACTCCGGCGGCAGCATCGGCGCCAGCGCCGCTAGCGCCGCGGTCAGCCGTGCGCTGTCGCTGTCGGTCAGGTTGAGGTGCCCGACCTTGCGGCCCGGGCGCACCTCTTTGTCATACCAGTGCAAATGCACCAGCGGCTGCTGCAGCCAGTCGCTGTTCAGCGCGGTGCCGATCAGATTGACCATCACTGACGGCGCGAACACCACCGGCTGCGGCAGCGCCAGGCCCAGCACGGCGCGCAGATGCAGCTCGAACTGGCTGATAGAGGCGCCGTTCTGCGTCCAGTGCCCGCTGTTGTGCACGCGCGGCGCCAGCTCGTTAATCAGCAGCCCTTCCGGCGTGACGAAGCACTCCATAGCCATCACGCCGACATAGTTCAGCTCCTGCATAATGGCGCCGAGCATCGCTTCCGCCTGCGCCTGCTGCGCGGCGTCCGCCTGCGGGAAGGCGAGGCTGGTGCGCAGAATGCCCTCCTGATGCAGGTTGTGGGTCAGCGGGTAGAACACGGTGCGGCCATCCTGACCGCGCGCGCCCACCAGCGACACCTCGCCGGAAAAATTAATGCCCTGTTCGACGATGCACTCGCCGTAGCACTCATCCGGCAGCGTATCGGTTTCATCCGCACGCAGCCGCCACTGGCCGCGGCCGTCATAGCCGCCGGTGCGGCGCTTGACGATCGCCAGCTCGCCCAGCGAGGCGAACACCTGCGGCCATTCGCTTTTGTCGGCCAGCAGCTGCCAGGGCGCGGTGGCGAGATGCAGCTGATCGAGCAGCTGCTTCTGCGTCAGACGATCCGCCAGACGCGGAAAAATATCGCGGTTCACAAAGGCGGGATGCACCGCCAGCTCGCGCGTCAGCGCGGTTTCCGGCCAGCGCTCGATTTCGGCAGTGATCACGCTCTGCGCAATCGGCAGGGCGTCCGGTTCGGCGTCGAGGCCGACCGGGTAGACGGCGATGCCCAGCGGCTCGCCCGCCTGGCGCAGCATACGGCCCAGCTGACCGTTGCCCAGTACGCAAACCGGCTTCATGCGTCCTCCCGCGGATCCGGGTTATTCAGCACCTCGTCGGTCTGCGCCTGGCGCCAGTCGCCGAGGCGCGTGGCCAGCGCCGCGTCGTGGATCGCCAGGATCTGCGCCGCCAGCAGCGCGGCGTTGGCCGCGCCCGCTTTGCCGATCGCCAGAGTGCCGACCGGAATACCGCGCGGCATCTGCACGATAGAGTAGAGGCTGTCGACGCCGCTCAGCGCTGCGCTCTGCACCGGCACGCCCAGCACCGGCACCAGGGTTTTCGCCGCCAGCATGCCCGGCAGATGCGCCGCGCCGCCCGCGCCCGCGATAATCACCTGATAGCCATTATCGGCGGCCGTTTCGGCGAAGCTGAACAGCTTGTCCGGGGTGCGGTGCGCGGAGACCACTTCAACGTGGAAGGGCACGTCCAGGCTGGTGAGAATTTCCGCAGCGAACTGCATGGTGGACCAGTCACTTCTGGAGCCCATTACAATAGCAATGCGGGCCGGGGCGGCGTTGGATGACATGCGGTCAACTCCTGTGAATAAACAAACGAACCTGGCCGGTCGGGCAGGTAAAGAAGGGCACAGAGAATAGCATGAGAAAGGCGGAAGGAAAACGGTTGCGTCGCTGCCTTTCCGGCACGTTGAGCGCCGTTTTAAAAGTCGAATTCGATAAGGCTGATGCCGCTGGCATCGAGCTGGATCATCGAGCCGCGCTCGTGCCACGCGCCTAACACTGCGCGCTCGGCAGGCTCTCCCTGCAACCTGAAGCGATGGATCGCCGGACGATGAGTGTGGCCGTGGATCATCAGGCGCGTCTGCTGGCGCAGCATCGCCGCCTCAACCGCATCGGCGTTGACGTCCATAATGGTGAGCGACTTATGCTGGTTCGCCTGTTTGCTGCCGTCGCGCATGCGCGCGGCGATGCGCTGGCGAATAAACAGCGGCAGGGCGAGAAAGAGACGTTGCAGCCAGCGCTGATGCACTTTGGCGCGAAAGCGCTGATAGCCCGCATCGTCGGTGCAGAGCGTATCGCCGTGCAGGATCAGCACGCGATGGCCGTAGCAGGTCAGCACCTGCTCTTCCGGCAGCAGCGTCATACCGCTGGCGCGGCCGTAAGCCTTGCCGAGCAGGAAATCGCGGTTGCCGTGAATAAAGTAGACCGGTACCGGCAGCGCGCGCAGCGCGTCGGCGACCTGCTGGTGCAGCGGGTTGGGATCGTCATCGCCGATCCAGGCTTCAAACAGATCGCCAAGGATATAAAGCGCGTCGCAGCGCGGCGCTTCACGCGCCAGAAAACGCAGAAAACCGGCGGTGATCGCCGGTTCTTCCTGACACAGATGCAAATCTGCGATAAACAGGGTGCGCGACATTACTCGCTGACGGTAACTTTCTGGATGACGACGTCATCTTTCGGTACGTCCTGGTGCATGCCGCTGCGGCCGGTAGAAACCGCTTTGATTTTGTCGACCACGTCCATGCCTTCCACAACTTCTGCGAACACGCAATAACCCCAGCCCTGCAGGCTTTCGTCGCGGAAGTTCAGGAAGTCGTTGTCGGCAACGTTGATAAAGAACTGCGCGGTAGCGGAATGCGGAGCGGAGGTGCGCGCCATCGCCAGGGTGCCGCGGGTGTTTTTCAGGCCGTTGTTCGCTTCGTTGCGAATTTCAGCTTTGGTCTCTTTCTGCTTCATGCCCGGCTCAAAACCGCCGCCCTGGATCATAAAGCCGTTGATAACACGATGGAAAATGGTGTTGTCGTAAAAACCTTCACGGCAGTATTCGAGGAAGTTTTGCACGGTAGCGGGGGCTTTATCGTCGAAGGTTTTAATTACGATGTCGCCGTGGTTGGTCTGGAAAGTAACCATCATTCTCGTCCTGTAAAGGTTGTCGTCAGCTGTCTGGCCGCCGCAAAGCGCGCTGGCCATTTTTGTCGACGCCTCTTATATCATAAATTCCAATGACGCGTCAGCACGCCCGCGGCGCTCTCGGCACGCTGCCGTCGCGCAAGCGCGAAAAATACGGCACAATAACTGAATAACCTGATAAAAATGTTTACCGCACTCGTCTAAACGGAACTGTTCAATGCTAAAGATTTATAACACCCTGAGTCGACAGAAAGAGGAATTCAAACCTATCCATGCTGGTGAAATCGGCATGTACGTGTGCGGTATCACGGTGTACGACCTCTGTCATATCGGCCATGGGCGCACCTTCGTGGCGTTCGACGTGGTTGCCCGCTACCTGCGCTACAGCGGCTATCGTCTGAACTACGTGCGCAACATTACCGATATCGACGATAAGATCATTCGACGCGCCAATGAAAACGGCGAAAGCATCGAAACCCTCACCAACCGCATGATTGGCGAGATGCACAAGGATTTCGCCGCGCTGGGCATTCTGCCGCCGGATCAGGAGCCGCGCGCCACGCGCCACATTGCCGAGATTATCGAGCTGGTGGAGCGTCTAATCGAACGAGGCCACGCCTATGTCGCCGACAACGGCGACGTGATGTTCGACGTGCCGAGCGATGCCGATTACGGCGCGCTGTCGCGTCAGGATCTGGAGCAGCTGCAGGCGGGCGCGCGCGTGGAAGTGGCCGAAGTGAAGCGCAATCCGATGGATTTCGTGCTGTGGAAAATGTCGAAAGCGGACGAGCCCGCCTGGCCTTCACCCTGGGGCAACGGCCGTCCCGGCTGGCATATCGAGTGCTCGGCGATGAACTGCAAACAGCTCGGCGCGCACTTCGACATTCACGGCGGCGGCTCGGATCTGATGTTCCCGCACCATGAAAACGAGATCGCCCAGTCGACCTGCGCCCATGACGGCCCCTACGTTAACTACTGGATGCATTCCGGCATGGTGATGGTGGATCGCGAGAAGATGTCGAAATCGCTCGGCAACTTCTTCACCGTGCGCGACGTGCTGCAGCACTATGACGCTGAAACGGTGCGCTACTTCCTGATGTCGGGCCACTACCGCAGCCAGCTTAACTACGGTGAAGAGAACCTTAACCAGGCGCGCGCGGCGCTGGAGCGCCTCTATACCGCGCTGCGCCACACCGATCGCAACGTCGCGCCGGCGGGCGGCGAAGAGTTTGACGCGCGCTTCCGCGCGGCGATGGACGACGACTTCAACACGCCGGAAGCTTACTCGGTGCTGTTCGATATGGCGCGCGAGGTCAATCGTCTGAAAGGCGAAAACAACGACGCGGCCAGTGCGCTGGCGGCGAAGCTGCGCGAGATCGCCAACGTGCTGGGCATTCTGCAACAGGATCCCGAGCTGTTCCTGCAGAGCGGCGCGCAGGCCAACGCCGACGACGTCGCCGAGATTGAGCGCTGGGTGCAGGCCCGCGCCGACGCGCGCAGAGAGAAAAACTGGGCGCAGGCCGATATCGCACGCGACAAGCTCAACGAGCTGGGCGTGATTGTGGAAGACGGGCCGCAGGGCTCGACCTGGCGTCGTAAGTAACACCGGAAAGGGCGCTCAGGCGCCCTTTTTTATGCCTTAGCGGATAGCCTGTGCCTGCTGCTAAGGCTGGCTTTTGCGGCATCGCGGGTGGACGAGTACGGTGTTCAGAATGTAGCAGGACGAGACGCGTATGGCAGAGGAGTAGGGCGAGGCGGGACGCCTGGCCTTGACGCCAGACTCCCGCTTGTCGCCGCCGTCAGGCGGTAACGGTGATGCGCTGTCCGGCGAACGCGACGGTCTGTCCGGCAACAATTTTGCAGCGCTTGCGGGTTTCCACCGCGCCGTCAACCGTTACTTCGCCGTCGGCGATAACGATTTTCGCCTGCGCGCCGCTCTCTACCCAGCCTTCCAGCTTCAGCAGATCGCACAGGTCGACGTGTGGGTGTTTACCCAGGCTAAAAGTCGCCATTATGCTTCCTCTTTGTCGTGATAAGTTTCGCACGCGTGCAGCGTGTTTTCGATCAGCGTGGCAACGGTCATCGGACCTACGCCGCCCGGCACCGGCGTGATGTACGACGCGCGCGCCGAGGCCGCGTCGAAATCGACGTCGCCGACCACTTTGCCGCTCTCCAGTCGGTTGATGCCGACATCGATTACCACCGCGCCCGGTTTAATCCAGTCGCCGGGAATAAAGCCCGGCTTGCCGACGGCGACCACCAGCAGATCGGCATGCTCGACGTGGTGACGCAGATCTTTAGTGAAGCGGTGAGTCACGGTGGTGGTGCAGCCCGCCAGCAGCAGCTCCATGCTCATCGGACGGCCCACGATATTAGAGGCGCCGACCACCACGGCGTTCAGGCCGTAGGTGTCGATATTGTAGCGCTCCAGCAGCGTCACGATGCCGCGCGGCGTGCAGGGACGCAGCGTCGGCGCGCGCTGGCAGAGACGGCCGACGTTGTAGGGATGGAAGCCGTCGACGTCTTTATCGGGCGTGATGCGTTCCAGTACTTTGACGTTGTCGATGCCGGCCGGCAGCGGCAGCTGCACCAGGATGCCGTCAATCTCCCGATCGTCATTGAGATCGTCAATCAGCTGCAGCAGATCGGCTTCGCTGGTGGTCGCCGGCAGATCGTAAGAGCGCGACACGAAGCCGACCTCTTCGCAGGCGCGGCGTTTGCTGCCAACATAGATCTGCGAAGCGGGGTTTTCACCCACCAGCACGACCGCGAGACCCGGCGCGCGTTTACCGGCCGCCAGGCGCTGCTTTACTTTTTCCGCAACCTCAAGGCGCACCTGCTGCGCAATCGTTTTACCGTCAATAATTTTTGCTGCCATCAGAGAGGAAATCCACTGTGTTGTGTTGAATCGGGGAAAGGCGCCTATTCTGTCAGAAGCGCGGCGCGCTGTCAGGTTCTGAATCGCCGCCCGTTGTCTGATTCTTCGGCATACGCATTGCGGCAGCGGCCAAAATCGTTGACTCGTTGAGGTCTCGCCGTATAATCCTCGCCATCCCCGTGCGCCCTTAGCTCAGCTGGATAGAGCACCGGCCTTCTAAGCCGTAGGTCACAGGTTCGAATCCTGTAGGGCGTGCCATTTTCTCTTCTTTCACTCCTTCGTGAATGCTTCAAAATATATAAAAAAGAAATCGGCGTCTGATGCGGGTTTGTCGATATGCCGTCCCTCTATGGCGACACGTCGTTGTAAAGAGTGCGGCTCGACATACGGTTATTCCCTGGCGGGTCGTTGTATTACTCTACAGCGACCATCAGTGTGCAGAGGTTATTTTTTCCAGAAGCTGCGCTGTGTTTAAACTTTCGGCCATAGCAACGAGTAAAGCCCTCACGAAGAGGGCAAAGTACTTTTTAATTTTAAACTTACCCTGGTGAGGCTATTACAGTTAACGTCACTTTTATTATTTACTTTAGGGCGGAAGAGGGCTTTCTATGTTTTAATCTCTTGAAGCCGATATTTCGGCGCATACTTTGTTTGCAAATGAACAGGACGCCTGTTCTGCTATTCGAAGAGTAAAGAAAAAGATTCCGGGGTCGAAACGGCCTGTCATTATCGCTTTAAGCGAAGCGCATAAATGCCATGGGCAGATTCAAATTCACTCTATTCATTTCCTGTTTCTGACGTCTGGGGAAGCGGAGAGTAGGCGCACGTTATTTCTTTTTTATGGTTATCTTTGCACAGGCAATAGTTAGAACCCTTAATGTTCTGCCTCTAATTTTTAGCGGGAAAAAAGTGATCGTTGTCAATTTTAATGCAGATGGATGAGCTATGTCGCAAAATTAATATAAATTTTATGGCTGCTTTCCCGATAAAGCAGATATCCAGCAGGGCTTTTCGCCACTGGGAAAACTGCCAAACAGGGGCTGCATCAATGAAAGTCATGAAAATTTTCCCAAATTTAAAAATAGGCGGCAAACTAACGCTGGGTTTTGCATTAGTTATCTTCGCCTCTGTCATCATTGCGCTGCTTGCGTTCCGCTGTTTTTTTAGCATTCAGGAAAACTCGGCTAAACGTGACATTATCGTGAATATGGCCAATACGCTTAGTGACGCCAGGCTCAATCGGACGCTGTTTCAATATACCAGGGATAAAAGGTATTTTGAGCTTAACGGGATGGCGATGAATAAGCTGACCGTATTGAAAGATAATCTGGAAGAGCACGTATGGTCTGCCGAAGGCACGGCAAAAGTCATTCGGCTCGAACAAAATCTGAAACAGTATCAGGATAAACGAGCGAGCTTTCTTGCCGCGACGAACAACACCGACAGCGCGTTAACAGAACTCACCGCGATGGCCTTTCCTTCATTCGCAGAGCAGCTCAGCTCACGTGTCTCTTTTGTATCATCTGAAACAGCGGCGGCGCTTTTTGCACTGAAATCGAAAATTGATTCTCTTTCTTTGACATTACGAGATTATCTGACAAAGCCAGATGAAGCGTTGTTGAATACCCTTATCAGACAATTTGATGAGATTCAGTCGCTCATGGCAACGGCTGGCACCTCTGATGATGCTTTACTCAGCGAGTTATTGACAGCCCTACAACAGAAAAGCGCAGCCATGCCCGATCTGTTGCAAAAATATCTACAGCAGGCACATTTAGAAAAACTGGCTTCAGACGAGATGACCGGGGCCGCAGTTACGCTGAATAAAACGATGACAGATTTAACGCTTTATCAGTCAGAAATGGCCGGCAGGTATATTCAGACGGCACTCTGGCAGATTGGTTTTACCACTATCGCCTGCATTGTGCTTAGCCTTCTGGTTGCATGGCAGATGACCCGCAGTATCACTCGGCCCCTTAAAGAAACCCTCTCTTCCGCGCAACGTATTGCGGAAGGCGATTTGACGTCGGAAATAGCCAGCACGCGCTCTGATGAGCTTGGGCAGCTAATGACAGCGGTCAACACCATGAATCTGAGCCTTCGCACCATCATTTCGCGCGTGCGTGACGGCGTAAACGGCGTGGCGCGTGCATCCTCGGAAATTGCCGCAGGCAATATCGATTTGTCATCGCGAACAGAGCAGCAATCCGCAGCCGTCGTTGAAACCGCAGCCAGTATGGAAGAGCTGACTTCGACGGTAAAACAGAATGCCGAAAACGCGCATCATGCCAGCCGGCTGGCAACGGAGGCTTCGCATAATGCCGGGCGGGGCGGAGAAATCATCAGGGACGTCATTACCACGATGGGCGGCATCAGCCAGAGTTCTGGAAAAATCGGCGAGATAATCACCGTGATAAACGGCATAGCCTTTCAAACCAATATTCTCGCACTGAACGCGGCTGTTGAGGCGGCCCGGGCGGGAGAACAGGGCCGTGGATTCGCAGTGGTTGCCGGCGAGGTGAGGAGTCTGGCACAGCGGAGTTCTCTGGCTGCAAAAGAGATTGAAACGTTAATCCGGGAATCACTGGAGCGGGTCAACGGCGGGACTGAACTGGTTAATCGCGCCGGGGATACGATGCAAGATATCGTCCGATCCGTTTCGCAGGTCAGGGATATCATGGGCGAGATCGCCGCGGCATCGGATGAGCAGAACCGAGGAATTACCCAGATTGCTCAGGCGATGACGGAAATGGATACCACGACACAGCAGAATGCAGCGCTGGTGGAGGAGTCTTCAGCTGCGGCCAGCAGTCTTGAAGAGCAGGCGCTTGGGCTGGAAAAAACCGTCTCCGTCTTTCGGCTGCCGTCATCCACGCCGACGATGCATCAGAAAGTGCCGGATAACAGAACCAGTCATAAGGTGCCGGCATCCGCTACGTCTGCTGAGAATGACTGGGTAACCTTTTGATTGATCATTGCCCCTCGGGAAGAGGGGCGCAGAACGGCAATACTGCCCAGGGAATGCCCATTATTCACTCAGCAACGCTTAAAAGCTGCTTAACCAAATAGCGTAAATCCTCTTTCGCTTGCTGATAGCCCGCTGCTGTGGGGTTTACGCTAAGAATATCGGCATAGCCATTCACCGCGCCGCCTATCATGCGGGCGGTGCGCGCCACATCGACCTGCCGGTAAAGTCCCTGGCTTAGGCCCGTCTCAATCAGCGCTTCTAAAAGGCTAAACCATCTGTACATGTTGCTCATGGCCAAATCGGCATAGGCCGGATCGTGCTGGGCCTGCGTCCAGACCGCATTGTACAGCTGCCAGTCCGCATCCTGGGTGGCAGGCAAACTGGTGATAAAAGCATCAAGCGCGGCATCAGGCGCGAAACCGGCAATAGTCTCTTTAAAAGCATCAAGATCGGCCTGCATGAAACGCTCAACCGCCTCCAGCCTGAGCGAACGCCAGTCGCGGAAATAGTGATAGATATGGCTACGCGAGATACCGACATGCTCGGTAAGCTCCCGGGTTGTCACGTTATCGATGCCTTTATCGATAAAAAGCGCTATCGCTCCGTCGAGGATTTTAGTCCGAAGGTTTTCTGCTGGCATAGGTTCGATATTTCCCTGCATTGACATTGAGCAACTGCTCAAATAGACTCGCTTCAGTCTTGAGCAACCGCTCAAGAACATCTTAATCAGAAGTTAAACATGCAAATATTCAAAACGCCAGCAGCACCTGCGCCTGCTCGCAGCGCCCTCCAGACGCTGAAAATGTTAGGTCGCCGGCATCGTAAAAAACTGCTGCTCACTTTTTTGCTGGTCATTGCCGAGAACGTCATGTATCTGCTCTACCCGCTGCTGGCGGGATTTGCCATCAACGCCATGCTTTCGGGACGGGCGCTACACGCTATGTTATATGCGGGCATGGTATTTATCATGTGGGCGATTGGCGCCGCGCGCCGCAGCGTAGATACCCGCACTTTTGCCCGTATTTACGCCGAGCTGGCGGTACCGGTGATCCTGACGCAGCGCAGCGAAAATCAGGGCGCATCGACTATTGCGGCGCGCGTCACGCTGTCGCGCGAATTCGTCGATTTTTTCGAGAAGCATCTGCCGGTGCTTATCACTTCCGTCGCGTCGATTACGGGAGCCGCTGTGATGCTACTGGCTATTGAGTTCTGGACCGGCATCGCCTGCATCGCCATCCTGGTTTTCTTTGGCGGCTTTCTGCCCGGCTTTACGCGTAAAAACGAAGCGCTGTTTGTGCGTCTGAATAACCGGCTGGAAAAAGAGGTGGGCTTTGTCAGCACCGCCACAGCGCCTGCGCTGACGAAGCATTACGGCGTGCTGGCCGGCTTGCGTATCCGCCTTTCCGATCGTGAAGCCATGGGATATCTGGCCATTGGGGGCGTGACTGCGCTGCTGTTCGCCATGACCATTATCTACATGACGCTAAACGGCGTTCGCGACGCCGGACATATCTATTCGGTGATGACCTATATGTGGATGTTCGCCATGAGCCTGGATGACGGCCCGCAGCTGCTGGAAAAGTACTGCCAGCTCAAAGATATCGGCCGCCGCGTCAACACCGGGCACATCTGAGCCAGACGCAAGAATGACCTCCTGCCGCTTAACCACCGGATATACCGATGCCGCAATTCTTTATTGAAAGGCCTGTTTTTGCCTGGGTTATCGCCCTGTTTATTGTCCTGGCAGGCCTCATTGCCATTCCGCAGCTGCCTGTGGCGCAGTATCCGTCGGTGGCGCCGCCGAGCGTCAGCATTACGGTAACCTATCCGGGCGCCACGCCGGAAACCATGAATGAGTCGGTTATCTCGCTGATCGAAAGAGAGATCTCCAGCGTCGACGACATGCTCTACTTCGAGTCTTCAAGCGATACCTCTGGCACGGCCAGCATCACGGTGACCTTTAAACCCGGCACGGACATCAGGCTCGCTCAGGTTGATGTGCAGAACAAAATCAAGGTGGTTGAACCGCGTCTGCCGCAAACCGTCCGCCAGAACGGGCTGAACGTAGAGGCGGCCAACTCAGGCTTTCTGATGATTGTCGGGCTGCGTTCGCCCACGGGGCAGTACAGCGAGCAGGACCTGAGCGACTATTTTGCGCGTAACGTTTCTGAGGAGCTGCGGCGCGTGCCGGGCGTCGGCAAAGTTCAGCTGTTCGGCGCGGAGAAAGCGATGCGCATATGGCTGGATCCAATCAAACTGTTCAACTATAAGCTGTCGGTCAGCGACGTCACTACCGCCCTGAGCCAGCAAAACGCACAGGTCTCGCCCGGCAGAATCGGCGATGAACCGGCGCAGCCCGGACAATCCGTTACTTACCCGCTCACGGTGCGCGGACAGCTCAGTTCGGTGGAGGATTTCCGCAACATTACGCTTAAGGCGCTGAGTAACGGCTCGCGCGTCCGGCTGACTGACGTGGCGCGCGTGGAGCAGGGGCTGCAAAGCTACGCGTTCGCTATTCGCGAAAATGGACACGCCGCCACGGCCGCAGCGATTCAGCTGATGCCCGGCGCCAATGCCGTCAGCACCGCTGAAGGCGTGCGTTCACGACTGAATGAGCTTTCAACGGTGCTGCCGCAGGGTATGGCGTTCTCGGTGCCGTTTGATACCGCGCCTTTTGTGAAGCTCTCGATTGAGAAAGTCATACACACCTTTATTGAAGCCATGGTGCTGGTTTTCCTGGTGATGCTGCTGTTTCTGCAAAATCTGCGCTACACCTTTATTCCGGCGATTGTTGCGCCGGTGGCGCTGCTCGGCACCTTTACCGTGATGCTGGTGAGCGGTTTTTCCATTAATGTGCTGACCATGTTCGGCATGGTGCTGGCCATCGGCATCATCGTGGACGATGCGATTGTGGTGGTGGAGAGCGTTGAGCGCCTGATGGCGGAAAAAGGTCTGTCGCCGAAAGAGGCGACACGTGAGGCGATGCGCGAGATCACGCCGGCGATTATCGGCATTACGCTGGTGCTGACCGCGGTGTTTATCCCAATGGGGTTCGCTACCGGCTCGGTCGGCGTCATCTATCGCCAGTTCACGCTCTCCATGGCCGTTTCCATTCTGTTCTCAGCTTTCCTTGCGCTGACCATGACTCCCGCGCTGTGCGCTTCGCTGCTGAAGCCGATTGCGCAGCACGGCGAGGAGAAGAGGGGCTTTGCAGGCTGGTTTAACCGCCGCTTCAATGCCCTGACGGCCCGCTATGAGCGAGGATTGCACGCCACGCTGCGCCGCAGCGGCCGCGTCATGCTGATTTACGCGACGCTGTGCGCGATGATTTTTGCCGCCTGGTCGGCGCTGCCTTCATCGTTTATTCCCGATGAGGATCAGGGCTACTTTATGACGTCGATCCAGCTGCCGTCAGACGCCACGCAGGAAAGAACCCGCTATGTGGTCGATCGGCTTGAAAAAGCGATTATGGAAAGGCCCGGCATTGCCAGCAATATCTCTATTTTCGGCTTTGGTTTTTCCGGCTCCGGCCCGAACACCGCAATGGCCTTTACCACGCTGAAGGACTGGGGAGAACGCCAGGGCGCAACCGCGGATGGCGAAGCGGAATTTGTTCAGACCACAATGAGCAACGACGCTGCCGCCACGGTAATGAGCCTGATGCCGCCTGCCATCTCCGACATGGGGACGTCATCAGGTTTTAACCTTTACCTCGAGGATCGCGCCGGTCACGGCTATGCCGCCTTGTTGCAGGCGGCCACAGCGCTGACGGAAAAGGCCAACCAGAGCGGCGTAGTGAGAGATGTCTACATTGAGGGGTTGCCCGAGGGCGTAAGCGCCGCGCTTGAGGTGGACAGGGAAAAAGCGCAGGCGATGGGCGTCAGCTTTGACGACATTAATCAGATGCTGTCAGCCGCCATCGGCTCAAATTACGTGAATGACTACGTGGATAACGGGCGTGTGCAGCAGGTTATTGTGCAGGCGGATTCCGCCTACCGCATGCAGCTGGCGGATTTACTCAAGCTCTACGTCAGGAATGCTTCGGGCGAGATGGTACCGCTGTCGGCCTTTGTCACGGCAACCTGGTCGCAGTCGCCGCAGCAGCTCAATCGTTATCAGGGCTATCCCGCCATTAAAATCGCTGGCAGCCCCGGCGACGGTTACGCCAGCGGCGCGGCGATGGCTGAGATGAATAAACTCGCGGCATCATTGCCGACAGGCTATTTCGCCGAGTGGACCGGCGCCTCGCTGCAGGAGCGCAGCACGGCGGCGCAAATGCCCTTGCTGATAGCCTTATCCGTGCTTGTTGTCTTCCTGGTGCTTGCCGCGCTGTATGAGAGCTGGTCCGTGCCGCTTTCAGTCATCCTTGTCGTTCCGCTGGGTATGGCTGGCGCGCTGCTGGCGGTGTTTATCGCGGGGATGTCTAATGACGTTTTTTTCAAGGTCGGCATGATTACGCTCATCGGACTTTCCACCAAAAACGCCATCCTGATCGTAGAGTTTGCCCGGCAGCTTTATGCGCAGGGTAAACCGCTAGCTGAGGCCGCCAGAGAGGCCGCCCGGTTACGCCTGCGCCCCATTATCATGACGTCGCTGGCTTTTACCCTTGGCGTGGTGCCGCTGATGCTGGCGAGCGGCGCCAGTAAAAGCACCCAGAATGCCATTGGCACAGGCGTTTTTGGCGGGATGATCAGCGGCACGCTGCTGGCCATCTTCTTCGTGCCGGCGTTTTTTGTCATTGTTACTTCTGGAGTGCAAAGGCTGAGTCGCGCGCTAAAAAGAGTTAATAAAGCCTGATGAACGGCTCAGGGCAGTTATTGCTGCCCTGAGATTACTCTTTACTTAAAAATGCACGGAACGTCCGCTTGATTGCCGTCGCGAACCTTCAGGAAGTGAGTTTCAGGCACTTTAAAAGTGACGCCAGCGAGTCGACAGGTCCGGAGTGGCATTGATGCGAACGCGTCTTATCCCAGGGCATGGCATCATCAGTACAGAAGTCTCCTGCGCATTGCATTTCAAGCCGGTCATCCAGTAGGCCAACGGGAATCCAGACATAAGGCTCGCCGCGTAAGGGGTTAGGCACCGTCGAGCCGCACAGGCTGCAAAAATCTGTCCGGTAGCCTGTCGGCTTTGACCATGAAACAATGCCGTTCTCGCCGTTAATCCACCGGAATCCTGCGCTTTTTACCAGCGTGGCAAGATTGTAGCCGACGCCGCTCTGCTTTCTGCAAAGCGAGCAATGGCAACGATAAAACAGGGCAGGCTTTTCAGCTAGTTCAAATACGACTGTTCCACATAAACACGATCCATTCATTTCAAAACCATCCTGGCACAGCCATATAAACTGCAACAGACAATAGCGGCTGCAGCAGTACTGCATCGGTAATTGCCTGACGGAGGAAGAGTCGCACGATGACAGGATACGCAAGGGTATCCTGCCGACATCCACATTTCAGATGTTATTTTTTTACTGGCCAACCTCAGTTAAGGCTTAAGGATAACCTTTGTCCATCCTTCGTCGCGATCGTCAAAATGTTTATATCCCGTAGGCGCCTCTTCAAGCGAAAGGCGGTGTGAGATGATGTCGCCCGGGCTGGCTTTTCCCTGATGGATTAGACGGGCCAGTTGACGGTTATAGGCTTTGACGTTTGCCTGCCCGGTACGTATTGCCTGTCCTTTAAACCAAAAGCTTCCGAAATCAAAAGGCATTTTACCTTGTTTGGCGAGGTCTGATGCCGCTCCCGGATCCTGAGGAATAAATACGCCAACTACACCAATTCCCCCTGTTGCTTTGGTTGACGCCACAAGACTGTTCATCGTAATCGAATTGTCTTCATGGCCATGTTTGTTACAGCACTGGTAGCCCACACACTCACAGCCGCAATCGGTGCCACGTCCGTCCGTCAGGTCGAGAATTCTTTGTACGGCTTCATCGCCGGTCGCATTGATGGCCGTCGCCCCCATTTTCTCTGCCAGAGTCAAACGGTCTTTGTGTGTATCCACCACAAACACCTGTGAAGCACCTTTTATGATGGCTGAATGGGCAGCCATCAGGCCCACCGGCCCCGCGCCGTAAATCGCTACGCTTTCGCCTGGCTTTAATCCTGCGAGTTCTGTTGCGTGCCAACCGGTAGGAAAGATGTCAGAGAGCATCACATAATCATCTTCTTTTTCTACTGCGTCAGGCGGGAGCACGAGGCAGTTAAAGTCCGCGAAGGGGACCCGAAGCAGCTCCGCCTGACCGCCTTCCCAGGCACCCATTTCAGCAAACCCATAAGCTGCGCCCGCGGTCCCCGGATTGGCAGTAAGGCAGAAGCCCGTCAAACCTTTCTCACAATTCTCGCAAAAACCGCATCCGATGTTGAACGGCAGACAGACGTAGTCTCCGACCTTGACGCGCTCAACCCCTGAGCCAATTTCAACCACCTCGCCCAGGTTTTCGTGCCCTAAAATACGGCCCTGCTCAAAGCTGGTCCGGCCCTCATACATGTGCAAATCAGAGCCACAGATGTTGGTGGTGGTAATGCGGACAAGGACATCTGTGGGGCGGACGATTTTCGCATCCGGCACCTCTTTTACTTTTACATCATAGGGACCGTTGTAAATAACTGCTTTCATGATCTTCTCCTGCTTGCGTCCGGAAAGGAACGGCTGCCCGGCCGAGTGAGTGTCGACTAAGCTTAGCTGCCATGACCGATAACGCGATTGATAACGCGGCGATCGGGATAGTTCTTATCCGCATAAGCTGGATCTCCCGGCCAACCCTCAAGACCTCTGGCGCTAAGAAGGAGTAAGCCATGAAAAATTTACGTACCCTACTGATTTCTATGCTGTTTTTACTGCCGGCTGCGGCTATGGCACAAAAGCCGGCCATGAACATGACGCAGGCCATGCCTCTCTCTCCGGCGTCAAAAGAGTACATGTCGGGCATGCAAAATATGCATCATGGCATGATGCAGGCAATGAAGGAGCAGGATGCTGACCGGGCATTCGCAAAAGGCATGGCTGAGCATCATAAAGGGGCGATAGCCATGGCTGAAACAGAGCTGAAATATGGAAAAGATCCTGAGATGAGAAAAATGGCCGAAGATGTCATCAAAGCGCAAAAAGCTGAGATTGAACAGCTGGAAAAATGGCTGAAGAAATAGCTGACTAATAGCCGGCTTTGTCTCATTAACAAATAAGTCCGCTATGCGCGCATAGCGGACGGTAAAACGAGGTTAAGTTCACCCCTGTAATTTCCTCAGACAGCGATCCATCGCGCTGACCACCCAGTCGATATCGTGCGTCTGGAAACAGAGCGGCGGGCGAATTTTCAGCACGTTGCCGTAGGGCCCGGCGACGGAGGTCAGCACAAACTCTTCGCGTAGCGCCTCCACCAGGTCGAGCGCCAGACGCTTGTCAGGCTGCTTGCTTTCCCTGTCTTTCACCAGTTCAAACCCGATAAACAGCCCTGCGCCACGCACTTCGCCGATGCAGGGGTAAGCCGCCTGCAGCGATTGCAGAGCCGCCAGCAGCGCCGCGCCGGTTTTCAGGCTGTGCGCCTGAAGCGCTTCCTGCTCAATGACATCCATCACCGCATGGGCCGCCGCCATGGAGACCGGATTGCCGCCAAAGGTATTAAAGTAGGGCAGCGCATCGCTAAACGCCGCCATCACCGGCGCTTTCGCCATTAGCCCCGACACCGGAATGCCGTTCCCCATAGGTTTGCCGGTGGTGACCACATCGGGCACCACGCCGTGTCGGGCAAAGCCCCAAAACGCCTCGCCGGTGCGGGCAAAACCTGGCTGCACTTCGTCGGCGATAAAAATTCCGCCGTTCTGATGCACGACATCAATCGCCTGTTTTAAAAAGCCTGGCTGGCCGGGTAACACGCCGTCTGACGAGAAGATCGAATCGGCCAGGAAACCGGCAAACTTAATGCCGTGCGCGGCCATATCGTCGATCTGCTGCTGAATTTCCCGCGCGAACCATGCGCCCTGATCCGTCGTCTGAACGCGATAAAAGTCGGGCGGCGCCACCAGGCGGGTATGCGGTGAAAGCGGCTGGCCGCTGCCCAGCGCGGGCGAGACGCCGGAGGTAAGCGCGCTGGTGCCGTGATAAGCCTCTCTGGATACGATGATCCCGGTGCCGCCGCTCCAGCACTGGGCAATGCGGATTGCCAGATCGTTCGCTTCGGAGCCAGTACACATATACATGGCGCGATCGATTTCCGCGGGCAGGGTGGCCAGAATACGATCGCTGTATGCCAGGATCGACTCGTGCAGATAACGCGTATGCGTATTCAGCTGCATCATCTGTTGATGCACCGCTTCCACGACTGCCGGATGACAGTGACCAATACTGGCCACGTTGTTGTACATATCCAGATACTGATTGCCCGCCTTATCCCACAGATACTGGCCCTGTCCGCGCACCAGATGCACCGGGTTGCGGTAAAACAGCCGATAGGACTCGCCCAGCACCCGGCTGCGCTTGTCGGTCAGCTGTCGAATGTCCGGCGCCAGCGTTTCCGCGTGTTCAGCACGAAAGCTGTTGGTATCCATTATGGTTGAACGTACCGTCATCGTGACTCCTTGGTCTTTGTGCTGCCCTGCCGCAGGCTACGCGCAGCAGGGCTTATAGAGGCGTTAGTCGGCTTCTGCGGCAACAGAGGTCTGCGCGATGGCGCCGCGGCGGGAATGGGTGGTCAGGAAATAGAGATAGCCTGTCACCATAAAGCCGACAAACAGCGCGCCGATCTGCGGGTTAAACCACAGCATCGCAATCAGACAAATCACCGATCCACACAGGGCGATGCCAGGGATCACCGGGTAACCCGGCGCGCGATAGCTGCGCGCCAGCGTCGGATCGGTGCGGCGTAGTTTAAACAGGCTCAGCATGCTCATGATGTACATGACGATGGCGCCAAACACCGACATGGTGATCATCGCGGCGGTCAGGCTCATGCCCTGAAAGCTGACGCCGTCAGAGAAAATTGCAAGGATGCCGACCGCGCCGCCCGCCAGAATCGCGCGGTGCGGCGTGTTAAAGCGCGACAGCTTCGCCAGCGACGGCGGCAAATAGCCTTCCCGCGCCAGCGCAAAGAACTGGCGAGAATAGCCCATGATAATGCCGTGGAAACTGGCGATCAGACCAAACAGCCCAATCCATACCAGCATATGCATCCAGCGCGAATCGTTGCCTACCAGCATTTTCATCGCCTGCGGCAGCGGATCGTTGATGCCGGAGAGGGTGCGCCAGTCGCCTGCGCCGCCCGCAAACACCATGACGCCAACCGCCAGCACCACCAGCGTTAAAATGCCGCTGATATAGGCGCGGGGAATGGTGCGACGCGGATCTTTTGCCTCTTCGGCCGCCATCGCGACGCCTTCGATGGCGAGGAAAAACCAGATGGCAAAAGGAATAGCGGCAAATATGCCGGAGACCGAGGCCAGCGAAAATGTCTCCTGTCCCGCCCAGCCGTGAGCCACAAAGTTCGTCAGGCTGAAGCCGGGCGCCACCACGCCCATAAACACCAGCAGTTCAATCACCGCCAGCAACGTGACCAGCAGCTCAAAGGTTGCCGCGATGCTGACCCCGATGATGTTGAGGCCCATAAAGATCAGGTAGGCGCAGACCGCGATAAGTTTGGGGTTCACTTCCGGAAACTGCACGTTGAGGTAGGCGCCTATCGCCATGGCGATGGCCGGGGGCGCGAATACAAACTCGATTAAGGTGGCGATGCCCGCAATCAACCCACCGGTATCGCCGAAGGCGCGACGGCTGTAAGCAAACGGCCCGCCTGCCTGTGGAATGGCGGTCGTCAGTTCGGTAAAGCTGAAGATAAAACAGGTGTACATGGCGGCGACAAACAGCGTCGTGACCAGAAAGCCCAGGGTACCCGCAGCGCCCCAGCCATAACTCCAGCCAAAATACTCGCCCGATATAACCAGACCCACGGCGATACCCCAGAGTTGCAGGGTGCCCAGGGTGGGTTTCAGTTTCTCTTTCATCACTGCGTTCCCCGTCTGCGTAAAGTGAAAAGCGATGCCTTAAAAGCTGACGGGTAGATGATGGACACAGCGCTAACAGAAAAACTTGACCGCAGAAAACAGAAACTCGTCGGCTGGGGTCAAGTCGCCCCAGCTCAGGCCGTCGTTACTCTGCTGAAGTCAATTTTTGCCTGCTCTCCTGTCAAGCGTGCGGGGAAGGTTCAGCGCCATGCTGAAGCCACACGCAGAGAGAGGGAGCCAGACATGAGCATTAAGCAATATGACACCTTGAGTAACGACGCCATTCTTCAGCTTGCCCATCAGGCATTGCAGGCCTATCCCGCCTGTCTGCACGCTGAGGCCAAACTGCTGTGCCGTTCCGAGAACGCGACCCTGTCTGTCAGCACGCCGCAGGGCCGCTATGCGTTGCGTATTCATCGGGGCGACTACCACGCTAAGCCGGATATTCAAAGCGAGCTTCACTGGCTGGACGCCCTTCAGGCCGCCGGGATCTCTGTGCCGGTTGCCGTCAGTGACGGGCAGGGCAACCGGATTCAGACGCTTCCCCTGCCTGATGGCGGCGAACGTTATGCCGTGCTGTTTCACTGGATAGAGGGCGATATGCTTACCGATGCGGTCGATCCGGAGGCATTTCGCCAGCTAGGCCGCATCACCGCGCAGCTACACCACCACAGCCGGCGCTGGCAAAAGCCGCAGGGCTTTCGCCGTCTCGTCTGGGATCATCACACCATGGTGTCTCCCACTGGCCACTGGGGCGACTGGCGGGATGTCGCTGGCCTGGCGCGGTCGCAACACGCGGCCGTTGAAGAGACGCTGGCCCATGTGAGCCGCGAGATGGCGGCATTTGGTCAGTCGCCCGATCGCTATGGCCTGATCCACGCCGACCTGCGGCTGACGAATCTGCTGGTTCACAAAGGCGAAACGCGGGTCATTGATTTTGATGACTGCGGCATGGGCTGGTACCTGCACGATCTTGCCGCTGCCATCAGCTTTGTCGAGCATCATCCCAGCGCCCCGCAGTGGGTGGAAAACTGGTTAAACGGCTATGAGCAGGTGGCGCACGTCAGCGATGAGGAGCTGGCAATGATCCCGTCTCTGCTGATTCAGCGCCGCATCCAGCTGACGGCCTGGGTGGCCTCCCACAGCGAAACGGAGATGGCCCGCAGCCTGGGCAGCGGCTGGGCCGGCGACACGGTGCGCCTGTGCCATCGCTACCTCGAAGGCGCCCGTTTGCCGATTGGCGTTTAGCGCACTCCGACGGTGCCTGAATGGGTGATTGCAGTGCAATCTATTCTGAGGCGGCGCTAAGTCGCTGTTATCACGCGGCCGACGGCTGGTATGTTTTTTGCAGAAATAACAGATGTTCAGTTTCAGGCGGAAAACATCATGACCAGCAGATTTCCAGAGGTGGCGCTTACAGCCTTGTCCAGCGCAGGAAGCCAGCACCGTGGCGTCCTGTCGGCCGCCGCGACAGGACTGGGTGATTTCATTAACGCTCAGGGCGGCGATGTGGACCGCATTTTTGGTATCAGCGGCATCGATCCTGATACGCTCGCCTGCCCGACGCTGAGTCTGGATCTGGTGAATTACTGTCGGGTGCTGGAGGAAGCCGCCAGTCAGGCGGGCGTGGACAATTTTGGTTTGCAGTATGGCCATCAGTTCCGCCCGCAATCGCTGGGACTGATCGGCTATATCGGCTTATGTTCGGCCACGCTGGAACAGGCGCTGCGCAACGTCGTAAATGCGTTTCCCTGGCATCAGCACAACACCTGTATCCGTCTGACTGAGCACAATGATTGCTGGCAACTCGATTATCAGGTGCGTCACGGCGCGATTCTGCTGCGCCGGCAGGATGCTGAGTTAACGTTAGGTATGTTTCTTAACCTGATTCGCCACGCGGCAGGACGACACTGGGCGCCGCGCGAAGTCCACTTTGAGCATCCGCGCCCTGAACACTGGCATGAACACTGTAAAGTCTTCGATGCGCCGGTTTATTTCGACCAGCCCTTTAACTCGATGATCGTGGCCAAAGCGGATCTGAACCGCAAAATGCCGGATCACGACCCCATGCTGCTGCTGGTAATGCAGGATGCGATCCGTCGGCTCAGCCCGCCAGCGGTCAATCAGGACACCGTTAATCAAACCCGCATCGACATCCATCTTCAGTTACTGAGCGGCGAACCCTCGCTGGAAATGATCGCCGAGAAACAGGGATTATCCGCCTGGTCGTTACAGCGGCGGCTGCGCGATGAGCAGACCTGTTTTTCCGCCCTGGTCGACAGCGTGCGCAAGGAAATGGCGACCCACTATCTGAAGCAACACCATCTGTCGGTGTCAGAAATGGCGCTGTTACTGGGCTATTCTGAGGTCAGCGCCTTCTCCCGCGCGTTCCGGCGCTGGTTTGGCTGCAGTCCGCGCGACTGTCGTAAATCGCAAAGTAACGTTTTTCTTTGACTATGCCCCCTCATAGCCAGCCGGTAAAGCTATATGGGGATAAAAATAGCGCTTAAACAGACAGAAGCGCGCGCAAAAAATGGGCTCGGATTAGAGAACATATTCACATTTACGACGAAAAAATTTAGCAATAAATGTTTTCTACCCGCAAAAATAGATAATTCCCGCCTGAAAATTCTCATCATTTAAAATAATCCTAAATACGCAAAGCCTGTGCTGAAGAGAAAGTTATCTATTCAGATATGCCCGGCGAACCAGACTGCATCTTATTTAAACGGTATAGGATTTTACGTGATGAATTATCTGATTGTTAAGAAGTGTCTGAAATATTAAAATTATAAAGATCATTTTCTTGGTTGTTATTTATACAAAGCAGCGCTTATTTTTAAAATAATCTTAATGGCTCTCAAATATCCTTTTTTTCTCAGCTTGAGAATGCCTTTTATTTAATGGAGTTATTATCAGCATGGTGGCTTGCTACCCGCCTCGTCTTAAGCGTAAGCATGGACTTTATATTGTCTTATTTATTCAACCAGGACTGGCTGTCGGCAGCGCTAACGACCCCCGCAACGCGTCGCTAACGGTGAGAGAGAGCGTTTATCGCGCCTTCCAGACGCAGCAGAAGCACAGCGAAGAAAAGAGCCTGCAGGCGAGAGCGGGCGCAGGCGCCAAACTGGCGCAGATGCTCGGCCAGGATGCTTCCGTCGACCGTCTCGGCGCCGTGGGGGGAACCATGGCTTCCGGCCTGTTTAGCTCCGCGGTGCAGCAAAGTCTGGCTTCTTTTGGCACAGCCCGCGCCAGACTCAATCTCAGCAGCGCGCATTTTGACGGCAGCGAGTTCGATTTTTTATTTCCCCTTAATGAAGATCGCCGCCATCTGCTGTTTTCTCAGACAGGTATCAGGCGCATTGACGGCAGAACGATGACCAATATCGGGCTCGGTTACCGATTCTGGCCCTCAGAAAACACCCTGCTTGGCGCCAGCGTTTTTTATGACTATGACATCAGCCGTAAGCATAAGCGTCTGGGTACCGGTCTTGAATATGGCCGCGATTTTTTCCGCGTCTCTGCCAATGGATATTTCCGCCTTAGCGACTGGAAAAGGTCGCAGGATTTTACCGATTATCACGAGCGCGTTGCGAACGGTTTTGATATCCGAACGGAAGCGTGGCTTCCCTCTTTACCTCAGCTGGGCGGCAAGCTCTCCTGGGCGCGATATTATGGGGATCGGGTCGGCGTTTTTGGACCGGACGATCTGCAAAAGAACCCTCAGTTGCTTACCGTGGGCGTCAGTTATACCCCCGTGCCGCTGGTGGGCATCTCGATGCAAAAAACGCTTAATACGCGCGGCGGTCGAGATGAATTCTCCGTAGGGCTTAACCTCTCCTGGCAGTTCGGAACGCCGCTTAAGACCCAGCTCGATCCCGACCGTGTCCGCTTTAACCGTACGCTGGCGGGATCCCGCTACGATCTGGTGGACCGAAACAACTTTATCGTTCTGGAATATAAAAAGGATCGTCTGTTTTCTATTGCCGCCAGCCAGAAGGTTTCGGGCATCGAAAGCAGCAAGCTGGCGCTCAACCTGAATATCTCTTCACGCTATACCGTTACCGGGATTGGCTGGCGGGGCGATGAATTTTTTGCCGCTGGTGGCAGCGTGGCGTATGAAAACGGCGTCTATCTGCTCTCGCTGCCCGAGTGGCGACCAGTCGGTAACAATCGCTATCAGCTGGAAGGACGCGCGGCAGATGAAAAGGGCAATCTGTCGGCACCGTTCCGCGTTGAAGTAGAGGTGCTGCCGATGAACGTTAAAATCTCGCTGGCTGGGGATCTCAAAGGGGAAGAGGGCCAGACCCTGGCGACAGGGCTCAATGTGCGCAGCGAGGAGAACATAAGTAAAGTTGAGTGGAAGGCGCCCGCCTTCCTGGCTGCTGGCGGTAAGTTTATTCAAACGCGACCGGTAAAAGCTGATAGCCCGAGCCTGAACTATGAGGCGGTGCTGCCGCCCTATCGCGCTGACGGTGAAAACAGTTACCCAGTGGAAGTGACGGTAACCGACAGTGAGGGAAATATTTCCAATACCGCTTCGGCCAAAATCATTGTTGAACCTCGCTCAATCGTGGTGACGCTGCCGCAACAGCTTTCGGGCGCTGAAGGCACACGCATCGCGCTGCCGCTGAAGGTAGAGTCTAAATCCACCGTGACGCGGCTGGAGTGGGAAGCGCCGGAATTTATCGCCAGCGGAGGAAAAGTCGACGTCGAAAAAGATAAGCTGTGGCTCACGCTGCCGGCATGGTCGGATGGAGGAGCCAACCAGTATGCGATTACGGTTACTGCCGCTGACGACCAGAACCACCGCTCCTTGCCGGTGACGACCCGCATTTCGGTGGCCTCGACGAGCATTAACATGGTGCTCGACGATAGCCTGTCGGGGAAATCGGGCGATCAAATTGTGGTGACGCCGCAGACCAGCGCCCAGGCGGGCATTGACCGAATCGAGTGGCAGGGCGACGCCTTTTTTAATGCCGGAGGCAAAATTATCCAGGATGGCGCAAATAGCTATCGTTTCACTTTGCCCTTGTGGAAAAAAGAGGGCAATAACCGCTATACCCTGACCGCTATCGCCTGGGATAAACAGGGCCGTTCGTCAAAACCGGTCAGCCTGACTCTGGAGGTGCAACCCGTCAATATCGCAGTAACGGCGCCGGGCTCGCTGACGGGAACCGAACAGCAGACGGTGGACGCATCGATTAGCGTGGTCTCTGAAGGCGCAACGGCGAGTGAAGTTCAGTTCAGCGCGGAAGCGTTTATCGCCGCGGGAGGAAAAATCACCGGAACCCTGCCGGACTTTCACTTCGTTATGCCTGAATGGCGGGCAACGGGGAGTAACCACTACGCCATTATCGTCACGGGTAAAGATGCCCTGGGGAATAGCAGCGAACCTGTGACCATGACTATTTCCGTCAGCCAGGCACCGTTCTCCATCACCGCCGATACCGCCGTAACCGGCCCCGAAAGCACTACCGTAGTGGTGACGCCGGAGGTGCAGAGTTTGTACGGCATTGCGCGCTATGAAATTGACGCTTCCGCTTTCAGGGCGGCGGGCGGCGCGATTGATGAGAAGGAGGGCGTCTTCCGTCTGACGCTGCCTGGCTTTGTGGTCGGCGGTGAAAATCGCTATCCCGTCAGGATTAGCGCGGTGGATAAAAAAGGTCACGTCTCCGCTCCGCTGGAGCTAAACGTCGTGGTGACTACCCACCTGCTCGATGCCAGCGGACAGTGCTCGGTCGTAGGAGGCGGAAGCGGCTATGCGCAGCAGATTGATAAAAACAGCGTTAGCTATCAGGAAGCCCGGGATTACGCCACGCTGAAGAAGCTGGTTGATGCCGGCACCGCTTATATCTACATTCCCGGCGACGTCGAAATTGAGCTGCCGGTCCAGCAAAACGCGCTGTTTGTCAAAAGCGGAACCACCATTTTCAGCGATCGCGGCCTGAACGGCAGCGACGGAGCGCGCCTCAGCATTCCCTATATAAGCGAGCTGAAAAATGAATTCCCTATTATCGCGATGGACAGCAACACGCGTATATCGGGCCTTCGCTATGAAGGGCCCTATAAAGGCACCGTCACCAATAATTCCACTATCGGCATTCAGACCGTATCGGGCAGCCACAATGTCGAAGTGGACAATATGGAGATGTGGGGCTGGCCATGGGCGGCGGTAAGCGTGAAAACAGCCACCGACGTACGCGTCCATCACAGCTACATTCACGACAATATCAAATCGGGGCTCGGCTATGGGGTGGTGACGCAAAATGGCAATGCCACCGCGGAAGTCGCCTGTAACGTCTTCAACAGCAACCGGCATTCGATTGCCGGAAACGGCCGATCGGGCGAGGGCTATGCGGCGCACCATAATCTGGTGCTTAATGGCGGTGGGCGCGGGGCTTTCCATCAGTTTGATATGCACCTGTATCAACCAGAAGGCATTGCCGGCGCATTTATGGAGGTGACGCAAAACTGGTTCGACTACGGACGGTATGGCACGAATAACCGCTCCTCAATCGGCGTACGAGGACAGCCTGAGCGCGGACCCATTACCGTAACGGATAACTGGTTCAGCCAGCCCTGGAAAAACGGGACTCAGTATGCCGTCGCGGGAGAGTATGGCACCTGGGTGCCGACCGTAGACGCTATTCTGGCCACCAATCAGTTTAGCGTTAAATTCAACTATCTCGACAAAGGCAATAACCAGTGCGTCATTGACTGGTTGAATAACAGCCAGGGCGTTAACTGTACAGGGGTGGGTTACTAATTCAGCAGCGCCGCATACTTTATGCGGCGCTGCTGCTTTGAGCATCGGGCATCACCTCTTTTTCTGTGAGATGGATCTTTATTATCCGGCCTGGTTTTAACGCCTTTCTCCCGCGAAGTTATTATTGCGCCATTATTAATTATCTTAGGTGACTAAGCGCCAGAATACTCATAAAGGAGTAGTTGCGACCTCCAGAAAATATCCTCATGCCCAAAGGCACGTCGCAAGATTAATTATGCTTCAGTTTAAATGAATAGCAGGTTTTGATTCAGATAAATTATGCAGAAATAGTGCCGTTTTGCGGGATTTGATCAAGAACCATGTTTTTACATCCTTTTGTTTTTTAATGGTTTTACGCTTGTTTTTTGAGGCTGCTAATGTGCAAAATAGGGTGAGTTGTAAAATTAAATTTATTTGTGTATGCGCGTTTATAGCAGAGATTAAAGAATTGTCCTGACTATTCCTAAATTACATTGGTTAAGATAATATTTAAGAAACTTTCGCATTGAATTTAAATAGTTGATTTTATTGTTTTATTTTTTATCATTAGCATTTTTAACCAAGATGAGAAAATATTTAGATAAATTATCTATGGTTAATTTTTTGTAAAATCAAACCCGCCGGAGGTAATATTTTGTTTTCATTTGGGATTTAAATCTGCCATTTATATAAAGACAGCTGATTATGTGCTGTTTTTGTTATTTTTTGGTTTTTATTTTTTATAAAATTGTCTCATTGTCACACTTTCTTCATTGAAATAATATTTTTAACGTATCAGGTGGCTGTGAGCTTATCACCCACATACGGAAAAGGTGTCATAGATATGGGATAGTTACCCCCTAAGGAGTCATTATGCCTTTTGTCTCTGACAAGGTTCTCTATGGATACAATATATTCCAGAGTCTGGAATACCGAATTTCCACCAGAACGCTAATCAATATTAAAAATGGGCGTATAAAAAGATTTGGAGCAACAAAGGCCAGGCTATTCGAATATTTACTTGCCGGAATGGATGCCGGAGTAGTCTACGATAATGACATTATTGTACATGTCTTTGAAGATTACGGCCTGCGCTGCTCGAAATCATATTTACTCTCCATGATAAAGAAAATTCAGTTCGCATTTAATAGTGTGGGATTTGAACGATACCCTTTTTTAAGGCTGAATGGAAAAGCCTACAAAGTAGAGAAAGATGCTCTGGAACGCGTATATGTTGTCAAAACCTCGCCTTAGTTAAGTGTTGTGTGTATTACAAAAGGAATAGACGTTGACGACAGTACTGGTATTTACTCGTAATTTTGCTATCCGACAAGCGATAACGTCCCTCTCTGCTAAAGACAGGCAGGTATATTTTTTTGATAATCGGCTTGAGTTTTTAGTCTGCGCGACGGTGTTTGATAAACCCTGCGTTCTTATCGACACCCTACATGAGTGCGGCGAAACTATACGCTGGATTTACTCTCGGCTAAGCGCGCGGGGAGGAATAAAAAATATTTATTTTATTGCACCTGAGGAGATAGCCGAAAATAATTATTTAAAACTGTTTTGGCTGGTGACAACCATCAAAGAACTCCATCAGGTATGCGATCAGGCTTCCAGACATCCGGTGGTAGGCAAATCTTACGGACTGAAAGAGGCGTTATGTCATCAGCTGTCTGTCATGTTATCAAAAGATCATATGAGGTTTCTCAAGGCGGTTTATGACCCGATAAATAGCCACTATGTTTGCGAAAATAAGAGTGATATTAACAAAATGCTTTACTTAAGAAAGCGGCTTTCTCTTGGCACTAGCCTGGAGATGAAGCAGTTAATAGCACTTTTAACGTCGAGTCCTTTCTAAAAATAAAAGGTTTCACCATTTTGTATTTCAGGCGCTCGCGCTGCCTGTTTTGTTACACCAGTGTTTTTTTATTTCAGTTTTTAAAATGTTGAAAGTGAATTTGGTTGCCTGACTTTTCTTTTTTCTGCGTCGAGATGTTATCGCTGCAGATATATTCAATACGGAGGATATAGACCTATGCAAAAAAAGTTAACTTTTGCCATTCGCAACCTGATGGCGGCGGCAGTCGTTACGGGCTGCTCATTCGCAGCGCATGCGGCCGACGGCACCATTAATTTCACCGGAGAGATTCTGGATTCGGCCTGTACTGTTGATACCAGTACATCCACCCAGACCGTTAACCTGGGCAAGATCCCTAAAAGCGCATTCACTGGGGTCGGACAGGTAGCCGCAGCAACGCGTTTTAGCATTGTGCTGAACAACTGCCCGGCCGCGGTAACCTCTGCCTCCGTTAAGTTTGATGGTACGGCAGACGCGATCGATTCTGACATTCTGGCGTTAAGCAGCGGTCAGACGGCGCAGGGGGTGGGTATCGCGCTCTATGAAGAGGATGGCGTCACGCCTGTTCCGCTGGCCACCCAGTCTAAAAGCCTGACGCTGGATACCTCTTCCGCAGGGTCGCCCGCCGTCGCTGCAAACAGCAACACCATGACGTTCGTGGCCAAATATAAAGCCACTAAGGCGACGGTTGTTGCCGGTACCGCGAACGCGACGTCAGATTTCACTATCACCTATCAGTAATACCCAGGGCGTGCCTGCGCACGCCCGTCTCTCTCCTGATGGCATTTTGGAGCTAATAAATGAGCCTGTTCATTCGCGCTATTTTTTTGCTGGCGGCGTCTTTTTTTACTCACACTGTGCAGGCCAGCATTACCGTTGGCGGCACGCGTTTGATTTATAACGGCGCGGAAAAAGAAGCATCCATTTCAGTGACCAACAGTAAAAATTCAGTTCCCTATCTTATTCAGTCATGGGTTGAACTGGATGAAAAATCCTCCGAAAAAGTGCCTTTTATTGTTACTCCGCCGCTGTTTCGTCTGGACGGAGGGCATGAGAACACCCTCAGGGTTATTTATACCGGTGAAAAACCGCTGCCGAATAATCGTGAATCCGTCTTCTGGCTAAACGTTAAATCCATTCCTGCTATGGAGAAATCAGAGCAAAACCGGCTGCTGATTGCCGTTAAAACGCGGATAAAGCTTTTTTATCGTCCCGCAGAGTTGAAAACGGATAACGCGAACGAGGCGTGGAGAAATTTAAGCTTTAAGCAAAATGGAAGTCAGACGGTGATAACCAACGGTTCGCCTTATTTTATCTCGCTCTACGCCTTAACGTTGGCAGGGAAGCGTATTAAACAGCCGCCTATGATTGCACCCTTTGCGTCGGTGACGGTTCCGGGCAGCGGGCGAGAGGTGGCCTGGAAAGCCATAAATGATTTTGGTGGCGTCACGGAAGAAGCACGCCAGGCGTTACCCTAATTCACAAACAGTATCAGCCATGTCACCCGAGCAGGAAAGCAAAGTGAAGACTGTTTTTGACACCCGATATTTATTTTCCTCAGGCATGCGGCCTAATACAGTTGCCCGGTTTTCAGCCATCGCGTTGTTTATTTCCTCTCTCTCTCCCGCAAGAGCGGGTGAGCTCTATTTTATGGCGGATGCGCTTGAAAAAACGAGTTCAGCGGCAAAAAGCATCGACCTCAGCCGTTTTGAACGGGGAGAGCAATTACCAGGAACCTATCGGGTTCAAATATGGCTTAATCATGAGTATGTCTGCACAGATAATATCTCTTTTGTGGCCATTAATGGTCTGGGGCTGTCGCCTGAACTCAATCGGTCGATGCTTGAGAAGCTTGGCGTCCGAATCAGCGCCTTTTCTGAATTAGCTGCGCTTCCGGCGAACACCATTATTACCAACCCAGGCGATTTTATACCTGATGCGAAGGCGAGTCTGGATTTCGATAAGCAAAGGCTGGATATCTCCATTCCTCAGTCTGCGCTGGAAACCCGCGTGCGTGGAAGGGTCGATCCCGCTCGTTGGGATCAGGGTATTCCCGCTGCGTTGTTAAATTACAGCTTTAATGGCGCTCGCAACTGGACAAAGCAGGGGGAAACGCAGGATCAGTTTTACCTTAATTTGCAGAGCGGGCTCAATTTCGGCCCGTGGCGCCTGCGTAATTACAGCACCGCCACGAAAAGCAGCGGCAAGCATGCCTTTTCTTCTCTGAGTACCACTCTGAGTCGCGATATCCAGTTTTTGAAAGGACAGTTCCAGATAGGGGAAACCAGCACGCCCGGGGATATCTTCGACAGCATTCTGTTTCGCGGCATGCAAATCTACTCTGACGACACGATGCTGCCCGAAAGCATGCGCGGCTTTGCGCCGGTGATCCGCGGTATTGCGCGTACCAATGCCATGGTCACCGTAAAACAGAATGGCTATACGATTTATCAAACCTATGTTGCGCCGGGAAGCTTTGCCATCCGCGATCTCTATCCAACCTCTGCGAGTGGCGACCTTGAGGTGACCGTAACCGAGGCTGATGGAAGCGAGCAGCGTTTCGTTCAGCCCTTTTCAGCGGTGCCCGTTATGCTGCGGGAAGGGCGCATAAAATATGCCCTGAGCGGAGGCGAATATCGTACGACGAAAAAAGCGGCGCAAACGCCCACGTTTGGCATGGGGACGCTGGCCTATGGCGTATCGAATCATCTGACGCTCTACGCGGGCGGACTGGGCGCGGATAACTACCTTTCCGGCGTTGTCGGGGCCGGTTTGAGTTTTGGCGAACTCGGCTCGCTCTCCGCGGATATAACGCTGGCGGACAGTAAGCTGGATGAGGAGAAAACCACCCGCAGCAGGGGACAATCCTACCGGATACAGTACTCCAAAACGGTTACGACAACCGATACCACCGTTACGCTGGCCAGCTATCGTTACTCGACCCAGGGGTTTTATACCTTTCAGGAGGTTAACGAATACGCGACCCAGCGTTACAACAAACGTAGCCGCCTGCAGCTTAATCTGAACCAGTCGCTGTCCAGCTGGGGCAGTTTTTATATCAGCGCCTACCAGCAGGACTACTGGCGCCGAACAGGCTACGAGCGCAGCATCAGCACGGGCTTCAATACCAGTTTCAACGATATTAGCTACTCGCTGGGCTACACCTATAGCGAAACGCCAGGCTATGAAAAAAAAGATCAGATACTGGCTTTCAGCATGCAGGTGCCGCTCAGCAAATGGCTGCCTCAAAGCTGGGTCAGCTACAGCGTAAACGCGCAAAAAAACGGCCCGGAAACGCACCAGGTTGGGCTGAGCGGAACGGCGCTTGCTGATAATAATCTGAGCTACTCACTGCAGCAGGGCTACACCTCGTCGGGCGGTGAAGCCAGAAGCTCGGTAAGCGGCACCTATAAAGGCGGCTATGGCACCCTGAGCGCCGGCTATAACCGCAGTCGGGAAAACAGCCAGGTTAACCTTGGGCTTCAGGGCGGCATTCTCGTTCATGAAAACGGCGTGACCTTTTCGCAGCCGCCGGGCGACACCGTGGCGCTCGTCAAGGCCGAGGGCGTGTCAGGCGTGAAGATTCGCAATAACCCAGGCGTCAAAACCGACTGGCGGGGATACGCGGTTGTTCCCTATGTCAGCGCTTATCAGGAAAACGCTATCGCGATTGATACCCGCTCGCTGGGGCCTGAAACCGATATTGCGGAATCGGTCGTCAGCGTGGTGCCCACTCGCGGCGCCGTTGTGCGCGCCTCGTTCAAGGTGGCAACAGGCTATCGCGCGCTGGTTAAGCTGCTTTTCAAGCATAAACCCGTGCCCTTTGGCGCTGTCGTTAAGATGCACGACAGCGACATGATGAGCATCGTCGGCAACGAAGGAGAGGTTTATCTAAGCGGACTGAATAACGGAGACCCGGTTTCCGTCAGGTGGGGGCAGGTATCCTGCCAGGCGAAAATAAACTTTAAGCCTCGGCCAGGCGCTATTCAACGCGCCACGGCGACCTGCAGTTAAACCATTAACGCATCGCGCAGTGAAACAGTCGCCGGGCATCTTCTTCTCTACCCTTTGCATGATTAAGGAATCAGGTATGTACAGGTTTTTTATTATTGTCGCCCTGTTAACCAGCAGCGTTCTGTCGACGAAGGTCTACGCGTTATGTAGCGCATCAGATGTTGCCGTTAATTTTGATAATAATATTCTTATTCAGCGCGATGTGCCGGTGGGAACGGTGCTCGGCTCGGTAACGATTAGTCATGCCATTAATTGCGATGCAAAAAGCCAGACAACGGCGGAAAGCTCCTGGTACATTCAGCTGGCAGGGTCAAACCTGGACAATGGCGCGTCGGCGCTGGCGGGCGTCCGCGCCACTAACGTCGACGGGATCGGCCTGAGGTGGAAAAACTATTCCAGTGCTACCGGCACAACCAGTCCGGTCACCAACGGCAGCCTTAACTTAAGTACCTGGAATCGAGGGATTTCTCAGAAAGGGACGACGACTTTTATCGACACGTTTGAACTTGTTAAAACGGCGATGACGCCGAAAACAGGCCGCGTCTCCCCAATCACTATTGCTATGCAGTACAGCACGCCCGTCAGTAAAAATGTGCAGAGGCAGCCGCTCTTTAAATATATTATTTCAGCGGTCAATACCAGCACGGTTTCATGCCAGGTGCTGGATACCAATTTAAATATCGATATGGGTTTTGCGGTTGCCTCTAAATTCAACGGCGTAGGGAGCACGCTCAATCCCGTTGATTTTAATCTGTCGCTTAACTGCGATGCGCAAACCTCGGTGAATGTGACGCTGGACAACGTTACGCCGCTCGCGGACGCGGCCAATGGTGTTTTAGGGTTAAGCAGCGGATCGACGGCAAAGGGGGTCGGTATCCAGCTCCTCTATAATAATGCGGCAGTAAAATTCGGCAGTTTAATCAATTACGGCACCACGTCAACCGACGGAGAAAGGGTCAATATTCCCTTCCGCGCCGCCTACTATCAGACATCCAGTGCGATTCAGCCGGGTAAGGTGAATGCGACGGCCTCCTTCACCATGACTTACCAGTAACAGGCGTCGGCTTCCGTGCCGGCGCAGTCGGGCGCTTGAGCTGCCGAGCCTGTCAGTACAACCTGATTGCACTGACAGGATGAGGTCAGATATGACGATAGGGATCTTTCACCAGCGCGACAGCCAGGGAGCCTAGCAGCAGGACAGCAGACACTGCCAGCAGTGGCCACATAAAACCGTCAGTCATCTGTTTGATATAGCCGATCAATGAAGGCCCAAAGAAACCGCCCAGGTTACCAATGGAAACTATCATCGCCAGCCCCCCTGCGGCTGCGCTGCCGGTCAGAAAGCCGGAAGGCAGTGCCCAGAATGAGGCCTGAAAAGAGAGGATGCCGCTGACGGTAAAGCAGAGAGCGATCATTTTCAGCACCGGCTCATCCACCAGCGCACTGGCGGCAAGGGCAACCGCGGCGATGAATAGCGCCCCGCAAATCCAGACAATGCGGTTTTTTGCCCGGTTGGCTCGTTGCGCCCACAGCAGCATCGATACCGCGCCGCACAGATAGGGGATGGCAGTCAGAAAGCCTGTCTGCGTGTGGCTGACGCCGAGTTGTTTAATGATCTGAGGCATCCACAGGCCAACCCCAATGGATCCGACAATGCCGCAAAAGTTGATAAAGGCCAGCAGGTAGAGCAGCGGATTTTTCAGCGCATCCTTCAGGCTCGAGCCGTGGGAAGCGGCGATCTTTTGCTGTTCCGACTCAAGGCGCCGGGTGAGCACGCTTTTTTCAGCATCACTGAGCCAGTTGGCTTTTGCCGGCCTGTCGCTCAGAAAGAACAAACAGACGATGCCTAAAATGACCGCCGGCGCTCCCTCAATCAACAGCAGCCACTGCCAGTTACGAATATGCTCATGATGGGTGATTTGCATCAGCGCACCTGAAACCGGCGCGCCAATGATATTGGCGACAGGTATGCCTACCAGAAAGGCCGCCGTGATTTTGGCGCGCCAGGTGCCGGGGAACCAGTAGGTGAAAAAGAGGTAGATGCCCGGGGTAAAGCCCGCTTCAGCCACGCCAAGCAGGAAACGCGCTACGGCAAAGCTTGTTGGGCCGGTCACAAAGGCGGTGAGCATGGAGATCAGCCCCCATGAGATCATAATGCGCGCAATCCAGATGCGCGCGCCGACTTTTTGCATAATCAGGTTACTGGGAACTTCAAACAGAAAGTAGCCAATAAAGAACATCCCGGCGCCAAAACCGAACTGTTCGGCGGTGATCCCTAAATCACTGTTCATCCCCAGCGCGGCAAAGCTTACGTTGGTTCTGTCCAGGTAGCTGACGACATAGCAAATGAAAATAAATGGCAACATGCGCGTGAAGGCTTTTCTCGCCGCCGTTTCGCTGAGCGTAAAATCATGCTCGTTAAGGGAACTCTGTACGCCTGGCGAGCCCGGCGATGAAATTACATTATTCTCTTCAGTCGAAGTAAGCAGGGCCATAACGATCTCCTGTGCGCGTGCCGCGCACATCTTTTTATTTGGCAAGAACCTGTGGCGATACGGGAACAGGCTTGCCAGGCGTAGCCATTGAGCAGGTCAGTATCGAGCCTGAAACGGATTCAGTGATGTACAACTGGCGTAAATCAACACCGCCATAGCAGAGGTTGGTGGTCGATCGCCCCAGCGGGCTGGTCAGGATCGCTATCGGCTCAGCCAGCTCATTTAAATGCCAGACGCGTCCCAGTCCTGGATTGGCAATCAGTAGCTCGCCCTCGGCATTGATCGCCAGCCCGTCAGGCCCGCTGGGGCCATAGGAGGTAAAGAACTGACCAACTTTACTGACAGATCCGTCTGGCTTTAATGGACAGCGCCAGATGGCATTGCCACGCGTCATGGCGACATAAAGGATTTGTTCATCTGGCGATAACACCAGCCCGTTTGGGCTGGGGCAGTTATCGAGCAGCAAATCCAGTTTGCCCTGCGGTGACAAGCGGTAGACGCGGCCGGTGGGATCGTGCAGCCCGGTTTGGCCCTGATCGGTGAAGTAGAGATTCCCCTGGCTATCTGGCGTGAGATCGTTAACGCCGCGAAAGCTTTCGCTGTTGCGTCGGGCCAACCAGGGCGTCACGCTGCGATCGTCCAGCGACAGCTTGATTAAACCGTGGCGATAATCGGTGATAAGCAGCGTATTCGTCGAAATCAGTTTCATGCCGTTCGGCTCACCGTCGTACTGTACGATAAGCTCCCAGTTGCCCTGCATATCGACTTTGAAAATGCGGCCGTAGGGGATGTCGGTCAGATAAAGGCACCCCGATGGATGCCATACCGGGCCTTCAAGAAACGAGTCGACCGGCTCGCCGCCCCGGTTGGCCTGTGCCCACGTATTGTTGGGGTCTGGCTGGCGGAACCGATCAGGCAGGCGCGTAAACAGCGTGGTAGCGCGTATTTCTGGCGGGTGCTGGAACATCATGGCAGCGCACCCTCTTTTTTCAGCGGTTCAGCCAGCACTTTCAAGACGTTGCTGGTCGCTGCCGTGCCCGTTTTAACGAATGACTTGTTCTTGCCGTAGCGTACGATAAAGGCAACTGGATCGTACCGCTCATACAGCCGGCATAAGTCATCTTCGCCTGGCTGCCTGCCCGCATCAGTCAGCTTGAAATTGGTCAGCCGTTCCAGCGCCTTTGACGCAATATCGCAGCCCGTAATTAAAATGACCGGTTTAGCGTGTCTCATTACAGATTATCCCCTTCTACTAGCATGCTGACATTACGCAGCGCTTCTCTCAGCCAGGGCGTGGGAATATCGCCATTGCGAATGCCCGCAATACCGGAGGCGTGAGCCTGGATCGACATAATTTCACCAGTCAGCGCGCAGCTAATATAGCCTTTGCCATCAATGGTGTTTTACTGTGTAAAACATGGTTGTACAATATAAAACTACTATAGCGATGTTAATTTGTGCTCCGCTACTGTTAAGGTTTTATTTGTAATGTAATTAAGATGTGAATCACAATTTGCTCAGCGCGTGTGCGATGACAGTTAAGAGGTGATTTTGCGTTGGGAAATGAGGGAATGAGTACCGGGCAAGCGGCGCGGGCGCAAACGTAAAGAAGTACGGGGAAATCTGTCGCTTATCGCTGCGGCCGCGTTACCCCCTACACAGGGCACTCGTACCTGTACGTAAACCGAAGTGCAGGAGACACCCGCTTCGGCGCCAGATAGTGAGACGGCTTATGCCTTTTTGGCTGATCGTCGAGGCTGGGGCAAAGGGTGCGGCTAGCGCAGGTTGCGTATGCTACGCATGCTTATCTTTTTGATGGTAAGAGGTCATTAACGGCGGATAAACAGAAAGTGGTCGAGCAAGGCGCTGTTGGAGAACGAGAAAGCAGACGCCGCGGCATAGGCCACGGCGCGGGAAATCAGGCAGACTGCCACTCGCTTTCCACATCTTCTTTCGATTTGGACAGAATCACTTTGTTATCGTCCACCTCTTTTACCCAGCTGAAGGGAATGATGTGGTGTTTGCCGCCAGCTTCAGGATCGCTTTTAGCAAGCTTGATTTTGTCTTCGCCTTCGAAATGGTCAACGATGCCAACGTGTTCACCGTTAACGTCTACAACCTGAGCGTGATCTAAAATTTCTGATTTGCTTACCATAATGCCTCCATCCTGGTTTAGTTGGTTAAAACGCATCGTCTGATGTGCTTCAAGACCCTCTAAGCCTGGTCACTACTCACCGGTTCGGTCAAGTCAGTAACAAAATGAAATATTTGCTGCGGGCGTTAAAGCAGAGTAATCCGCTGCTTTTTAGCGCCATAACCCCTTTTGTAATCTGTTCATGCCGCACCCGCTGACGGCGTGTCGAGCAGGACGGCGCGGCTATCTGCTGGACCTGATGCGCTAAAACGCTAAAAAAGAAAACGGCGATCTTGTCTACACCTTACCACTCGATTAATCGCCGTTGCCGGAGCGCATCACAGAGTGCGCTCCGGCAAGGCTGATCAACCGTTGTCGCTGGCTCGCGGGCGCAGCGGCAACATCCATTTGTTATTTTGCGCTCTCCATAAAGCCCGGCACAAAGCGGTTGACGTCAACTTCCATAAACTGCGAGCGCTGGAAGTTTGACTTAAGGTCATAAGGCACCGTGCAGTCGTAAATCGTTTTGCAGGTGATACCGTGCGCCCGGATAGAGGGGCTGAACGCGGGATCCTGCGACGGATCGAGCGGATGGCAGCGCACGCCGGGAATAAACACCGTATCCACGTCGGCCTGATAGCGGGTGGTCATCGCCCAAATCACATCGCTCAAATCGAAGATATCGACATCGTCATCCACCAGGAAGACATGTTTAAGCTCTGAAAAGGCGGAGAAGGCGAGTAACGCCGCCTGACGCTGGCGTCCTTCATCCTGCGGGCCGCGCTTGTTGATCTGCAGCACCGCCATATATTTGCCGGTGCCCGGCGACGGGCAGTGCACGTTTTTCACCAGGCCTGGCAGCGCGCGCTCCACCATATCGAGAATGCTTGCCTCGGTCGGAATGCCGGCGAGATTGGTGTGCTCGTCGCTTGGCCCGATGCAGGTCTGCAGAATAGGGTGCTTACGGTGCGTGACCGCCTTCACTTTAATAACCGGCACGGCCGCCTGCGCTTCGCCGGTGTAGCCCGGGAACTCCGGCATCGCTTTGCCGGTATGGGTATGCTGATCTTCCTGAACGCGATAGTCAGGGATCAGCTCGCCCTCAATCACAATCTCCGCGTTGGCGATAGCGCGCGCCTTGACCGCGACCCCTTCAACCAGCTCTACCGCGCGTCCGCGCAGCCCGCCAGCGATGGCCAGCTCGTCGAAGCCCAGCGGCGTTGTAGGTGGCTCGAAGCAGGCGCCGATTTCAATGGCCGGATCCACGCCGATGCTGATGGTGATAGGCAGCGGGTTGCCGGCCTGTTCCGCTTTGATGCGGAACTGATCGAGATGACGACCCGGCACGAAATACATCGAGATTTCATCTTTGCCCTGCACGCAGAGGCGATGAATAGTTACATCATGCTCTCCCGTTTCCGGATCGGCTGCGTAGCACATGCCGAGCGTGAAGTAGGGGCCTGCGTCTTCAGGGGTATTGGTCGGCGCCGGCAGCAGCGTACGGATATCAAATCCTTCGTCGGAGGCCAGATGCACCACTTCCTGACAGACCGCCCGATCGTTGGGGATCACCACCGGCGCGATGGCGCGATGCACCGATTCGCGCAGCAGGTTAGCCAGATTCTCTTTCGGCACCCCCAGCAGTCGCGCTACCCGCTGACGCGAAGCCAGCAGGCCGATCAGCACGCGAAAATCGTCATAGCCTTTCACTTTGTTGAAGACCATCGCCGGCCCGGTGCGGGTCGGGCGCATCACCGTGCCGCCTGCGCCGACATAGCGGTAAACGCCTGACAGCTCTGCGGCCGGATCCACCGGTTCGCTGGTCTCAATATATTCGCCGTCATACTGTTTCAGTATTTCGATGGCGGCACGTAGATCGAAGCTTTTTTCCTCTGTGGGACGCTGTGCAATGTCTGTCATGTTTTTCTCCTGGATCTAAGTAAGAATTAGCCGGGCATTTAGCGGGCCAGGCCCTGCCAGCGGGTTGATTGCGCGGTCTCCAGCCCGAACTGATCGAGCACGCGACCGGCGATATGGTTTTCAACATCCGCGATGGTCTCAGGATGGTTGTACCAGGCAGGAACAGGGGGAATGATGCTGACGCCCATACGCGAAAGGGCGAGCATATTTTCCAGATGGATGGTGTTCAGCGGCGTTTCCCGCGCCACCAGCACCAGCTTGCGCTGCTCTTTCAGCACGACGTCCGCCGCGCGGCCAATCAACCCTTCAGCATAACCGCTGCGAATACCCGCCAGCGTTTTCATGCTGCAGGGAATGATGATCATCCCGTCAGTGACAAAGGAGCCGGAGGAGATGGTCGCGGCCTGATCGCCGGCGCTGTGGTAAACGTCCGCCAGCGCTTTAAGGTCGTTTAGCTGCAAACCCGTTTCGTGCTCAAGGGTGGTTTTACCCCAGCGGGAGACGATCAGATGCGTCTCTACATGCGGCATCGCCGCCAGCTTGCGCAGCAGGGTCACCGCGAGCGGCGCGCCCGTCGCGCCGGTCATGCCGACAATAATTCTCATGCAGCCTCCTGAGTCAGGTGAAAAGATGCCGAGCCCGAAAGGGCCGGATTGCGGTATGAGAGGAAGATAACGCCGAGACTGATAAGGGTCTAATTGCTATTATGGCTTTATTAATAAGTAACTGTTATCAGGTGAGTCATGGAATACCCTAAGCTTCGATCCTTCATTACCCTGGCGCGCACCCTGCATTTTGCCCGCGCGGCGGCGGAGGTCGGCCTGACGCAACCCGCGCTGAGCCAGCATATTCAGTCGCTGGAGCAGAGCTGGGGCGTCAGGCTGTTCGAGCGTAACAAACGTCAGGTCAGCCTGACGGTCGAAGGGCAACTGCTGCTTGAGGAGGCGGAGCGCACGGTGCAGAGGATCGACAACCTGCGCGCCACCGTCAAAGAGGTCGCCGCCGGCAGCCGGGGCCTGTTGCGGCTCGGCTATGTCGGCACGGCGGTGCTGGAGCCGCTGCTGGTCAGGGCGCTGCGAAGTTTCAGAAGCCAGTTCCCGGCGATCCGTCTTGAGCCGATGGAATATAACGTCAATCAGCAGATCGGCCTGCTGCAAAGCGGCGAGCTGGATACAGGCATCCTGCGCGGGCCGCTGCCCGATTTTCGCTTTATCGCCTGTCGGGAAATCCATCAGACGGCGCTGAGCGCGGTGATACCCGACGACCATCCGCGCGCCGGGGATAAGCAGGTCAGCCTGCGCGATCTGGCGGGCGAAACCCTGATCGTTCAGCAGGATCCCGACGGCGTTGGGCTGGGCGGCACCGTGCTGCGCATGTATACGGAAGCGGGTCTGGTGCCGGCAAAAATAGTGCGGGCGCGAGACGTCAACACCGCTATTGACCTGACGGCGATGGGGATGGGTATAACCTGCATTCCCGCTTCGCAGCGTAATTTTTTACGTCAGGATGTGGCGGCGTTAGATATTACCGGCACCCATATCACCACCTCTTTGTACCTTTGCTGGAAAGAGGGCAGAAAAAATAGCGACATGATGCATTTTATTAAAAATACGCAGTCGCTTTTTATGCCATCTGCCGACAAGAGAAAATAACCTGCATAATCCGCGTATTATCCTGGCTGCTTAGCTATTGCGGCGCATTAAAAAACAGAAATGCGCGGGAAATATATATTACAAACTGAAGAAATATTTTGTTCCAGCCTTTTTCTCCTGAATATGGCGTCTACACTCAGTTTTCGTGTTTCGTTTATCTCCACGCCGATACCGAAATCATTACTCTAAGACTAATGATCGTCCCGTTGCCTTAATTGAATCACTTGAGCAGAAAGCGCAGACTCCATCCAGCATAAACGAAAGAATGGTTATCTGAATCAGGAGGTTATAATGCACACTGGCCAAGCGCCGGTCCGGGAATGGAACACGCGCCGCAGTGAAAAAGCGCGTCGTCTCGCATCTTTTCCCGTAGACGGTAAAGTGATCCCTACTGAAAGAGCGGTAGAAGCGCTGGAGAAATTAATTGCTCCAGGCGACCGCGTTGTCCTTGAAGGAAATAACCAGAAGCAGGCCGATTTTTTATCGCGGACGCTGGCTGAAGTGGATCCGGCGAAAGTCCACGACCTGCATATGATTATGCCCAGCGTGGGCCGTAGCGAACATCTCGATATTTTTGAAAAGGGCATCGCCCGCAAACTCGATTTCTCATTTTCCGGCCCGCAGAGCTTACGTATTTCCCAGCTGCTGCAGGATGGCCAGCTGGAAATTGGCGCCATCCACACCTACATCGAACTCTATTCCCGACTCTACGTCGACCTGAGCCCGAATGTGGCGCTGATTGCCGGTTATAAAGCTGACCGCAAAGGCAATCTCTATACCGGCCCCAGCACCGAAGATACGCCGGCGCTGGTAGAAGCCGCTGCCTTCCGCGACGGTATCGTTATCGCCCAGGTTAACGAACTGGTGGATGACGAAAGCGACCTGCCGCGCGTCGATATCCCCGCGTCCTGGATTGATTATATCGTCGTCGCCGACAAGCCTTTCTTCATCGAACCGCTGTTCACGCGCGATCCGCGTCTGATCAAGCAGGAGCATATCCTGATGGCGATGATGGCGATAAAAGGCATCTACGCCGAACATCAGGTGCAGTCGCTCAACCACGGCATCGGCTTCAACACCGCGGCAATCGAACTGCTGCTGCCGACCTACGGCGAGCAGCTCGGGCTGAAAGGCAAAATCTGTAAGCACTGGACGCTGAACCCGCACCCGACGCTGATCCCGGCGATTGAGAGCGGCTGGGTTGAGAGCGTGCACTGCTTCGGCGGCGAGCTGGGCATGGAAGAGTATATCCGCGCCCGTCCGGACATTTTCTTCACCGGCAGCGACGGCTCAATGCGCTCTAACCGCGCCTTCTGTCAGCTGGCGGGCCAGTACGCGGTCGATATGTTTATCGGCGCGACCCTGCAGGTCGACGGGCTGGCGAACTCCTCTACCGTCACCCGCGGTCGCCTTTCCGGCTTCGGCGGCGCGCCTAACATGGGCCACGATCCGCACGGTCGTCGCCACGCCACGCCCGCCTGGCTCAATATGATCACCGAGCCGGACCCGATGCAGCGCGGTAAAAAACTGGTGGTGCAGATGGTGGAAACCTTCCAGGCGGGCGCGAAGCCGACCTTCGTCGAGCAGCTCGACGCCGTAGAAGTGGCGAAATCGTCCGGCATGCCGCTGGCGCCGGTCATGATTTACGGCGATGACGTGACCCACGTACTGACCGAAGAGGGCATCGCCTATCTCTATCGCGCCGACAGCCTCGAAGAGCGCCGCGCTATGGTGGCCGCGGTAGCGGGCATCACCGATATCGGTCTGGGCGTCGACGCCGCGCGCGTGGCCGCGCTGCGTAAAAGCGGCAAGGTCGTCTACCCGGAAGATATGGGCATTCGCCGCTCAGACGCTACGCGCTCTCTGCTCGCCGCAGGCAGCGTCGCGGATCTGGTCGAATGGTCAGGCGGCCTCTACAACCCGCCGGCAAAATTCCGGAGCTGGTAATGAAACTCCTGTCACAGACTCAAGCCGAGGCGCAGGTTAGTCAGCTGGCGGCCATCGCGCGCGACTGCCTGATCGATGAGGCGCGCCTCAGTCCGAAGCCGGGTCTGGTGGACAGCCGCGGCAACGGCGCGCATCAGGATCTGACGCTGGCGCTGATGGAGCGTTCGGCGCGCAGCCTGCAGCCGACCTTTTTGCAGCTGGCGCGTCAGTGCTGGCAGCGTCCGGCCGACGTCGCCCTGCGCGAAGCGGTCGGCCGTCTCGGGCGGGAAGGGGAGCGGCAGATGATGGCGGCCACCGGCGGGGTCAACACCCATCGGGGCGCAATCTGGGCGCTGGGCCTGCTGGTCAGCGCTGCGGCGATGAACGGCGGCTGCGCCGACGCGGAGCGGCTCGCCCGTACTGCGGCGTCGCTGGCCAGCCTGCCCGATCGCGCCGCGCCGAAGCTGTTCAGCAAAGGGTTAAAGGCGACGCATCGCTATCGCGTGCCCGGCGCGCGGGAAGAGGCGCAGCAGGCCTTCCCTCACGTCGTCAGGCTGGCGCTGCCGCAGCTGCTGCGCAGCCGAGCGGCGGGCGCGGGCGAAAGCGAAGCCCGGCTTGACGCGCTGATGGCGATCATGACCTCGCTCAGCGACACCTGCGTGCTGTCTCGCGCCGGCCTTGAAGGCCTGCAGACGATGCAGGCGGGCGCCCGCGCGGTGCTGCTGGCCGGAGGCTGCATGACGGCGCAAGGCCAGCGCGCGCTGGCGCAGCTGGACGCCGACATGCTGGCGCTAAACGCCTCGCCGGGCGGCGCCGCCGATCTGCTGGCCGCCACGCTGTTCATTGACAGGGTAGCCGTTACTGCCCATCACTCTTTTCTTTAGAGGACGTTATGGAACACATCACATTATCTTTCCCTGCTAACCGCACCTTCAGCGGCAGAGCCCTTGCAGGAGTCGTTGGTTCCGGTGATATGGAAGTACTGTTCACCGCAGCCGAAGGGCAAACGCTGAGTATTGATATTACTACCTCTCTCGACAACAGCGACGCTCGCTGGAAGGCGCTGTTCGATCGCCTCAGCCTGATCAACGGCCTGCCTGCCGGGCAGCTGGTGATCCACGATTTCGGCGCGACGCCGGGCGTTGCGCGCATCCGTATCGAACAGGTTTTTGAAGAGGTGAGCCATGCGTAACGATCCGAGTTTTATCGAACTGCGCGCCCGCGAGCGCGCTCATGCGCTGCTGGACGAGGGCAGCTACCGCGAATTGCTTGATCCTTTTGAGGGCATCATGTCGCCCTGGCTGGCGCCGCAGGGCGTCGTGCCGCAGTCCGACGACGGCATGGTGGTGGCGCGCGGCACCATTAACGGCCAGTCCGCAGTGGTCATCGCTATCGAGGGAACCTTCCAGGGCGGCAGCATGGGCGAAGTCTCCGGCGCGAAAATGGCGGCGGCGTTAGAGCTGGCGGCGGAAGACAACCGCAACGGCATTCCGACCCAGGCGGTGCTCTGCCTGGAAACCGGCGGCGTGCGTCTGCAGGAGGCGAACCTGGGGCTGGCGGCGATTGCCGATATCCACGCCGCTATCGTCGATCTGCGCCGCTATACGCCGGTTATCGGCATTATCGCCGGCACCGTCGGCTGCTTCGGCGGCATGTCGATCGCCGCCGCGCTCTGCAGCTATCTGATCGTCACGCGCGAGGCGCGTCTGGGGCTTAACGGCCCGCAGGTTATCGAGCAGGAAGCGGGCATCGAAGAGTACGACTCGCGCGACCGTCCCTTTATCTGGAGCATGACCGGCGGCGAAATCCGCTACGCGAGCGGCCTGGCCGACGCGCTGGTCGATGACGGCATCAACGCGGTGAAAACCGCGATGAATACCTTTATTGAGAAGGGCGTACCGGCGCAGCACCGCAGCGACAAATATGCCGACTTCCTGCCGCGTCTGACCCGCTTCGATACGCGTCAGCAGGCAGATACGGCGCAGATTAAACAGCTTTTTGCCCGGGAGGATAAATAATGACCCAGACTATCAGCCGCGGTGCGACCTGGCTGGAAAAACTGGCACCTAATGCGCAGCGCCTGAGCGGCCTGTGCGACTCGGTTCAGGTGGCTGACGGCGAACTCAACGGCGAGCGCGTACGTCTGATCGCCGTCGTGCCCGATGCAAACAACCACTACCCGCGCGCCGCGCGCGGCGAGATCGGGCTACTGGAGGGCTGGACGCTGGCGAAGGTGGTGAACGAAACCATCGACGCAGATAAAAACAGCGACGTGAAGCGCCCGATTATCGCGGTCATTGACGTGCCGAGCCAGGCCTATGGTCGACGCGAAGAGGCGTTCGGCATTCATCAGGCGCTTGCCGGCGCAGCGGGCGCCTATGCCAAAGCGCGTCTGGCGGGACATCCGGTGATCGGGCTGATTGTCGGCAAGGCGATGTCGGGCGCGTTTCTGGCGCACGGCTATCAGGCGAACCGTCTGATCGCGATTAATGATCAGGGCGTGCTGGTGCATGCGATGGGCAAAGCGTCCGCCGCGCGCATTACGCTGCGTACGGTCGAGGCGCTGGAAAAACTGGCGGCGACCATTCCGCCGATGGCCTATGACGTCAGCAACTTCGCCACCCTTGGCCTGCTGGCCGATCTGCTGACCATCGGCAACCCGGACGCGCCTTCTGACGCCGATCTGGCACAGGTGGAAATCGCGCTGCAAAAGGCGATTGCCGACGCCCGTCAGGATCCATCGCTGAAAACCCGACTCGGCGCGGAAAACCGCCGCAGCTCCTCCCTGGTGCGCGAGCGTATGCGCGCCGCCTGGTAAAACACAGAAACAGATAAAAAAGACCTGCCGAAATCGGTCTGCTCGGGGCGCGTCGTCGCGCCCCGGAGTGAGGGCCGCTTTTAGAAATTATAAACATCGCGTGACTGGAATCTTATTTCTTAAATACAGGTGATTTATGATTTACATAATTGTTCATGCCCTTGCTCCAATCTTTGTGATTATGCTGCTGGGTTTCTGGGCCGGTAAAGCCGGTATGGTCGACAATAAAAACGTCTCGCTGCTGAATATCTTCGTGATGGACTTTGCGCTGCCTGCCGCGTTGTTTAGCGCCACGGTGCAAACCGCCTGGCCTGGCATCGTGGCGCAGTGGCCGCTGATTGTGGTGCTCACCGGCGCCATGTGGATTACCTATGCGGCTATCTATTTTCTCGCGACCAAAGTCTTTAAAAAATCCCCGCAGGATGCGGCGGTGCTGACGCTCACCGTGGCGCTGCCAAACTACGCCGCGCTGGGTCTGCCGATCCTCGGCAGCGTGCTGGGCGAAAACGCCACGACTTCGCTCTCCGTGGCGGTGTCGATCGCCTGCGGCTCGGTGCTGCTGACGCCGCTTTGCCTGCTGATTCTGGAACGCGAAAAGGCGCGCGCCGCCGGCGAGGATCACGGTTCCACCTTCGCGATGCTGCCGGTGCTGATGTGGCGTTCGGTGAAAAAACCGATCGTGCTTGGCCCGCTGGTGGGTGTGATACTGTCGGCCATCGGCATTAAAATGCCGGATCTGGTGCTGGCGGCGATTAAACCGCTCGGCCTGGCGGCGACGGCGGCGGCGCTGTTCCTGACCGGCGTCATTCTCTCTGCGCGTAAGCTGAAACTCAACGCCGTGGTCGGCGTCGGCACCGTTGCCAAGCTGTTGATCCAGCCCTTTATCGCCTGGGGCATCGTCGCCGCGCTCGGCCTGAGCGGCCCGGTAGCGATTACCGCGATTCTGATGATCGCGCTCTCCGCCGGTTTCTTTGGCGTGGTGTTCGGCAACCGTTTCGGCGTGCAGTCGCCCGATGCGGAAGCGGTGCTGCTGCTTAGCTCGGTGCTCTGTATTCTGTCACTGCCGCTGTTTATTACGCTGACTTCAGGAATTTGATATGACGATGACCCCGCGCCCTCACGACCTGCTCTGGCTTCGCGCCGACAGCGCGCTGCTGTCGGTGAAAGAGGCGTGGGTCAGCCAGCACTGGCACGTCGGCCTGCCGGTGGTGGTGCGGCGCGACGTCGCGACGGCGGAGCGGATCCCGGTTGGCGTGCGCGGCGAGCGACGGGAGCAGCGCGCCGCAGCGTGGGTGCAGGCGGCGGATATCCTGCGCGTCACCACGCCGGAAATGCTCGCCGATCGCGTCTGCCTGCTGGCGTCGCCCTTTGTCGCTTACCGCCCGGTCCAGGCGGCGCTTGCGCTCAGCGAGCGCCGCTGGCCCTGGCGCTGGGGCGTAACCGGCAGCGTCGGCTATGCGCTGGCAACGGCTATTCCGGTGCTGCATCCCGGCAGCGATCTCGATTTAACCATCCGCGCGCCGCAGCCGCTGGCGCGCGACCTTTTACAGCAGTGGCAGGCGCAGACGGAGAGTTTGCCCTGCCGCGTTGACACCCAGGTTGAAACGCCGTCAGGCGCGTTCGCGCTCAGCGAGTGGCTGCGCGACGGGCGCGCGCTGGTGAAAACTGCCGCCGGCCCGGTGCTGACCGCGTCGCCCTGGAGCAGGGAGACTTTATGAAAATCCTCTTTACCTTTCCTGGCCAGGGCACGCAGCGTCCCGGCATGCTGCGCAATCTGCCTGACGGAGACGCGCTGCTGAGCAGCGTGCGCGCCGTGCTGGGAGAGGAGACCGACGCGCTCGACAGCCCGGAGGCGCTGCGCCACACGCGCGCCGTACAGCTCTCTCTGCTGATCGTCGGCGTCGCCTGGGCGCGCGAGCTGATCAGAAACGGCGTGAAGCCGGACATCGTCAGCGGCTTATCTATCGGCGCCTTTCCCGCCGCCGTGGTGGCGGGCGCGCTCGATTTCAGCGACGCGCTGCGGCTGGTCGCCCTGCGCGGCGATCTGATGGAGAGCGCTTATCCCCACGGCTACGGCCTGACCGCCATCGTCGGGCTGACGCTCAGCCGGCTGGAAAAGCTGATGGCGGGCAGCAATACCTATATCGCCAATATCAATGCGGAAACTCAGACGGTGATCGCCGGACGCGATGAGGATATGGCGGCGGTGGCGCAAAAAGCGCTCGACGCGGGCGCCAGCAAGGCGGCGCGGCTGGCGGTCAGCGTGCCGTCCCACTGCGCGCTGCTGGATAAGCCGGCGGCGGAGTTGGCCCGCGCCTTCGCCTCGGTCTCGCTGTCCCGACCCTCATGCGCCTATCTGAGCGGCTCGACCGGCCGCGTGATCTGGGAGCCCGCCAAAATCGCCGACGATCTGGCGTTCAATATGGCGCGTACCGTGCAGTGGAGCGACGCGGTGATCGCCGCCAATCAGCGCGACGCCAGGCTGGCGATTGAGATGCCGCCGGGCAATGTGCTGACCGGGCTGACGCACCAGGCGGGCTGGCAGGGAGAGGCGATCTGCATGGAGCGCAATAGCGTTGAGGTCGCGCTCCACCTGGCTAAACGGCTGAGTCAGTAAGGCTGCGCGCGTACATGCGGCCTTCCGCGGCGAGCGCCAGCAGATCCTGATCGCGCTCGCGATGGTGCGAGTAGACGATGGAAACCCGCTGGCGCATCTGGTAGGGCTCTGCCAGCCGGACCAGCTGCACGCTGTTTTCATAGACCTTCTTCATGCGGCCCGGGATCAGCGAGAAGCCCATGCCCGCCTGCACCAGGCTCACCAGAGAGAAGATGTCGTTTACTTTGGTGACGATGCGCGGTTCAAATCCAGCCACCTGAAACGCCTCCTGAAAGCCGGCATAGGTGGCGAAGCCCTCCGCCAGCGAGACAAAATCGCGATCGGCGAAGTCACGCAGATCGGCGTCGCGCGAGGTATCGAGCTTTTCGCCTGCCGGCGCGGCGAGAAAAATATGGTCGTGAAACAGCGGGATCACATCAAAATTGGGGTTGCTGAGTTCGCCGCTGTCGGTGGCGATTAAAATCGCGTCGAGCGCATCGTCCTCAAGCATATTGAGCAGCATCTGGTTGGAGCCCATGGTCAGATCGAGCTCAAGCGCGGGGCGTCGCAGCTTCATGCCCATAATCAGACGGGGAATGGTCTCCAGCGTAAGCGAGTAGAGCGTGCCGAGCCTCAATCGACCGCAGCCTACGCCTGCCACCTGTCTTGCCTCTTCTATGCCTTTGCTCATCAGCGCGGTAACATCCTGGCAATACTCCAGCAGCGTCCATGCGGCGGGCAGCGGCACCAGATTGCGCCCTTTATGGATAAACAGCGGGCAGTTGATTCCCTCTTCCAGCGTGTGCAGCGCGCGGTGCACGCTGACGCTGCTGAGATCGAGCGCCTCCGCCGTGCGCGCGATATTGCCTTTGTTCATAAACATCATAAAAACGCTAAGCTTGCGGAAGGTAATCTCCTGATTGATATCGTTATTCATGCTTTATCCTTCGCGGGTGTCCTTAAGCGGGCGTAAATAGTCATCCTGGCACGACAGAAGAGGCAAAGCCCAGCGCGCAGTGCCAGAGAATGAAGGCTTTACCGGCTAAGTGTACTGTTAATCCTGCATTCCGCAGGGAATATAAGCTGGCGCCGCAGAGCAGGTATTGATCCGGCAAAGAGAAGAGTGAATAAACGCAGAGAGGGAAGAGGTCAGTAGAGGTTTAAAAACCAAAGGCCGCGCAGGCGGCCTCTGAAAACGCTTATTGGGTCAGTTCGGCTGAAACATAGGCACCGTTATTAAAACGCGCGCCGGTGATTTTATAGGAGGCGCCCGCCTGATGCGCCTGGGCGGCAATCTGCGCTTCCGCCGCGTCCAGAGTAGAGGCTGAAGCGGTAATGGTCTGCGCGAAGCTGCCGAAAGAGACCAGCGAAAGTGCGATAACAGCGACGAAATTTTTGATGGTTTTCATGGTCGATTCCTTTGTGAATTTTTCTGTTTGTGAGGCGGTTTGCCTCGATGGAGTGATAGTGCGCCTGACCAGGATAATTTAAAAGCTGACTTAATTGCTTTGGTTAATCAAAAAATATGAATGACTAGATGGCGCGACTTCTTTGTTCACACCTGGAAGAGAAGGCGATGTGCGGCAAGCGGCAAGGAGGGAGAAAGCCCCGGACACATCAGGGCTTGAGGGCAGGCAGTTTAGTAAAGGGTGTTCTTTAAGCGTTCCGGCAGCGCCTGGTCATAGGCCTCGCCGTCTATTTCCGCCTGCGAAAGCTGATGCAGGATCGCTCCCGGCGTGGGTAGCCTGTCACGCGTTATCTGCGCGGCGGGATCCCAGAGTTTTGAGCGAATAATCGCCCGGCTGCACTGAAAAAATACGCTCTCCACCCTAATGCGCAGCACCGTTTTCGGCAGCTGATTGTTGACGGCGAAGCGGGTAAGAAGATCGGGATCGTTGCGGATCTCCGCCGTTCCGTTCACCCGCAGCGTTTCGCCGATGCCGGGTATCAGAAAAAGCAGCGCCACGCGATTATCGTGCAGAATATTGCGCAGGCTATCGATGCGGTTATTGCCGCGTCGGTCAGGCAGCAATAGCGTCTTCGCATCTTCAATAACGATGAAGCCTGCCGGATCGCCTCGCGGCGAGACGTCAAGCCCGCCCGGTCCCGAGGTCGCCAGCGCCGCAAAGGGCGCCGCCTCGATAAAAGGGCGGTAGGCGGGATGGATATGGTCGATCTCCTTGGTCAGCGAGGGTCTGGCGACCGCGCCATAGATCTGTTCCAGTTCCGCTTCGCAGGTAATGTTTCTCTTTTCATCCGTCATTACGTCACCGCCTCAGTATGCAGGAATGCGCCTCACTCTTTTATACAGCAGCGCGGCCGGCGACGCACCGGCTGTCGAGGCTAAGTCGGCAACAGCCCGGCCTGGGCGTAGCTCTTCACCAGGCTATCGAACAGCGCGATATCCGACCGGCCGCGCGCCATCAGCTGGGCGCCGGCGATAGCCGCATAAATAGCCTGCGCCCGACTGTTGCGATCTTCGTCGCTGGCGATGCCCGCTTCCTCAAGCTGAGCGGCGAGCCAGGCGATATTGACCTCGGCGAAGATCTTCACCTCCTGTTTTACCTGATCCGGCAGATCGTCATACTCCGCCGCCATAAAGCTCGCCATGCAGATGCGGTTGTCGCGCTCCAGCGAGCGGCGAAAGATCTCGGGGTAGCGTCGCAGACGGCTGAGCGCATCCGGCTCGCTTGCGCGCAGCGCGTCCAGATCGGCCGCGGTCTCTTCCCAGTAGCGTCTGGCGACGGCCGCGCCCAGCTCCGCCTTGCTGGGAAAGTGGTGATAGATGCTTGCCGCCTTGATGCCGACCTCGCTCGCCAGGCTGCGGATATTCAGGCCGCTATAGCCATGCGCCTGCGCGCTCAGGCGCGCCGCGTGAAGAAGGGCCTCTTTAGAGGTTTTGCTCATACTCGTTCTCCTGTCAGTTAGTGAATATTCTAACATGTGTTAGGTAGGTGTTGACAAGAAGAGGATTAAACCGCTAACTTAAAACCTACCAAGCGTTAGATAGGTAATTAATCATGAGCAAAGAGATCTTTTTTTCCGACGCCACCCGCCTTGCCGAACTGATCCGCCGCCGCGACATCTCGCCCGTTGAGGTGATGCAGGCCCATCTTGATCGTATCGAAGAGACCAACCCGCAGGTCAACGCCATCGTCACCGTCGCCGCTGGCGCGCTGAAGGAAGCCCGCGCGGCAGAAGCCGCCGTGATGGCGGGCGAACCGCTCGGCCCGCTGCACGGCGTGCCTTTTACCGTCAAGGACTCGATCGACACCGCTGGCGTGATGACCCAGCGCGGATCGCCCATTTTCAAAAACCGGCTGCCGACCGAGGATGCCACCAGCGTGGCGCGTATCAAGGCCGCTGGCGGCATTCTGCTGGCGAAAACCAATCTGCCCGAGTTCTCTTACTGGATTGAAAGCGACAACCTGCTTTCAGGCCGGTCAAACAACCCCTGGGATTTAAGCCGTACGCCGGGCGGCTCCAGCGGCGGCGAGTCGGCCGCCATCGCGGCGGGGATGTCTCCGCTGGGACTGGGCACCGATCTGGCGATTTCGGTTCGCGGCCCGGCCGCGCAGACCGGCATTACCTCTATGAAGGCCACCCACGGCAGCGTGCCGATGACCGGCATCTGGCCGCGCGCGCCGCGCCGCTTCTGGCACGTCGGCCCGATGGCCCGTTCGGTTCGCGATCTTGCGCTCGCCTTTTCACAGCTCTCTGGCCCGGACGGGAAGGATGCTTTTTCCAGCAGCGCGCCGCGCCTTTCTGACGGGCTGGCGTTTAACGCCAGCCGGCCGCTGCGCATCGGCTGGATGACCGGCCCCGGTTTCGGCCCGGTCGATGGCGAGGTGGCGTCCGTGGTCAGGGCGGCAGCGCAGGCGTTGAGCAGTATGGGGATAGCTATTGAGCAGGTTGGCATTCCGGCGCTGGAGCGGGACGTTGCGCTGAATGTTTTCAACCGCATCCACGTTATGGAGATGAAGCCGGCGTTCGCGGCCGCCACCGCCGGTCGTCGACCGGACGAGATCTATAAAATGGCGAACACCATGCTCTCGCTGCCCGATACCTCGCTGGCCGATTTTATCGACGCCGAGCAGGCGGCGGAACGGCTGCGGGATGGCTTCGCCGACTACTTTTCACGCTACGACGCGCTGATCACCCAGGTGCTGCCGATCCCGGCCCATAAGCACGGCGTCGAGCGCTTTATCATTGACGGTCAGAGCGTGGATGCGACCTGGCTTCAGGGCGCGACCGTGCCGCTCAACGTGACGGGCCTGCCCGGCGTCGCGCTGCCTTTTGGCCGCAGCCGCGAAGGGCTGCCGATTAGCGTGCAGATTATCGGCAAATGGCACGACGAGGCGGCGATTCTGCATATCGCCTCGCTGCTGGAGGCCGTCAGCCCGATGAAGGGCCTGCATCCCTCGCAGTAACGGCGACGGGCGCTGTTGCTGGGTGTTATTTCAGGCCGAGCTTTCGGGCCAGACGGTGCAGGTTGCCGGGATCGATCTCCAGCTGACGCGCGGTTTTGGCCCAGACTTTGCCGCTGTTTTCGTAAACATAGCGAATGTAGTCATGCTGAAACTGGCGCGTCGCCTCCGCCAGGCTTCTTATCGGCAGCGAGGTCAGCGGCGCGGTCGGCGCGGGGCCTGCCGCTGCGTCCGCCGGGGTTTCGCCTTCGAGGCTGAAGTGCTGAGGCAGCAAAACGATTTCGCCGCTGCGCGACTCCGCCTGCGCGATAATCACCGCGCGGTAGATGGCATGCTCCAGCTCGCGCACGTTTCCCGGCCAGTTCGCCGCTTCGAGCAGGGCGCGGGCGGCCGGGCTGAGGGCGATGCTGAGCAGACCGAACTTTATTCGGCACTTTTCACAGAAATAGCCGGCAAGCAGCACGATATCGTCGCGACGCTCCTGCAGCGACGGCACGAACAGGGGGAAAACGCTGAGTCGGTGATAAAGATCCGCGCGGAATTTCCCCTCCGTGACCGCTTTGCGCATATCCATATTGGTCGCCGCGATAATGCGCACGTCGACGGTCAGGGCTTTATCTTCGCCCACGCGCTGTAGATCGCCATACTGCAGCACCCGTAGCAGTTTGGCCTGCAGCGAGAGCGGCAGTTCGCCAATCTCATCAAGAAACAGCGTGCCTTTATCCGCCAGCTCGAACTTGCCTGGCCTGTCGTGAATCGCACCGGTAAATGCGCCTTTGACGTGGCCGAACAGCTCGCTTTCCGCCACGGTTTCCGGCAGCGCGGCGCAGTTGAGGTAGATCAGGGGCTGGGTAGCGCGATGGGAGAGGCGATGCACCGCCTGGGCGACCAGCTCCTTGCCGGTGCCGGTCTCGCCCATAATCAGGACGCTCAGGTCAGACGGGGCGACCACGGCGATCTCTTTTTTCAGATGGGTGAGCGGCGCGGATTCGCCAACGATCTGCATCTCCTCGCGCTCTTCCGGCCGCCTGTGCGGCGGGATAAACGAGGAAGCGGGCTGCTCGAGCTGCTCCACCAGCAGGGCGTTGTTCAGCGCGCCGGCGGTCAGGCTGGCCAGCACGCGCAGCTCCTCGTCGCTATAATCATCGAACTGGTGCGCGTCCATGCCGTCCAGGGTAAGGGCGCCGATCAGCGTCTGGCCTGCAAACAGCGGCATGCCGACGCAGGCGTGCACATGCAGCTCGCCCTGTTCGGGGATCAGGCCGTCGTAGGGATCGGGCAGATCGTTGTCTGCGGGAAAGCGCACCACGTCGCCCGCGCGCGCGATCGCCTCCAGCCGCGGATGCGCATCAAGACTAAAGCGGCGGCCCATCACGTCAGGCGCCAGCCCGGCGGTGGCCAGCGGTCTGAACTGCTGGTTTTCATAGCGCAGCAGGGCGGTCGCGTCGCAGTTCAACGCCTGGTGGATGCCTTTCACCATCTGCATAAAACGGTCGCGCTCGCGCACGCCGTTCTGAATATCCACGGCGAGCGCCGCCAGGGTGTCGACTGAGAGAGCCATAGTGTCACCTGTACAGGGAGTGTCTTTATAACAATAGAAAGGGTTGTTATAAATACAATGCTTATTTTCTCTTTTGACCTAAATCAATAGCTTAAGAAGTGGCACGGAATATGCCTCATTAGCGTAGTGAATACCGCTAAGGAACAAACCGATGTCCAGCCACGCAACGTTAAAAGCGCTCAGCGCAAAACAGATCAAAGCCGCCGCCAACGCCCTGCGCTGGGCGGCGTTCGGCGGCCGCCGCGGCCCCCATTTTACCTACTATCAGAGCTCGCCGGACCGGCTTCATTTCGAAACCGAATATGACGGACGTAAAGCCTGGGTAGATTTAGATGTTCCCTATACGCCGTTGTCGCTGCTGATCGCCGGTTCGCTCCTGCTTCAGCAGCTTAATACTTATGTCGGGTGAAACCATGACGCATCTGGATGAAGTGATTACCGCGGTCGACGCCGCCATCGCCAACAATGTTATTCGCGAGATGAACGAACTGCTGTGCGAACTCAGCGAGGATAGCCAGCTGACGCGCGAAGAGCGCTTTACCCAGCAGCAGCGCCTGCGCGTTGCGGTTTTTAAGCACAGCACCGAGAAACACGAGCTCGCCGAGCAGCGCCGGGAATGGCTGACGCGCGGCGGCATCATCAGCTAGAGGAGGCCCACCATGGCTCACAGCATTCCTGCACATTTCGTTCATACCCGCTCCACGCCTTTCTGGAACAGAGAGAGCGTGCCCAAAGCGCTGTTAACCCATCACAACACCAAAAAAGGGGTGTATGGCCGGCTCTCGGTGATGCGCGGCGCGGTTAACTATTTCGGCTTCGCCGGTGAAAACGAGGCGGAACCGGAAATGGCGCTAACCATCAACGCCGGTGAGTTTGGCATTAGCCCGCCGCAGTACTGGCATCGCATCGAACTGTTGACCGAGGAGACCTGCTTTAATATCGACTTTTTCGCCGATCCCGATGGCGCCCTGGAGGGCGAAGGGTTTGCGCGCGAGGTGCATATTCCTGCGCGCTAAGCAGCGTTACGCCCCTGGCCCGCTTCGGCGGGCTTTTTTGTCTCTGCCACATTGTATTTAAGACAACGGCATGTGAATAAAACACGCTTTTTTATTGTCTTTTAAACAGCGGTATAAATTAATAAGTATATAAATCAGTAATATAAAAACTGGCACGCCGGATGCAATGCAGTAAGGGAATCCACCTTAAGCTAACAGGGCATCTGATGAACATTCACGTCAAAAACAATATTTTTTGGGTCGGCAAACGGGACTGGGAAGTAGAGCATTTTCACGGCAAAGAGTACAAGATGCAGCGCGGCACCAGCTACAACAGCTACCTGATCCGTGAAGGAAAAAACGTTTTAATCGATACCGTGGATCTCAAGTTCCGCAGCGATTTCGTCAAAAACCTCAGCGAAGAGATCGATCTGAAACAGATCGACGCCATCGTGATCAACCATGCGGAGGAAGATCACGCCGGCGCCCTGGCTGAGCTGCTGGCGCTGATCCCCGGCACGCCGATCTACTGCACCGCCAACGGCGTGGAGTCGATTAATGGTCATCACCACCATCCCGAGTGGAACTTCAACGTGGTGAAAACAGGCGACTCGCTCGACATCGGCAACGGCAAAAAGCTGATCTTCGTGGAAACGCCGATGCTGCACTGGCCGGACAGCATGATGACCTATATGACGGAAGATGCGGTGCTGTTCAGCAACGACGCCTTCGGCCAGCACTACTGCGATGAGCACCTGTTTAACGATGAAGTTGACCAGCATGAGCTGTTCGACCAGTGCCAGCGCTACTTCTCCAATATCCTGACCCCTTTTGCGCGCCTGGTGACGGCGAAGATCACCGAGATCCTCGGCTTCAATCTGCCGCTCAGCATGATCGCCACCTCTCACGGCGTGGTGTGGCGCGACAACCCGGCGCAGATTGTCGAGCTCTACCTGAAGTGGGCCGCCGATTACCAGGAAGATCGCATCACTATCTTTTATGACGCCATGTCGAACAATACCCGCATGATGGCGGACGCCATCGCGCAGGGCATTCGCGAGACCGATCCGCGCGTCGCCGTGAAGGTCTACAACGTCTCGACCCACGACAAAAATGAAATCATCACTTCCTGCTTCCGCTCCAAAGGCATTCTGGTCGGCTCCTCCACCATGAACAACGTGATGATGCCGAAGGTGGCGGGCATGCTGGAAGAGATCACCGGGCTGAAGTTCCGCAATAAACGCGCCTCCGCGTTCGGCTCCTATGGCTGGACGGGCGGCGCCGTCGACCGCGTGGCGACCCGTCTGCAGGATGCCGGTTTCGATATGACCATCGCCCTGAAAACCAAATGGCGTCCCGACCTCTCCGCGCTGGAAGCGTGTCGCGAACACGGCCGCAGCATCGCGCGCGCCTGGGCGCTCT
>NZ_DICD01000014.1:0-271913 GCF_002415245.1 Pantoea sp. UBA5035 | reverse complement strand
GTGGCGCGCGCGGCGCGCTGGGGGCGAGTAGAAAACTATATGGCGCGCGCGAATGAGGAGCTCTGCCTGCTGATCCAGGCGGAGAGCAAAACCGCGATTGATAACCTTGATGCGCTACTGGAAGTTGAGGGCGTCGACGGCATCTTTATCGGTCCGGCCGATCTCTCCGCCTCGCTGGGCTATCCCGATAACGCCTCGCATCCGGAAGTACAGCAGGTTATCGAGCAAAGCATCCGCCGCATCCGCAAGGCGGGCAAAGCCGCCGGCTTTCTGGCGGTTGATAGCGCAATGGCGCAGCGGGCAATTAGCTGGGGCGCGAACTTTGTCGCCATCGGCGTTGATACCATGCTCTACACCGACGCGCTGGATCGGCGGCTGGCGCAGTTTCGCCAGCAGGCCTCAGGCGCGTCACGCAGCAGCTACTGAGCGGGCGCGGCGATGGAGTGCCGCAGGATAAGCTCGGCGCCGAAAGCGGGCAGCGGTCCGACGCGCTCGCCGCGAATATCGGCGATCAGGCGGCGCGCCGCTTCACGGCCCATCTCATAGACCGGCTGCGCCACCACCGTCAGCGGCGGCGCGACGATTTCGCTCCAGGGAAAGTTGTCGTACATGATAAAGGAGAGATCCTGCGGAATGCGCAGCCCGCGCTGCGCCACGGCGCGCAGCAGCGACATGGCGACCAGGCTGTCCGAGGCGATAATCGCGGTCGGCGGCGCGGCGCGCTGCCACAGCGACTCGACGATGCGCGCAATCTGCGCGTCGTCGCCGGCGTTCGCCTGGATCAGCGACGTATCGTAGTCCCGACCGGCCGCCGCAAAAGCGTCCATGATGCCGCCGACGCGCTGCGCCACCGGCGTCAGGCCAAAATCCGCGGCGTCGCGGTAGGCGCCTTCCAGCTCCATGCTGGTGATATAGGCGATGCGTTCGTGCCCGGCCGCCAGCAGCCGCTGCGTCGCCTCCCGCGCCACGGCGGTGAAATCGCAGCAGATCGCCTCAACATCGAGGCCGATGACCGCGCGATCGAACAGCCGGAGCGCGCGCCCCTCTTCCAGCACCTGCAGCAAATGACCGTTTTTTTCGCGCGCCGAGTGGCTGGGTGCGACGATGATGCCGTCGACCCGTTTCTCCAGCATCACACGCACCGCATCCTGTTCGGCCTGCAGTTTCTCGTCGCTGTTGCCCAGCAGCAGATGAAAGCCCGCCTGGCGCGCCACGTCGGCCATGCCGCGTAGCGCCAGCCCGAAGTGCGGGTTCTCGATATCGCCGACAATCACGCCGATGGTGTTGGAGCGGCCGGTGTTCATGGTGCGCGCCACCTCGTTGGGCCGGTAGCCCAGCGCCGCCGCCGCCTGGTTGACCCGCGTATGGACCTCTTCACTGACGGCGCCGTAGCCGCCGAGCGCCCTGGCCGCCTGCGCTTTCGATACGCTGGCCGCCCGGGCGACGTCGGCGACGGTGGGCGCTTTAATGCGTGCTTTCTGGTTGGTCATAATTAATTCGAATCACAGGTTGATGACAGAGAGATTGACGTCGAAAAAAGGCTGTGCTTAAACTCATTGTATCGCCTTGAGACCGGTCTCACAACAACTGTTCTCTTGTCGTTACCTGCGTTGAGACCGGTCTCATAACACTATTATTACCGGCTCAACCGTCTCTGATGTTTAACCTGCAAAAACGGATGAGCTATGAAATCGTCAATTCACCTGAGCGCCCTGTGCGGCGCCGCAATCGCACTCTGTTCGTTCTCCTTCAGTACGCTGGCGGCCAGCAGCGATAACCCCTACGGCCTGCTGGAGCCTGGCCACCTGCGCATCGCCAGCGTGGGCGACTCCAAACCCTATACCTTCACCGACGCCAGCGGCCAGTTCACCGGCTTCGACGTGGAGTTCTTTAAAAACGTGGCGCACCGCATGGGCATCGATCAGGTCGATTTCGTCGGACAGGATTTCTCCGCCATCCTGCCCGCCGTCGCCAACGGTCAGTTCGACGCCGCCGTCGCCGCCATCGGCATTACCCCGGCGCGCGAAAAGACCGTGGATTTCTCTACCGGCTATCTGGCGGGCTACCTGACGGTGCTGACGCGCAGCGACAGCGGCGTGAAGAACGTCGAGACGCTGGCGAAGCGCCGCCTTGGGGTGATTCAGGGCACGCTGCAGGAGAGCTACGCGGTGCAGCACTTCACCCAGACCGACGTGGTGCGCTTTCCCGACAATAACGCCGCCGTCTCGGCGCTTAACAACGGTACGCTGGACGCGGTCTTTCTCGACTACGAAGCCGCCAAAAGCTATGCCGCGCGCTTCAAGCTGATCTCCGCCGCCGATATTCCGTCGTTCGATGCCCCGGCGGGCGTCGCCATCGCCAAAAACAAACCGGCGTTCAAGGCCGCGCTCGACAGCGCCATCAAGGCCGCCATGCAGGACGGCACCTGGAAGCAGCTTTATCAGAAGTGGTTTCCCGGCTCGCCGATGCCAAAGCAGTATCTGCCTGGCGGACAGTAGTGCGTGAGCGCTAAGCGTTCAGCTTTTTACCGGTGACGGCACGCCCGTCACGCGTACCCGTGGAGTACGGCGATGGATCTTCTGACAATGCTTTCCCGCACCTTCTTTGACTTCGCCTCAATGAAGGAAGTACTGCCGCAGCTGCTGGCGACCGGGCTGGTTAATACCCTGATCATCTCGATCGCCTCGACGCTGCTCGGCACCCTGTTCGGCCTGGTGCTGGCGCTGATGGGCATTTCGCCGTCGCGCTGGCTGCGGCTGCCGGCGCGTATCTATACCGATCTGTTTCGCGGCCTGCCGTCGATTCTGACCATTCTGCTGATTGGCCAGGGCCTGGCGCGCTTTAGCTATCAGCTGTTCGGCCCGACGCCCTATCCGCTCGGCATCTTCGCCCTCAGCCTGATCGCCAGCGCCTATATGGGCGAAATTTTTCGCGCTGGCATTCAGAGCGTCGAGCGCGGACAGATGGAGGCGTGCCGCGCGCTCGGCATGAGCTACGGCCGCGCCATGCGCCAGGTGGTGATCCCGCAGGGCATTCGTCGCGTGCTGCCTGCCATCGTTAACCAGTTTATCGCCATTATCAAAGACTCCTCGCTGGTCTACCTGCTCGGCCTGATGACCGGCCAGCGCGAGCTGTTCCGCGTCGGTCAGGATGCGGCGGTGCTCAGCGGCAATCTGTCGCCGCTGATGCTGGCCGGGCTGTTCTACCTGATCATCACCGTGCCGCTGACCCACGCGGTAAACGTTATCGACGTGCGCTATCGCACCGGCCGCCGACGCCTTACCGCGCCGCAGAGCGGCCTGAAAGAGGTCGAAGAAGTGCAAAAGCGCCCCGAGGGCGCGCTGACCGCACAACCCTTAACCGGCAATCGGGGGCAATCATGAGCGTTGCAATGAAACTGAGCGAGCCGCCCGCCGCGGCGAGCTGGAAAGGGTCGAGCCTGGAGCTGCGCGATCTGTCGCTCTCCTATGGGCCGATCGACGTGTTGCGCGGCGTATCGCTGCGTATCGCGCCCGGCAGCACCACCTGCATTATCGGGCCGTCCGGCTCCGGCAAATCGACGCTGCTGCGCGGCATCAACCGCCTGCATGAGCCCAAATCGGGCGATGTGCTGCTGGCGGGACGCTCGGTGCTGCAGGACAAGCCCGACGCCCTGCGGCTGCGCATCGGCATGGTGTTCCAGCACTTTAACCTCTTTCCCGATCACAGCGCGCTGGAGAACGTGGCGCTGGCGCCCTGGAAGGTGAAGGGCCTGCCGAAGGCGCAGGCGATGGCGATTGCGCGCCAGCGGCTTGAGGAAGTGGGCTTAGGCCAGCGCGCCGATCACCGTCCGCGCGATCTCTCCGGCGGCCAGCAGCAGCGCGTGGCGATCGCCCGTGCGCTGGCGATGGATCCCGAGGTGATGCTGTTTGACGAGGCGACGTCAGCGCTCGATCCCGAGTTGGTGAAAGGGGTGCTGACGCTGATGGCCGATCTCTGTCGGCGCGGCATGACCATGGTGGTGGTGACCCATGAGATGGGCTTCGCGCGCAAGGTCGCCGATCAGGTGGTGTTTATGGACGAAGGCGAGATTGTCGAAGCGGGCCCGCCCGCCGCGCTGTTCGATGCGCCGCAGTCGCCGCGCCTGCAACGTTTTCTGTAGGAAGTGCTGTAGACCCTTCCCCTTTAAGAACTGAACAAGGAACTGAATCATGGCATTAGAAGATCTGCGTCGCGTAGTGGTACTGGGCGGCGGCGCGCTGGGCGTCTCCAGCGCGCTGCATCTGGCGAAACGCGGTGCGGCGGTCACGCTGGTGACCGAGGCGGAACTCTGCTCCGGCGCCTCCGGCCGTTCGCTCTCCTGGCTTAACTCGGCGGGCGAGCGCTCTCTGCCCTATCACGCGCTGCGCATGGCGGGCATCGACCGCTACCGCACGCTGTTCGCCGCCGATCCGACGCGCGACTGGCTGCGCTTCGACGGCGGCCTGTTCTGGGCGGCGGACGACCTGAGCGGCACGCGTGCGCGTCATGCTTATGAGAAGGCGCACGGCTACGACTCGCAGCTGGTGACGCGCAGCAGCCTGGCGCAGGCGGATGCCCAGGTCGAGGGCGCGGCGCTGGCGCAGGAGGCGATCTTTAATCCTGGCGAAGGCTGGGTCAGTTTGCCGCACCTGGTGGCGTATCTGGCGCAGCAGCTGCGCGCGCTGGGCGGCGAGATCGTTGAGCACGCCGGAAAATGCGCGGTGCTGCGCGACGGCCCGCGCGCCAGCGGCGTCAGGCTGCCGAGCGGGGACCAGCTGCGCGCCGACGCGGTGCTGGTCGCCTGTGGCCCGGCAACGCCCGACGTGGTCGCGCCGCTCGGCGTCACCATTCCCAACGGCTCGCCCGTGTCGATGCTGGTGATCACCGAGCCGGGCGCGCACGGGCTGAAGGCGGTGCTGAACACGCCGCGCGCGGCGGTGCGCCCCAATCCGGGCAACACCTTCGCGCTGGATCACGACTGGTATGAAGAGGATATTCAGCAGCAGGCCGACGGCAGTTACGCCATTGACGAGAGCGTGGTAGCGCAGCTCGCCGCCGAAGCGAGCCAGTTAGTGAAAGGCGAGCCGCTGCGCGCCGCCAGCTGGAAGCTGGGGTTAAAACCGATCCCCGGCGACGGCGAGCCGGTGTTCGGTGAGCTGGAGAGCGTTCCCGGCTGCTTTGTCGCCTTTACCCACTCCGGCGCCACCCTGGCGCTGATTGCGGGCGAACTGCTGGCGGAAGAGATCGTGACCGGCGAGAAGCAGCCGATGCTGGCGAGCTTCCGGCCGGAACGGTTCGCATAAAAAAAGCCGGTCGCGTGACCGGCTTTATCCAACTGACAATATCCACAAGCAGGTGAGATGGCTCGAAGAGCAAAGCGTCCCGCGACAAGGACAAAAACGCCGGGAGCGTTTTTGAACAACGCAGCGCGTTGGCCCGTTTACGGGGGCCCCTCAGGGATGAGGGGCGTAATCGCGCGGGTCGAGCTGGCAGGGATGCCGTTTTTGCGTCTTTGCGATCGAGCCTTCTCACCTGCGTCAGCACGGCTCGCGCGCTTAGCCGCGATAGTAGATATCGCCAGACTCCGCCTTCAGGATTTTGCCCACGTCGTTGGTGATCAGCAGGTAGTTGCCGCCGATATAGGTCCAGTGGCTGCCGGTTTCCGGCGCGGGCAGGTTACGCTTCTGCCACTCGACAATGTTGTAGGATTTGTCGAGATACTGCTGCGGCACGCTGTCGCCGATTTTGTAATCTTTATAGTCGATGATGATGCGGTTGAGATCGTAGTTCGACTGCGCCTGCGGGCTGCCGGCGTTAGCATCCGGCGCGGGAGACGGCGTGCTGCCCGCTTCCGGCTCTTCGGCGTTCGGTCCCAGCGGCGGCTGGCCGCTGCTGTCGGTGGTGTCGCCCTGCTGCGGCTGCGCATCGGCAGGCGCCTGCTGCTGAACCTGCGGCGGCGGCGGAACGGTATCGGCGGCGTCGTCTTCAGCCTGTGCGGCGGGAACAAGGCTCAGCGAGCCAAACAGTAAACCCGCTAAAAAGAGTGCGTTCTGAGTCCTGCGCATAGTGTTTTCCACGTTGATTGATTTTGTTAAGAGTAGATCAGGATAAAGACAATCTGTACAGCCTGTCAGTTCCGCAAGCGAGACAGGTAAATGTAAAGAAACGCGTCACTGCTGGCGATCCGCCCAGACGTCGGGAACGATCTTCATCGCCTCGCTGACGGCGAAATCCATCGTCATGCCGGGCTTCCACAGCATCACGATCATCTGGCTCAGCGCCAGATTGCCGACTTCCACATTAATCGCTTCGACGTCGCGCCAGCTGGCGGCGGCAAAATGCTTCGGCAGAAAGGCCCATCCCTGCCCGCTCTCCAGCATATGGCGCAGCAGCGCCCGGTCGTTGGTGTAGAAGGCGCGATCGGCGATGCGTCCCTGCTTCGCCGCCACGCCGTCGGGTGCCGGATGCATCACCAGCTGAGGCTGCGAGGCGAGATCGAACAGCGATACCGGCGACTCGCCCGCGAAGAGCGACGCGGCGGCGTAAAAATCGAGTTCGATCAGCCCCACCGAGCGCCACGCCATCTCGCTGCCCAGGCTGCGGTTGCGCGCCTGGCAGAGCGCCAGCTGCGCCGCGCCGCAGGCGAGCGCCGCTTCCGCCTCTTCGCGCGCCGCGCTCCAGGCGCTGACGCGGATGTTGCTCTCCGCCAGCGCCGCAATCAGACGGCAGAGAAAGGGGCGCGGCACAAAGGGATCGTAAACCAGGCTGATTTCGTCGGAGATATCGTGGCGGACATGGCGCGCCGCCGCGTCGAACGCCTGCGCCTGGCGCATCAGCAGCGCCGCCTGCCGCTTTAGCCGCTGGCCCTCTGGCGTCAGCGCCAGCGTGCGGCCCTGGCGCGTAAAGAGCGTATAGCCCAGCGCCGCCTCCAGAAACTCGATCAGCTCGCTGACCGTGGCGCGATCCTTGCCAAGCTGTTTCGCCGCCTGCGAAACGGTGCCGAGCGCGGCGACGGTAGAGAACGCCTCTATCTGCGCAAAGGAAAAACTGATACCCGCCATAGCTGCTCCCTGATGCGATGGTTGAGGGGATTTCCCCACATATGCTGATTTTTGCACAGCGCGGGCCGAACCTATACTGCGGCCCGTCAGCTTTGAGGTTTATTAAGAGGGAAAACCGCATGAACAAAAGTAAGAAAAACCTGCTGCTGGCGGCATCGCTGGCGACGGCGACGCTGCTGCCGCACGCGGCAATGGCCGCAGAGACTGCGCCCTGCGGCGGCGTGCTGCTGAGCGTCTGTCCGACGCCGTTCGATCGCACCCTGCCCGATCCCAAAACCATGCTCAGTTGGGATCAACAGGATCGCGTGGTGGGCTTTCGCAACGACTACCGTAACTATCCCGCCGATGTTTTTCGTCACGGCGCCGCCCAGCCGCTGCCGCTGGCGAAGCGTCAGCTCGGCGAGGTGAGCTACCGCGTCAACGGCCATCGCTACAGCATGGCGGACTATTTGCAGCGTCAGAACGTCGCGGGGATGCTGGTGCTGAAAAACGGCCAGATCGCCTACAAATATCTGGCGCACGGCAACAGCGACAGCACGCTCTGGACCTCGCGCTCGGTGGGCAAATCGGTGGTCTCGACGCTGGTCGGCGTGGCGCTGAAACAGGGGAAAATCCACTCGCTGGATGACAAGGTCACCGACTACGAGCCGGAGCTGAAAGGCACCGCGTGGCAGGACGTGACGCTGCGGCAGCTGCTGACCCACACCTCTGGCGTGGCATGGAACGAAGATTACACCCAGCCCGACTCCGACTTTGCGCTGCTGACCCAGTGCGAGGCGCGTTCCGGCACCTATGATTGCGTGCGTAAGCTGGTTACCGGCCTGAAAAAAGCGCATCCGGCGGGCCAGCACTGGTCTTACTCGTCGGGCGGCGCCTGGCTGCTGGGCGACGTGCTGGAGCGCGCCACCGGCATGTCGCTCGCCGCGTATTTGCAGCAGAGCATCTGGCAGCCCTACGGCATGGCGAGCGACGGCGTCTGGCACGCCTATCAGCCCGGCAAACATGACGTCGGCGCGCACGGCTTCAACGCTACGCTGGAGGACTGGGGGCGCTTCGGCGAGTTTGTGCGACACGAGGGGCGCCTGCCAAACGGCGATAAAGCGCTGCCCGACGGCTGGCTGAAGCTTGCTTCCAGCTGGACCCAGGCGCAGGGTTCGGTTTCCGCCGCACACCCGCAGGGCCTTTACGGCTTCCAGTGGTGGAACAACGAGGTGCCGGCGAATGCGAAAAACGTTGAGCCTGCGCCGGAAGCGTCGCTGAAGGGATCGCTCTGGGCGCTGGGCATCTATGGTCAGGTGATTATGGTGAACCCTGCCGAGCAGCTGGTGATTGTGCAGTGGTCGACCTGGCCGCAGGCGGAGCCGTCGTTTAGCGCCCAGCCGCTGGAGGCGTCGCTGATGTATAGCGCGATTGCACAGCAGCTGCGCGATTAAGGGGAAAGCGGGATGGGGTCGTCGGCTGGCGGAGCCGTAAGTATCTCGCAGCGTTTATCCAGCAACGACTCCACCGAGGCGCGGTTGCCCTTATCCCAGCCGCGCCGCGTGGTCAGCAGGATAAATCCTTTCTCTCCCGAGAAAGTCGTGGGTATCAGCGCCACGCCATACTCCGCCAGCTGCGGCGGCGAGAGCTGAAAGTGGCGCGCCACCGAGGCGATGGGATAGATGCCCATCGCCGCTGGCTGCATTACGCGGCGGGCATAGTAAGTATGGTTCAGCAAGCGATCGGGCAACGGCCGCCACTGCTCATCAATATAAGGTCGCTCCGCCTGCAGCTGGCGGCGCACGTCTTCGCGCAGACAGGTGAGATGAATATGCAGCTGGTTCTGGCTGCGTCCCCAGGCGGAGTTAATCGCCATGCCCAGCCGGTCCTCAGGAACGTCGGCGCCATACGCCGCCATCAGGCGGTAGCGCATCAGCCAGGCATAGCCGAAGTAGTCTGTGCGGCCCGCACGCGACAGCGCGATGCTTTCAATACCGGACATCGCCAGGTTCGGCACCAGAATAAAATGATAGGGATAGCGCGGATTCTGCAGGACGCTGAAGCCCTGCTCTTTGCTCTGCGGCTGATAGATCTGCTGGCAGGGCGCCGGGTCGCGCCGATAGTGATAGTTGGTCATGCAGAGATCCTGCGTCACCATCCATAGCGCGTCGGAGCGCGCGCAGCCGCCCAGCAAGAGCGCCAGGGCAGCGAGCATCCATCCTCGAAAAAACCTTAATCGCATAGAGTCAGCCGTGGTTGTGGGTGGCGCTACGTCTGGCGTTGCGCTTCCTGATAATATTAGCGAGAAATGATGTAAAACGAAGCGCCTATCGGAGCGGCGACTGCCCTTTCGCTCTCCGGAGGCTTCCTGATTTTCATTCGGGGAAAAGGATTTATGAAAAAGCTTCTTGTGGCGACGCTGGTTGCCTGCGGCTTATCCGCCTGTAGTTACGATAACGGTTCGGCGGCCAGAGCGCCGGATAACACCCGGCGCGCGATGCCGGATATTTTCCAGCCGATGACGCCCTCGCAGCAGCGGGCGGTGATGTCTGGCGAGCGGCCTGACTGGACAGAGACGCCGCCGGTCAGGATCCCGCGTCATTAAAAGGCGGCGGTAAATCATGGCGAACGGGGAACGGGATGCGGCGCGCGGTCACATCCCGTTTACTCCTGCTGGTTACTGATTCACCGGGATCACCGAGCCGTGGTACTGCTGCTCGATAAACTTCGCCACCTGCGGCGAGGCGAGATCTTTCGCCAGCTCTTTAATGCGCGGATCGTTCGCCAGCTTCGGCGTGGTCACCAGCACGTTGGCGTAAGGGTTGCCCTGCGCTTTCTCCAGCGCCAGCGCGTCCTTCGACGGCGTCAGGCCCGCCTGCAGCGCGTAGTTGCCGTTGATTACCGCGAACTGCACGTCATCCAGCGCGCGCGGCAGCTGCGGCGACTCGATCTCGACGATCTTCAGGTGATGCGGGTTGCTGTCGATATCAGCCGGCGTCGCCAGGTTGTTGATGGCGTCGTTCTTGCCCGCCTTCAGGGTAATCAGTCCGTTGGCCTGCAGCAGATAGAGCGCGCGGCTCAGGTTGGTGACGTTGTTCGGCACCGCCACCTGCGCGCCGTCCGGGATATCTTTCAGGGATTTCACCTTGCGCGAGTAGAGCCCCAGCGGCTCAATATGCACCGTCGCCGCCACGTCGAACGTCTCGCCCAGTGCCTTCTCCTGATCGCGCAGATAAGGCACATGCTGGAAGTAGTTGGCGTCGACGTCGCCGCGCGCCAGCAGCTCGTTGGCGTTGAGGTTGCCGTTGAGTTCGATCACCTGCAGATCGAGGTCAGGATCGATCTTCTTCACGTAGTTGAGGATCTCGCTGTGCGGCACCGGATCCGCCGCCACGCGCAGCACTGCCGCCGAACTGGCGCCCGAGAAGAGCGCCGCCAGCGCCAGAGTCGCTACCATCTTCTTTTTCATGCAATGTCCTTATGAAAGTGTCTTGAGATAATCGCCGTAATAGCGCTGCGCCACATCGCGGTGCGAGCGTAAACGTCCTTTGAGGTAATTCCAGCCCACGTCGCGGATCAGCGGATTGGCGGGATCGCTGGTCGGCCCCAGCGCTTCCGCCGCCAGCGCATCGGGCAGCTGGTAGATCGGCACCTGAGTGTCGAGCTGCGCGCCGAGGAAAAAGGCGATGGAGATGCGCTCCTGCCCTTCTGGCGGCGAGAGCACGCGGTGCACGGTGGCGCGCAGATAGCCGTTGGTCGCCAGCTCCAGCAGCTCGCCGATATTCACCACGAACGCGCCCGGCTTCGGCGCGGCATCGACCCAGTTGCCCGGCGTCACTTCCACCTGTAGCCCGCGCTGCTCGTCCTGCAGCAGAAAGGTGAGAAAGCCGGAGTCTTTATGCGCGCCAACGCCCTGCTGGCTTTCCTCAGCGCTCTGTCCGGGATAGCGGATCAGCTTGACGTGCTCGTTGGGATAGCGGCCGTAGAGCGCGTCGAAGGCGTCCTCCGGCAGCGACAGCGAACGGGCGAAGGCGCGCAGCAGGCGCAGCGCCACGTTGGTCATCTCCTGCTGCCAGGCGTTGATCACCGGACGCAGCTGCGGCAGCGCTTCCGGCCAGAGGTTCGGTCCCTGCAGGCGCTTCCACGCCGCATCGTCCGGCTGCAGCAGCAGCGGCTCGCGATCCGCGCCGATATCAAACTGCTCGCGCTGGTCCCGCTGCTCGCGGGTGTACTCGACGCCCGCCAGGTTGTAGCCGCGGAAGTGCGGCGAGTGGATCATCGAGACGCGCAGCTTCTCTTCCTGCGGCAGATCGAAAAAGGCGCGCGTAATGCTCTGCACGTTCTGCTGCAGCTGCGGGTTGATGCCGTGGTTAATGAGGTAGAAAAAGCCCACGTCGCGCGCGCTTTCGCGCAGGCGGGTTAAAAACTCGGTTTGTTCGGTTTCACTGCCGGCGAGTTGCGCCAGATCCAGCACCGGTAAGCTTGTCCAGGTCATTGTGCGTTTTCCAGAGAGGATGCCCGGATTTACCCTCGCACTAATAAAACGCATCGGGAAATAGTGAAGCGCTATATGTTATCGCAAGGGGTTTTTAGAAGAAGTTGGGGAAAGGGTATGCGGGATTGAGATTAGGGATCGGGGCCGGGATGCATTTCTTTCCCTGTTATGCAAAGCTGTTACTTGTTTCGTTAATCTGGAAGCCAGCTCGCAAATCGGCTTCGCTCAGGACAAGGCAACATGCTTTTTTATCAGGCCGATCCCACGCTGGAGAACTACTGGCGCGGCGTCATTCTGTTCGGCAACAACGTCGCATCCTACAAATTCGCGCTGGCGCATGCGCTTTACGATCTGCATACGCAGGGCAACGATCTCATCTCTCTGGAAGCGCTGGCGCGTCCGTTCAGCCAGCATCTGTGCCGTCATCTCGAACAGGCGCCAAAGCAGATCACCACCAAAAGCAGCCAGTTCCTCGACGCCTGTACGCAGTTCAATCATGGCAAAATCAGTGAAGAGGCGCTGCTGGCGGTTACCGTTAAGCGCGGCTTCGCTAACGTGATTGATGCCTTTCACAACGTGAACCGCGCAGAGATTGACGTGCGCTTTTTTCTCGATGAACGTAAAACGCAAAAAGGTATCCGGCTTACCGAGGCGTTCTTTAAGCTGACCGAGACCCAGCAGTTTCAGAACCTCATCCATGAAACCGATGCGCGCTGGCGGCTGGTCGAACAGGCCTGGTCGATGGGCGTGTCGCGTAATCTGGTGGCGGTGGAGTATGACAGCGAGCAGCAGGTTCTATTTACGCGCCAGCGCGAGCGACGCGTCGATATCACCAGCTGTCGCAACAGCCTGAACGGTTACCAGAAAGGCCGCTGCTTCTACTGCTATCGGCCGGTCAGCCTTGAGCGCGGCCACGCGGATCTCACTGATATCGATCACTTTATTCCCTGGGCGGCGCGTGACCAGGTGCCGAACCTCAACGGCGTCTGGAATCTGGTGCTGGCGTGTCAGAGCTGTAATCGCGGCAAGGAAGGCAAGTTCGCCCATATCCCGTCGCAGCCGCTGCTGGAACGGTTGCATAAGCGCAACGAGTATTTTATTAACAGCCATCTGCCGCTGCGCGAGACGCTGATTCAGCAGACCGGCAACAGTGAAGCGATGCGGCGCAGCTTTCTGGCATCAGGCTGGCAGGCGGCGCGCAGCGTGTTGTTCCATATCTGGCAGCCTCAGGCTTGTGGAGACGCCTTATTTTGAGTACGCAACGCTACTATCAGCGCTATGCGCAGCAGTTCTTCGAGAGCACGGTCGCTGTTGATATGGCAGAGATCCGCGATCGCTTCACTGCCCTGCTCCCTGCGCACGGCGCTGTTCTGGATGCCGGTTGTGGTTCAGGACGCGATGCTAAAGCCTTTGTTGAGCAGGGATTTCAGGTTGAGGCGTTTGATGCCTCGCCGGAACTGGCTGAGCTGGCGAGTCAGCATAGCGGTTTGCCGGTTAAGGTGATGCGGTTTCAGGAACTGGATGTATCTGCGCGCTATGACGGGATCTGGTGCTGCGCATCGCTGCTGCATGTATCGCGGGCGGAGTTGCCAGAGGTGTTCAGGCGGCTGGCGCGGGCATTGAAGGCTGGCGGCGTGCTGTATGCGTCTTTTAAGTATGGTCAGGGTGAGCGGGAAGATAATGGCCGGGTGTTTACGGATATGCGCGAGGGGGAGATTGGGGGGATGCTGAGGGAGTATGGCGTTGCTGGATTGGAGGTGATGCAGGAGTGGATGAGTGAGGATCAGCGAAGGGAAAGAAACGACCGGTGGGTGAATGTGTTAGTTGGGAAAATGGGATAGCGGGTTTGCGATATTTAACCGCCCCCGATACTGTATCAGGAGCGGTTTTCGATTTATGCGGCTTTTTGTTTACCGGCAATGACCTTAATAAACTCTAGTACCTGCTTTTGTTTCCGCGCCGACAGCTTGCACGCCTGACGCAGCGACTGCATGAGTTCAGTTTCTTGCTGCTGGGCTGAGAGCACAATACAGCCTTTCATTACCTTCACTTCAACTGCTGTGCCACTGGCAAAACCAGCATCTTCCAGCCATTGCCCTTTCATGGTAATGGCGGGAGTTCTGCGGTAATCCGGATAGCGACTCGCATAGCCAACGGTTATTTGGCGATTATTTGATGGAAGGACTTCTGGATCAGACGGCTGTGCAATAGAATGCGTGTCAGTCATGATTACTATTCTCCGTAAATAGTAGTTGTGATTAGCGGCGCGGAGGTGTTGCAGCACATCCGTGCCGCGCTAAATACCTGTATATATAATCAGAAGAAGGGGAGTAAGTCCAGATTTAAACAGGTTAAAATATGGTTTTTCTGAAAACATTATAATATATAGAGAATATATTTCTTAGGCTTTCAGAATAAAAGACGCCCGGAAATTGTGCTAATAAATCGTATTTTTTTACCACTATATTTATCACAAAAATCATATCGAATGAGATTTCCACCTAGATACTGACGCCTCTATCGCTCACAGCTCATGAAACCATTAAGCCTCGCTTTCAACATATTCCAACCGCGCTTCGGTCTTTTCTGCTTCTCTCTTGTTGTGAACATAATCGCTACCAATTATAATACATAAAATTTATATATATCTTCTAGAGAAATGAATATGGATACTTTATTTAAGATTTTTGAAAAATTTAGTTCAAGACCGCTTTATTTTACTTTTTTTGGCTTGTCAGCATGTGAATTTTTCCAAAACGAGTCAGCTTTGAAAAACCCTAATATTCAAAACATATTATATCTTTTATCAGCAATGACAATGGTTGTTTTTTTAACATGGGGATATGAATGGTTAATATTTAGGTTCAATGTCACATTAGAACCTCATGATCAGGGAGATATAGGCCCCACGATTGGAACGGCAGCATTAGCAATTTATTTAGTATATGCATTTCATTTTTTAGGTGAGCAACCTAACGCCTTAAACCTAAAGTTACTAACGAACTCAGGATTTATTTACAGTACAACCTTATTGTTATTTTCTCTTGAGTCAATGAAGCTTAGAAGATTGAAGCAGCGATAACAATGATAATTATAATTTGGGGACACATAAAATCAGAATAATACACTGTAAAAAGCCGATATAACAAAACACTTTATCATATCGGCCATGCATATTTTATGGCATCATCGATACATAATCTACACCAATCCTAGAACTGTATTGTGATGCAATAGCCTGGTATCGTTCAGCATAACCACTTCGAAGCTGGGACTTTAATTTCAATTTGACTGGTATATTTTTTACATTATCATCCATACTACTCAAGAACACCGCTGAAAGAATATTTTCCTCTCCTCCGGGAAGAGTACGCCCGTGATTTAAAACAACCATATAATCAACTACAGGTAAATTTTTATCGCCTTCAAATATAGATAAATATTTTCTGACATTTTTATGGATTACATAAATATACTTAGAATTCTCTGCATTAGGTAATGCTTTGTTCTGATTAGCATTGAAAAGTTCTAACACTTTAATCAAACGATGAGGACTTAATCTTTTATGATATGGGTCATTACCCTGTGTAGGCACAAGATCGCAAGCAGCAGAAACACATAAATACCGTCCCGAAAGAGTCGATACCATCAGATACAAACTTTTCAGCCTCATCTCGCTTCCGGCGAGCTTCACCCAGATATGCTGTTGGATAAACACCCAATGCCACCACTTTCTATTTACTATCAGACGGTATTGGAGTAGCGAAGGTGCATATCCTGCCCATTCGTAAAATTTAAGTAGTTGGTATATGTTCAAGAGATTGAGTAGACGTGAACAGACTAAGCTGAATCAGAAACCGACTTAACTTACTTTTTTATGAGCTAAAGTAGACGTTAGTAAACTTGAATAAAGCTTTGTATGGTGCCGAAGGCCGGACTCGAACCGGCACGTATTTCTACGGTTGATTTTGAATCAACTGCGTCTACCGATTTCGCCACTCCGGCACGGAAGGGATGCGGAAAACGTTGAGGATTATACCGTTACCCACCAGCCGCGCAACCGGAATCACCTTCCCTGCGCGCTAAACGTCCAAAAAAGCGTCATACCCTCTCTCACCCCATCCCGCACCAGCACGCCCCAACCCTTCCCCTACAGAATCCTCCGATTCCACCCTTCTCCCCTCCCGCACTCGGAACTTTCCCACCTCAGATTCCTCTTAGCAAAACTGGCGCAGCAACTCACCGCGCGCAGGTTGAACATTAACGAGGGTAAAATGAATAAAACCACGCTAAGCACAATTTTGGGGATGGGGTTCAGCGCGCTGCTGCTGGCAGGTAGCGCATCAGCGGCAAGCTGGCAGGATCAGCTAAGCAGCGCGGCGTCGCAGCTCAGCCAGCAGAACAACAGCAACACCAGCGCGACCAACAGCAACGCGCAGAACGGCGGGCTGTCGCTCGGCTCGCTGACGGGCCTGCTGAACGGTGGCGACAAGGCGGTCAGCTCCAACAGCATGACCAACGCCGCAGGCGTGATGCAGTACTGCGTGCAGCATAACGTGGTAGATAACAACGTGAAGTCGGTGAAAGAGCAGGTGCTGGACAAGCTCGGCCTGAGCACGCAGACAGCACAGACGCAGAGCACCGACTACCAGCAGGGCATCGCCGGCCTGCTTAACACCGGCAACGGCCAGCAGCTGAATCTGCAGAGCCTGAGCAACTCGCCGATGGGCGAGAAGCTGAAAACCAAAGCCTGCGACGTGGTGCTGAAGCAGGGCAAAAAATACATCGGCATGTAATCCGCCGCTGTACGGGCGCGAGCTGTCCCTCGCGCCTCTCTTCTTGCGCAACGGCCTTCTAAGCCGTTGGTCACGCCATCGCCCTTCTCGTCTCCTCCTCCACGCCCTGCAGCAGCGCCAGCGCCTGTTCATAGGATCGAATATTGGTATAGCCAATCACCAGCCCATAGCGCTTCTGCGTCTGCATATACCAGCCGGAGAGCGGCAGCACGCGCAGCTGATGACGCTGCCACACCTCCGCCAGCGTCACATCCTGAATGCCGCGCCGCAGAAAGGCGACGATATGCATGCCGCCGTCGGTAAGCTGATACTCAAACAGATCCGGGAAGCAGGCCTGCAGCGCGTCGAGCATCATGCGGCGTCGCTGCTGATAGAGAATGCGCATCTTTTTAATATGGCGATAGAAGTGCCCTTCGCTGAGAAACTGCGCGAGGATCTTCTGCGGCAGCAGCGGCAGGCCGTTCTCCAGAATCTCACCCAGCTCGCGAAAGCGCGCCAGCGTCGCTTTGGGCATCACCAGATAGCCGATGCGCATCGCAGGCATAATGGTTTTACTGAAGGTGCCGGTGTAGATCACCCGGTCGTGCGTATCGAGGCTTTTTAGCGCCGGGATCACCTTGCGCGTGTAGTGAAACTCCCCGTCATAGTCATCCTCGATAATCCAGCTCTCGTTCTCCTGCGCCCACGCCAGCAGCTGATGCTTGCGCGGCAGCGACAGCGTCACCGCCAGCGGGCTCTGATGGGTCGGCGTCACCACCGCAAAGCGCGCGTCGGCGTGATAGCGCAGCAGATGATCGACGTCGATCCCGTCGCGATCGACCGGCACATAGTGCAGGTTGGGTGCGATCCGCTTCAGCAATTTCTGCCCGAAGAAGTAGCCGGGATCCTCGAACAGCACCTTGTCGCCCGCCTGCGCCAGCACCGCCAGAATCAGCCGCAGGTTGGCGCGGTAGCCGCTGGTGATAAAGATCTGCTCCGGCTGGCAGTCGAGCCCGCGCGAGATGTTGAGGTAGCTGGCGATCGCCTCGCGCAGCGGCGTGTAGCCCATCACGGGCGGGATCAGCATCTCATCCGGCCGCAGGCTGCGCGCCGCTTTGCCGGAAATCAGCAGCCACTTCTTCAGCGAAAAGGCGTCCAGCGACGGAATGCCGAGCCGCATCTCGCCCTTGCTCTCCCGCTGCTCAATGCGCAGCGGCAGGTCGCTCTCCTCTGGCTGCCACGCTGGCTCCTCTTTGGTGACAGGCGTAAGCGCCGGATTGACGCGCGTGCCCTTCGCGCCCTGGCTAACGAAGTAGCCTTCGCCTACAAGAATCTCATAGGCGGCTTCTACCGTTTTGCGTGCCACGCGCAGCTCGCTGGCCAGCACGCGGATCGCTGGCACGCGGTCGCCCGGCTTCAGCACGCCCGCCTGGATCTGCTGACGATAGCGCGCGTAAATCTCTCTGTACCCCACCGCTATGTCCTACCTGTTTTCACGTTTTATGGCCCTTTCTACTCTGACATAGAAGCTTATCATCTCTCCATTGTTTAGCCGCGAAAGAGTCACTTATGAAACTACTGCATATCAACGTCAGCCCCGATATCAGCGGATCCGCGTCGCGCGCCGCCTCGGCGCATCTGGTCGAGCGGCTGCGCGCCCGCCATCCGCAGCTGGAAGAGACGGTGCTGGATCTGGCGCAGCATCCGCTGCCGCATCTGGACGCCTTTACCATCGGCGCCTTTTTTACGCCGCCGGAGGCGCGCACCAGCGCCCAGCGCAGCGCTATCGAAAACTCGGAAAGGCTGGTAGATCAGCTGTTCGCCTGCGACACGCTGGTGATCGCCTCGCCGATGTGGAACCTCGGCCTGCCTTCGGTGCTTAAAGCCTGGTTCGATCACATTACCCGCGCTGGCCGCACCTTCGCTTTTACCGCCGACGGCAGCAAAGTCGGGCTGGTTGAAGGCAAGAAGGTCTACTGCGTGGTCGCCAGCGGCAGCGTTTTCGCTCACGGGCCATTTACGCAGGATGACCAGTTCACGCCCTACGTGCGCGTCGCGCTCGCCTACATCGGCATCGAGGATGTGGAATTTATCCGCGTCGACGGCACGCACGATCCCGTCAGCCGCGCCACCGCATTGCCCCATGCGTTAAACACTATCAACTCACTGTTCTGAAAAAGGAAAGCATCATGACATCACGCGTTAACCACTTTAAAACCGTTCCGGCGCTGGCTAAATCCCTCGGCGACGTCTCCATGGCGCTACGCAAAACCTCGCTGGACGCCACGCTGAAGCATCTGGTGGATATCCGCGCCTCGCAGCTCAATCACTGCGCGTTCTGCCTCGACATGCACGTGAAGGAGGCGAAGCTGCACGGCGAGCGCGAGCTGCGTCTGCATCACGTCGCTATCTGGCGCGAGTCGCCGCTGTTTAACGCGCGGGAAAAAGCGGCGCTGGCGCTGACCGAAGCCCTGACGCGCATCGGCGAACAGGGCGTCAGCGAAGCGCTCTACGGCGAGCTGCGCGAGCACTTCTCTGAGGTAGAGATCAGCGAGCTGGCCTTTACCATCGCGGTGATCAACAGCTGGAACCGCCTGCAGATCCTGTCGCAGATGGCGCCGGGCGCGCTCGACAGCGCATACGGGCTGGATCGCGCTGAATTACATTAATTTTTAACGCCAGCAGCGCAGGCTGCTGGTCGCCCCATGTTTTTCTGCGCGCCCTGAGGCTATAGTGAGGTTTTGCACTACAAAGGACAGCACGCATGAAAGGCATCAACATTGCGATTTACTTCGATCCCGATCTCATTTTCGCGACCGTACACCAGCCGGACGGCAGCTATCTGAGCAAAAATTTTCAGTACGACGATGCGGTTATTGAAGAGATCTACCAGTGGCTGGAACAGTTCACGCCAAATCGCACCCATATCTGCCTGCTTGAGCACGACACCGCCGATATCCTCGCCGACGAGCTGGTGGATAACGGCTATCACGTTCATCGCGTCAGCACCCATCTGATGCTGGAGTGGTTCACCTCCTCGCCGCCCGCCACGCCGGACGGCACGCCGGTGCGCGCGCTGCTGCGCTATCTGGAAGAGGAGAAGCCGGAAGAGTATGTGTCGCGCACGCCGCAGATTGAGGCGCTGCTCGATATGTTCGACGATCTCGACGCGCTGGAAGAGGTGGAAGAGGAAGACGACGAAGACAGCCTGCCGGATGACGTGCTGCGCCTGGTGAAGCAGAAGAAGATCACCGCGCTTGCCGCCGCGCAGAGCCTGATCCCGGAGCTGAGCGAACGCATCCGCGAGCACCTGATGCGCTATCCAGAGCTGATGACGCCTGAGCTGCTGGAAGATTTCTTCCCGGAGCTGCTGGAAGCGATGGAACGGCCTAAACACTAATCCCGCGACAGAAGAGGACGCATATGCAGGCGTTATTAGAAGCGGTGGGATTAGGGCTGATCGTGCTGCTGCCGCTCGCTAACCCGCTCACCACCGTGGCGCTGTTCCTGGGGCTGGCGGGCGAGATGAACTTCAGCGAGCGCAACCGTCAGGCGCTTCAGGCCTCCATCTATGTTTTCGCCATTATGATGGTGGCCTGGTACGCGGGCAACGCGGTGCTTAATACCTTCGGCATCTCGATTCCCGGCCTGCGCATCGCGGGCGGGCTGATCGTCGCCTTTATCGGCTTTCGCATGCTGTTTCCCGCACAGCCGGTTGGCCATTCGGTAGAGGCGCAGCACAAGCAGGATGAGCTGGAGAACAGCGACACGCGTCAGGAGCCGGTCAATATCGCCTTTGTACCGCTGGCGATGCCGAGCACTGCCGGTCCCGGCACCATCGCGATGATTATCAGCTCCGCCTCCACGGTGAAAAGCGGCGTCGATTTTCCCGCGTGGGTGATTGCCGTAGCACCCCCGCTCACCTTTCTGCTGGTGGCGGTGATCCTGTGGGTCGCGCTGCGCAGTTCCGGCAGCATTATGAAGCTGGTGGGGAAAGGCGGCATCGAGGCGATTTCGCGCCTGATGGGCTTTTTGCTGGTCTGTATGGGCGTGCAGTTTGTGATTAACGGCGTGCTGGAAGTGGGACATAACTTCCATTAAGGCAAGTGTCGAAGAGCGCACGTCAGGCGGTCAGTATGTTCTATCAGGCAGCTAACAAACTTGAAACGCGGGTGACATGGCCCGAAGAGCAAAGCGTCCCGCGACAGGGATGTCGCGGGCCGAGCGGGCAAGGATGCGTAAAGCGCCTTTGCGATCGGGCCTTGTCACCCGCGTCTGCACATAACAGCCAACAAAAAAGGGCGCCGCGGCGCCCTTCTCTTACTTCTCAGCCGTCTGAAAGAAGACGCAGTGCCCTTTAGTCGTGCTTCAGCGACTTCCGCACATCCGCAACCTGATCCTTGCTCACCGCCGGCGCGTTGTTGCTCCAGCCCTGACGGATAAAGGTCGCGAGCTGCGCCACTTCATCGTCGCTCAGGCGCTTGCCGAAGCCCGGCATCGCCAGCGTTGACGGCGCCTTCTCGGTAGACGGCTGCTGCGCGCCTTCCAGGATAGTGTGGATCAGTCCGGTCGGATCTTTAGCGTTAACGATGGTTGCCTGATCCAGCTCCGGGAAAATCCCCGGCGCGCCTTTACCGGTGACAAAGTGGCAGGCGCCGCAGTTGTCGAGATAGAGACGCTCGCCTTCGCTCAGGTTCTTCGCCGCCGTCAGCTTCGCTTCAGTCTGCTGCTGCGCCTGCACGTTATAGGCCTGCAGCGGCGGATTGCCGCCAAGGAACTTCAGGTAGGCCGCGACCGCTTTGAGATCGGCGTCGGTCATATGCGAGCTGCTGTGCTCAATCACCGACTTCATCTCGCCGCCTACCGCTGCCTTGTCGTTACGGCCGGTCTGCAGGTAATCGACGATCTCCTGCTCGCTCCAGCGCGGCAGACCGCGCAGCGACGGCACGTCCCAGTTATTCAGGCTGCCGCCCGCCAGGAACTTCGCATCGCCGCTGTCGAGCGCCTTCTCGTTCATGCCGAGGCCGCGCGGCGTGTGGCAGCTGCCGCAGTGGCCGAGGCTCTCGACGATATAGGCGCCGCGGTTGATCTCTTCAGAGGCGCCGCCGATCGGCTGGAACGGCTTGTCGCTGGTAAAGGCCCAGTTCCAGAAACGCATGCCCCAGCGCTGGCTGAACGGAAAGCTCAGGCTGGTCTCCGGCGGCTGCTCGGCGCTCGGCTGCACGCCCTTCATAAAGTAGACATACAGCGCGTGCATATCTTCATCGCTGATTTTGGCGTAGTCCGGGTACGGCATCGCCGGATAGAGGCGCGAACCGTCCGGCAGCACGCCTTTGCGCACCGCGTCGGAGAACTGCTGCTCGCTGTAGTTGCCGATACCATGCGCCTTGTCCGGCGTGATGTTGGTCGAATAGATGGTGCCGAGGTTCGACTCAATCGCCAGCCCGCCGGAATAGTCCGGCTTGCCCGCGACAGAGTGACAGGCCATACAGTCGCCGAGACGCGACAGGTATTCGCCCTTCTTGATCAGCTGGGCCTCATCTTCCGCATGCGCCTGATTCGCCATGCATCCCAGCAGCACGGCGTTGGCGAGTAACAATGATTTCAGTTTCATATGCTTATGCCTGTACCAGTGGACCGGGGTTCTTCAGATACTGTTCCTTGATCGCCTGCGCCGCCATCAGGGTAATCGCGCCGATGGTATCGGTCGGGTTCGCCTGGAAGTTCTGCGGGAAAGCGTTGCCGCCCGGTACAAACACGTTATGCACGTCCCAGCTCTGCAGATACTTGTTCAGCGCAGAGGTTTTCGGGTTGTCGCCCATCACCGCGCCGCCCACGTTGTGGGTGGAGACGTACTTGGTCAGGTCGAAGTTGGCGTCCATCGGCAGGAAGCTCATGCTCATGCTGTCCGGGTTCAGCTCTTTGCCGATATTGCCGACGATGCCCTTCAGATACTGCTGCAGCTTGAGCTCGTTCTGTTTCCAGTTAAAGGTCATACGCAGCAGCGGCTGGCCACGGTGGTCGGTGTAGTTCGGATCGAGGTCCAGATAGACGTCGCGGTACGACTGGCAGGTCGTGGTGATGCTGATCTTCATGGAGTGGCCGTACCACTCTTCCAGACCCTCTTTGTAGCCCATACCCCAGTTCGGCGTGCCTTTCGGCAGCGAGGTGGCGATCGGCGTGCCGGTGGCCTGCGAGCTGTGGATCTTCGCGCCGCCGAGGAAGCCGAGGCCCGGACCGTCGAAGTTGCCTGGGGAGATGTCATTGAACATCTGACCGGTGGCGCCTGCGGTGGCGTACGGGTTGAAGTTTTTATCCTTGAAGAACAGGGTCGCGCCGCCGTTCGACAGGAAGGCGTAGTTACGTCCTACCACGCCCTCTTCGGTGATCGGGTTATACGGCTTGCCGATGCCGGAGAGCAGCATCAGACGCACGTTGTAGAGCTGGAAGCTGGAGAGCACGACAATCTTCGCCGGCTGGAACACTTCGTTGCCGTCGACGTCGTAGTAGATCACGCCTTTGGCGGTCTTCTTGTCGTCATGCAGCACCACCTTCACCACTTCCGCGTGCACTTCGTAGGAGAAGTTCGGCATGCGCTTCAGCGCATCCATCACCGCGGTCTGCGGCGACGCTTTGGAGTAGTTCAGGCACGGGTACTTCGAGCAGTAGCCGCAGTAGTTGCAGGGTGCGATCTGGTTGCCGTACGGGTTTTTCCACGCGCGGGAAACGCACGCCGACGGGTTGGGGAACGGATGGTAGCCCAGCTTCGTCGCCGCTTCTTTAAACATCACGTTGTTCAGCGTGTCTTCCAGCGCCGGCAGCGGGTAAGGCTCGGAGCGCGGACCTTCGAACGGGTCGCCGCCTTCCAGAATCTGACCGCGCAGGTTGCCGGTGGTGCCCGACTGGCCGCAGATCAGCTCGAACTTGTAGTAGTAAGGCTCGATCTCTTCCCAGCTGAACGGGAAGTCCATCACGCGCATATCTTCCTGCAGGATGCCCGGCTTGTAGGCCTCGTCCACGTAGGTTTTCAGCTTGATGTCGGTCGGCGTCGGACGGATCAGTACCGCCGTCCAGTGCATGCCTGCGCCGCCCACGCCGGTGCCTGGCGCGAACGCGCCCCATTTACGGGTCGGCAGCGCGGTCTGGGTGGTGTCGTAGCGCACGGTGACCGCCACTTCTTTCGGCGTGGCAAACACTTTGTTGCGCACGTTATAGGCGTATTCGTCAGCCGGTTTCGGGTAGGCGAAATCGGGGTAGTCGCGCTCGCCGCCGCGCTCTAAGGCGCGCACTTCAAGGCCCGCCAGCGCCAGTTCGATGCTCATCAGCGAGCCGGCCCAGCCGAGGCCGCAAACGACGACGTCGACTTCTTTTTTAGTAATCTGTGCCATGATAATCCTGTCTCAAATACCTGATTCAACGCCGTTAAGCGCGTTCACCCAAAAGGCTGACCGGTCCCAGCGGATAAGGCACGTTGTGCTGCTTCACCCATTCGGTGAAGCTGGCGCGCGCGCCCGGGAAGCCGATAGCGATCCAGGCTTTCATGCCTTTGTTGCCGCCGTACATCGGATCCGCGAGATAGCCGTGCTTGGTATCAGAGAGCAGCTGGCTGAAGAACTGCGACGCTTTCAGATTGCCTTCGCCCAGCGCGGCGAAGTCGATGCCGTTCTTGTTGAGTTTGGTCAACACGTCATCTTTCTCTTCCAGCGTGAGCTGCTGGAACGGCTTGTTATAGGTGGTCTGCACCCACTGCGTCACCAGCTTGATCGCCGTGTGGTACATCTGCTGCGGCGTAAACGGAATCTGGTAGCCGAAGGTGGGATCGGCGTGGACGTTGAACGGGCCCTGCATGTAGATCTCATCGCCGAACTCGCTGGTCTGCAGCTGCTGGTCGATAAAGATCGGCACGTTGGTTTCCAGCGCGCCTGGCGCTTTGCCTTTGCCGCCTGCCGGGATCAGGCGATCGGTCGCGGCCAGAATAAACTGCCACTCGTCCGCGCTAAAAAAGCCCGGTTTATAGTCGGCCAGATCCGGCGCGGCCATTTCTGCCGCCTGCGCTGCGGTCAGCCCTTTTAAAACCAGGTCACCTAGCGGCAATGCCAGTAGAGACCCGAGCAAAAACTTTCGTCTGGTGGTGGGTTTTTCAAGAAGCATAGCGGCACGACTCTCACTTGCTGTAAAAGTAATATATTTGTTAAACACAAATCTTATCGGTCATTTCCGCGGCAATATTAGGGATATAGATATGTCTAAATGTAACAATAAAAGTAGAAATGTGTTTTAGTGAAAATTTATAATTGTGTTATTGGATGGTTACAGGCGGGTAACGGGCTGTGAAGGCGGGAATTTTGTTTAAAAATGCACAATTGATGATTTATTAACCAGAAAATTTGTGCGCAGGACCATTTTTATTTACGGTAAGTGACAGTTGCCGAAAATAATCAATCAAAAAAAATCATACTTCCATACAAGAGAACCGTTCTCATCGGCAACAATATATTCACTTATTTACAGCAGCAATGACATATTGCGGAAAATGTGATCGCTCTTTTATCAAACGGCTATTTTGGGGCGGGCGCTAAATAAATGCATTTCCCTCATCACCACCGCGCTAAAACAGTGAAAAGCGCCAAAAACAGAGACGATTTTTTTATGCAAAGCTCATAACAAGCGGCATTTTGACTCTGGCGCGCCGCGGATATAGTCGGTTTATCAACGACTCAGGATAAACCTCTATGCGACGCATTTTGCTTGTGATGTTAAGCGCGCTGGCCTTAGCGCCGATGGCGCACGCCGGGACGCCGAAAGATACGCTGGTTATCGCCGTGCCGCTCGACGGCATTATCAGTTTCGATCCGGCAGAGAGCTTTGAAACGGTCAGCAACAGCAGCCTGCGTAATGTTTACCAGACGCTGGCAGAGCCGAATAAAGACGATCCACAAAAGCTGTCGCCGCTGCTGGCGCGCAGCTGGCAGCAGGGCGAAACGCCCCACAGCCTGATCTTCAACCTCAATCCCGATGCGCGCTTCGTCAGCGGCAATCCGGTGACCGCGCAGGATGTCATCTTCTCGCTGACGCGCGCGGTGAAGCTCAACAAAGCGCCCTCGTTTATTCTCGGCGAGTTCGGCTGGACGCCTGACAATATCGACAGCCAGTTCACGGCGCTCAATGACCACCAGCTGGAGATCCGCTGGCCGGCGCAAATCGGTCAGGATCTGGCGCTGCGCCTGCTCACCGCGCCGGTTAGCTCAGTAGTCGACAGCAAAACCGCGCTGCAGCACGCCAGCAATAACGACACCGGCAACGGCTGGCTGAAGACCCATTCCGCGGGTAGCGGCGCGTTTTCCATCAAACAGTTTGTGCCGCTGCAGGCGCTGGTGCTGGAGGCCAATCCGCACGCCGCCCCGCAGCCGCACCTGAAGCGCGTGCTGCTGAAGGGCGTCGCCGATCCCGGCACCCGTCGCCTGCTGGTGCAGCAGGGCGATGTGGATGTCGCCTATCAGCTCGGCCCCGATCAGATCGCCGCGCTGAAGAGCGATGCCAACGTGCGTATCGACGCCTTCCCGTCGAGCCTGGTCTACTACCTCGGCTTCAACACCAAAAACGCGCAGCAGCCGGCGCTCGGCAACCCGGCGCTGTGGCAGGCGGCGCGCTGGCTGGTGGATTACGACAGTATCGCCAACCAGCTGCTGAAAGGTCAGTACCGCATTCATCAGAGTTTCCTGCCGGACGGCTTTGACGGCGCGCTCAACACCACCCCGTTCCACTACGACGTCAGTAAGGCAAAGGCGATCCTGAAGGATGGCGGCATCGCGCCGGGCACCCATATCGCCCTGACGGTGGTGAACCAGCCGCCCTATATCGACGTGGCGCAGGCGCTGCAGGCGAGCTTCGCAAAGGCGGACGTTAATCTGGATATTCAGCCGGTGGCGGAATCGGAGCTGTGGAGCAAAATGCGCGGCCGCGATTTCCAGTCCATCTTTATTTACTGGGGCGCGGACTATATCGATCCGAACACCAACGCCAGCGCCTTCGCCTATAACGTGCCGGGCGGCTCGAAAACCCTGGCGTGGCGCGTCGGCTGGGATATTCCTGCGCTGAGCGCCGAAACGCGCAAGGCGGCGGGCGAAAGCGATGCCGCGCAGCGCCGCGCGCTCTACACCCATTTGCAGACCGAGGTGCAGCAGAGTTCGCCGTTCGTCACTATTCTGCAGGGCGCGCAGCAGGTGGCGGTGCGCAAAAACCTCAGCAACGTTAAGCAGGGCATCGGCGTCAGCATGCTGCTGCTGGATGAGGTGCAAAAATAACTCTCGTGGCGCGCGGGCATCGTCCAGCGCGCCAGCCTCAACGGCGCTTATATCGCACAGCCGTTTCAGCGTAATACTCTCTCTTTCCCCCGCCGCGCTTGCTATCCTTCAGACAATGTCCTTTGTCAGAGAGTGAACCTATGACCGCCCCGCTGCTTATTGCCCAGACGCCCGATGTGAAACTCCACCTTCTACCCGCCATGGCGAATCGCCACGGGCTGATCACCGGCGCGACCGGCACCGGCAAAACCGTGACGCTGCAGAAGCTGGCTGAATCTTTCTCCTCTGTCGGCGTGCCGGTATTTATGGCGGACGTGAAAGGCGACCTGACCGGCATCGCGGCGGAAGGCCAGCAGAGCGAGAAACTGCTGGCGCGGCTGGCGAAGATTGGCGTCACCGACTGGCAGCCGCAGCGCAATCCGGTGATGCTGTGGGATATCTTCGGCGAACAGGGCCATCCGGTGCGCGCCACCGTCTCCGACCTCGGCCCGCTGCTGCTGGCGCGCCTGCTGAATCTCAACGAGATCCAGAGCGGCGTGCTGCAGATTATCTTCCGCGTCGCCGACGATCAGGGACTGCTGCTGCTCGACTTCAAAGATCTGCGCGCGATGACGCAGTACATCGGCGACAACGCCAAAAGCTTCCAGACGCAGTACGGCAATATCAACAGCGCGTCGGTGGGCGCCATCCAGCGCGGGCTGCTGGCGCTGGAGCAGCAGGGCGCGGAGCACTTCTTCGGCGAGCCGATGCTCGATATCCGCGACTGGATGCGCGTCGACGCCGACGGCAAAGGCTTTATCAATATTCTGGCGGCGGACAAGCTCTACCAGCAGCCTAAGCTCTATGCCACCAGCCTGCTGTGGCTGCTGTCGGAGCTGTACGAGCATCTGCCGGAGGCGGGCGATCTGGAGAAGCCGAAGATGGTGTTCTTCTTCGACGAGGCGCATCTGCTGTTCAACGACGCGCCGCCGGTGCTGCTGGAGAAGGTCGAACAGGTGATGCGCCTGATCCGCTCGAAAGGCGTCGGCGTCTGGTTCGTCACCTAGAACCCCGCCGACGTGCCCGAGAGCGTGCTCGGCCAGCTCGGCAACCGCGTGCAGCACGCGCTGCGCGCCTTTACGCCGAAAGATCAGAAGGCGGTGAAGAGCGCCGCCGACACCCTGCGCGCCAACCCGGCGTTCAATACCGTCGAGGCGATTCAGGCGCTGGGCACCGGCGAGGCGCTGATCTCTTTCCTTGATGAAAAAGGCAGCCCGTCGGTGGTTGAGCGCGCAATGGTGATCGCGCCCGGCTCGCGTATGGGGCCGGTTACCCTCGACGAGCGCAACGGCCTGATCAACCACTCGCCGCTGGCGGGCAAATATGACGAGGAGATCGACCGCGAGTCCGCCTGTGAGAAGCTGCACCAGGGCGTGAAAGGCGCCAGCGAGCAGGCTGACGCGCCACAGGCGAAGGGCAACAAGGTCGAGGTCGACGACGGCATTCTCGGCGGACTGAAAGAGGTGCTGTTCGGCCATACCGGCCCGCGCGGCGGCAAGCATGACGGGATTGTGCAGAGCGTGGCGAAGAGCGCCACGCGGCAGATCGCCAACCAGATTATTCGCGGCGTGCTCGGCAGCCTGCTGGGCGGACGCCGTCGCTAAGGCGATTTCCGCAGCGGTTTGGCCTCTGCTAAGCTGTGAGCATGGATAAATTACGCGAACTTAAACGGACAAAACGTCTGGCGCTCGGCCTGCTGCTGCTGGCCGCCGCCACCTTTATCACCACCCTTTTTCTGCCGCCCAGCTTCTGGGTCAGCGGCGTAAAGGCGATCGCTGAGGCGGCGATGGTCGGCGCGCTGGCGGACTGGTTCGCCGTAGTGGCGCTGTTTCGCCGCGTGCCGGTGCCTTTTATCTCGCGCCATACGGCGATTATCCCGCGCAATAAAGATCGCATTGGCGACAACCTTGGCCGCTTCGTGCAGGAGAAGTTTCTTGATACCGACTCGCTGCTGGCGCTGATCCGCCGTCACGATCCGGCGCAGATGCTGGCGCAGTGGCTTAACGCGCCGGGCAATGCCGACCGCGTCGGGCGTCATCTTTTACAGGTGATGCGCGGCTTCCTCGATCTTACCGACGACGCGCGTATTCAGGCCTTTATGCGCCGCGCGGTGCATCGCGCCATCGACAAGGTCGATCTGTCGCAGACCAGCGCGGTGCTGCTGGAGAGCCTGACCAAAAACAACCGCCATCAGGAGCTGCTCGACGCGGCGATCGATCAGCTGCTGCGCCTGATGCATAAACCCGCCACGCGCGAATTTATCGCCATGCAGATTGTGCGCTGGCTGAAGCGCGAGCATCCCATTAAGGCCAAAATGCTGCCGACCGACTGGCTGGGCGAGCACAGCGCCGAGCTGGTCGCCAACGCGGTGGATTCGGTGCTGGACGACGTGGCGGCCGATCAGGGCCACGAGCTGCGCCTCGGCTTTAACCGCGCGGTGGATCGGCTGATTGAGAAGCTGAAGCACGATCCCGAAATGGCGGCGCGCGCGGAGGAGATAAAGCGCTGGATCAAAGAGGATGCGTCGCTGAACCGCTATATCGGCGAGCTGTGGAACGACCTGCGCGCCTGGCTGAAAACCGATCTCAGCAGCGACGATTCGCGCGTGCAGGAGAAGGTGCGTCAGGCGGCGCTGTGGCTGGGCGAGAATCTGGCGCGCGACGACGCGCTACGCGCCTCGATGAACCGTCATCTGGAGGAGGCCGCGCGCAGCGTCGCGCCGGAGTTCGCCGCCTTCCTGACGCGTCATATCAGCGATACGGTGAAGAGCTGGGACGCGCGCGATATGTCGCAGCAGATTGAGCTGAATATCGGCAAGGATCTGCAGTTTATCCGCATCAACGGCACACTGGTGGGCGGCACCATCGGGCTGATCCTCTATCTGCTGTCGCAGCTCCCGGCGCTGTTGCCGCTGCTGGCGCATTAAAACCCCGCAACGCGACAGACAGAACCCGCTTTTTAAGGCGGGTTCTTTTATTGTGTTGATCGGTGTGGAGTACAGCTTAGGACGGTTACTGGTCGTCGAGGCGGTCTAATTCTTCTTCCGTCAGCCCGGTAGCCTGCAAGATGGTGTCGCGCGGCAGCTGCATTTTCAGCAGGCTGCGCGCGACTTCCAGTTTGCCCTCAAGCTTGCCCTTTAGCTCACCTTCCTGCTTAAGCTGTTCTGCAATCGTCATCAGAGCGTCCTCTTGTTGCGGCATCCGCTGTGCCAGTTCTCGAACAAAGGCGCTGGCGTCTGTGGTTTCGCCTGCCTGAATAATATAGTTTACCAGCGAGAGTGTTTGTGATGAAGATTTGTCCGCCTGCCAGGCGGCTACCAGCAGGTCCATTATCTCTGCTAAATCGCGCTGGCGAATATGTTTTTGCAGCAGCGTCAGCGCCGCCATACGACGATGCTGCACGATTTCATCGTCAGGAATAACGGTGACGTCGACCAGCGGAAAAGCCTTGCCGTAAAGAGCGGCGGCCAGCGCCGGGTCGCCGAACCCGTCCAGCCAGCAGGTTGAATATGGATAAGGACTGCGCTGACCGGCGTAAAACAGCACCGGTATCACCAGCGGCAGCCTCTTATGTCCGGCGTCGAGGTGGCGCTTCATCGCCGCCACCGCGTAGCGCAACAGCCGAAACGCCATCTGTTTATCTGGTGTCGACTGATGCTCAATCAGCACCTGCACATAGCCGTCGTCGCCGCTGCGGGTTTTCATGCTGTAGAGCACGTCGCTGAAGTAAGGGCGCAGATCATCCTCTACGAAAGAGCCGGAGACCAGCCTGAGCGTGCTGAGGTCGCAGAGCGCAAGGAGTTGCGGCGGCAGGTGGATTTCCATAAAGTCGCGCGCCACGTCCGGCTGGCTGAGAAGTTGTCGGAAGACGGCGTCGTGCGGGGTCGGCGTACTCTTTTTCTTCTTCATCTTTCCTGACTCTGAAAAAACCTGCGCAGAGCCTGGCATAGCTGAAAAAGCGAGTCATTAGCGATACCGGTAAAGGCTACTGGTTTTCAGTGCGTTATAAGAGTGAGGCCGCAATTTGCGGCCTCATTTTTGCTTCTGGGTTGATACCTGGGCTTAACGCCGTTTAACCAGCAGGAACAGGCTAATGGCGAAGAAGGCGGCGCTGGGCAGGATGGCCCCCATTATCGGCGGCAGACCGTACACCAGGCTCAGCGGGCCGAAGATCTGATCCAGCACGTAGAACAGGAAGCCGAAGCTGATGCCCGTCACCACGCGTACGCCCATCGACACGCTGCGCAGCGGCCCGAAGATAAACGACAGCGCCATCAGCATCATTACCGCCACCGACAGCGGCTGGAAAATCTTGCTCCACATATTGAGCCGGTAGCGTCCCGACTCCTGGCCGCTCTGCTTCAGGTACTTGCTGTAGTTATAGAGGCCGCGAATCGACAGCGCGTCGGGATCGAGCGCCACCACGCCGAGCTTGTCCGGCGTCAGGTTGGTTTTCCATTCGCCGCTCAGGCTCTGGGAGCCGCTAATCTGCTTCGGATCGTTGAGATCTGACTCATCCACCTGCGCCAGATTCCAGCGCTTGTTCGCCTGGTCCCAGGTGGCGCTGGCGGCGTAGCGCACGCTCTTCAGACGACGGTCGTCGCTGAAGTTATAGATGCTGACGCCGTCGAGCTGGTTATCGCCGCGCACGCGTTCGATATAGATAAAGTTATTGCCGTCCTTCGCCCACAGGCCGTTCTGCGTCGACACCAGCGCGCCGCCGTAGAGCTGGGTCGCGCGGTAGTTACGCGCCATCTGCTCACCCGCCGGGGCGAGAAACTCGCCGATCGCCATGGTCAGCAGCACCAGCGGGATAGCGGTTTTCATCACCGACAGCGCCACCTGCATGCGGGTAAAGCCCGCTGCCTGCATCACCACCAGCTCGCTGCGCTGCGCCAGCGTGCCCAGGCCGAGCAGCGCGCCGAGCAGCGCCGCCATCGGGAAGAAGATCTCAATATCCTTCGGCACGCTGAGCAGCGTGTAGTAACCGGCGGCGAGCGCGGTATAGGCGCCCTGCCCGGTCTTACGCAGCTGATCGACGAACTTGATGATGCCGGAAAGCGACACCAGCATGAACAGCGTCAGCATGATGGTATTGAAAATGGTTTTACCGATATAACGGTCGAGAACGCGAAACATCAGACGGAACCTCCGCGGCTGAAGCGGGCGCGCACGCGGCGCATCGGCACCGTATCCCACAGGTTAAGCGCTACCGCCAGCAGCAGATAGCTGATATTCACCACCCACATCCAGATCGCCGGGTCGAGCCGCCCTTTCGCCGCATTCGACTTCAGCGAACTCTGCAGCAGGAAGAAGATCAGATAGAGCAGCATCGCGGGCAGCATCGACAGCACGCGTCCCTGACGCGGATTGACCACGCTGAGCGGCACCACCATCAGCGCCATCACCAGCACCGAGAAGATCAGCGTAAAGCGCCAGTGCAGCTCCGAGCGGAACGCCGGCGTGTCATTGCTGAGCAGCGTAGTGAGATCGGACTGCTCGGCGTCGTTCGGATCGAGCGTCGCCTCTTTATAACCGACCCGCGCCTGGTAGTTGGTGAAGTCGGTAATACGGAAGTCGCGCAGCATCGCCGTGCCTTCGAAGCGGGTGCCTTTATCCAGCGTCACCACCTGCGAGCCGTCTTTGTGCTGCTCCATATGGCCGCTGTCCGCCAGCACCACCGACGGCCGCGCGTTGCCTTTGGCACGCAGCTGCGCCAGGAAGACGTTGCCGAACTGGTTGCCCTTGACGTTTTCGATAAACAGCACCGAACTGCCGTCGCTGGAACTCTGGAACTGGCCAGCCGCGAGCGCCGCCGCACCAGGGTTGGCTTTGGCGTTTTGCGTCACCTCGTCCTGATAGCGCGAGGACCAGGGACCGAGCCAGATAACGTTGACCGCCGCCACGACGGAGGTGAGCAGCATCAGCACCATCGCCGCCTTCACCAGCACGCTTTTGCCTAATCCGCAGGCGTGCATCACGGTGATTTCGCTGTCGGTATAGAGCTTGCCCAGCGTCATCAGGATCGCCAGAAACAGGCTTAACGGCAGAATAAGTTGTGCCATTTCAGGCACGCCAAGCCCTAACAGAGTCAGAACGAGATTTGTTGGGATTTCGCCGTCCACCGCAGCCCCTAAAATCCGCACTAACTTCTGACAAAAGAAGATAAGCAGCAGGATGAAAAGGATAGCCAGCTGGCTTTTGAGCGTTTCCCGAACCAGATATCTAATGATGATCACGCTTAGTACGCCTGTGATAACTTGTCTTTTTGCAGGAAAATCGCTAGTTTCAACGCTTATTAGCCATTTTTCTTCATCAATGGCCTGCGTCGTAGCTAAAATGGTATGACAAACGCGTCAGGGTGGTGAAAATTAACGCATTGCCACACTAAACGTAGTTCGAACGCTGATTACCAACAAAATTTTTTACCTCTGTGGTATCAAGCGGACCATTCTAGCGACAGCCGCGGCCGTTGTCTTTAAGATTCAGGAGAGTGCATGGAGTTCAGTGTAAAAAGCGGAAGCCCGGAAAAACAGCGCAGCGCCTGCATTGTTGTCGGTGTTTTCGAGCCGCGTCGTCTGTCGCCGATCGCCGAGCAGTTAGACAAAATCAGCGATGGCTACATCAGCGCCCTGCTGCGCCGCGGCGAGCTGGAAGGCAAAGTGGGCCAGACCCTGCTGCTGCATCATGTACCCAACATTCTTTCCGAGCGCATTCTGCTGATTGGCTGCGGCAAAGAGCGCGAGCTGGACGAGCGCCAGTATAAGCAGGTGATCCAGAAGACGATCAATACGCTGAACGACACCGGCTCGATGGAAGCGGTCTGCTTTTTGACCGAGCTGCATGTAAAAAGCCGCAATACCTACTGGAAAGTGCGTCAGGCGGTCGAAACCTCTAAAGAAGCGCTTTATAACTTCGACCAGCTGAAAAGCAACAAAACCGAGCCGCGCCGTCCGCTGCGCAAGCTGGTGTTCAACGTGCCGACGCGCCGCGAACTCACCAGCGGCGAGCGCGCTATCCAGCACGGTCTGGCGGTCGCCGCCGGCGTGAAGGCGGCGAAAGATCTCGGCAATATGCCGCCGAACATCTGCAACGCCGCCTATCTCGCCTCGCAGGCGCGCCAGCTGGCGGACGCCTACAGCAAAAACGTCACCACCCGCGTCATCGGCGAACAGCAGATGAAGGAGCTGGGCATGAACGCCTATCTCGCGGTCGGCGCCGGCTCGCAGAACGAGTCGCTGATGTCGGTCATCGAGTACAAAGGCAACCCGGACGCGGAAGCGCGCCCTATCGTGCTGGTGGGCAAAGGGCTGACCTTCGACTCCGGCGGCATCTCCATCAAGCCGGCGGAATCGATGGATGAGATGAAGTACGACATGTGCGGCGCGGCGTCGGTCTACGGCGTGATGCGCATGGTGGCGGAGCTGAACCTGCCGCTTAACGTGGTCGGCGTGCTGGCGGGCTGTGAAAACATGCCGGACGGCCGCGCCATGCGTCCGGGCGACGTGCTGACCACCATGTCCGGCCAGACGGTGGAAGTGCTGAACACCGATGCGGAAGGCCGTCTGGTGCTGTGCGACGCGCTGACCTACGTAGAGCGCTTCGATCCGGAAGTGGTGATCGACGTGGCGACCCTGACCGGCGCCTGCGTTATCGCGCTCGGCCACCACGTCAGCGGCCTGCTGTCGAACCACAATCCGCTAGCGCACGAGCTGATTGGCGCATCCGAGCAGTCCGGCGACCGCGCCTGGCGCCTGCCGATGGCGGACGAATATCAGGAGCAGCTGGAATCGAACTTCGCCGATATGGCGAATATCGGCGGCCGTCCCGGCGGCGCGATCACCGCCGCCTGCTTCCTGGCGCGCTTTGCGCGTAAATATAACTGGGCGCACCTGGATATCGCCGGCACCGCCTGGCGCTCCGGCAAAGCCAAAGGCGCAACCGGTCGTCCGGTGCCGATGCTGTCGCAGTTCCTGCTGAACCGCGCCGGCCTGAACGGCGACGACTAAGCCCCGCTGCGCGCCGCTCTCAGGGGCGGCGCGCATTGATTTATACCACCGCAGACGCCATATCCATCTCATCGGGAAGTGCTACCGCGCGCCTTAGCTGGTAACATCGACACCTCTCACCCACAAGGCATTTCCATGAAAAACGCAACCTTCTACGTAATGGAAACGGACTCGCCCAGCGAAGAGCTGAGCGCCATCGAGGCGCTGGTGTGCGATCTGGCGGAAACGCGCTGGCGGGCGGGCAAACGCATTTTGATCGCCTGTGAAGACGAGCAGCAGGCCATTCGCCTCGACGAGGCGCTGTGGCAGCGCCCGGCCAACGCCTTCGTGCCGCACAATCTGGCGGGCGAAGGTCCGCGCTACGGCGCGCCGGTCGAGCTCGCCTGGCCGCAGCGTCGCGGCAGCTCGCCGCGCGATCTGCTGATCAGCCTGCTGCCGCAGTTTGCAGATTTTGCTACTGCTTTCCATGAAGTGATAGACTTCGTACCCTACGAAGAGTCTCAGAAACAGCTGGCGCGCGACCGCTATAAAGCGTACCGCAGCGTTGGTTTCCAATTGAATACGGCCACGCCGCCACAGCCGCAAACGACATAGCAGAAATGGAAAAAACATATAACCCGCAAGACATCGAGCAGCCGCTTTACGAGCACTGGGAAGAGCAAGGCTATTTCAAGCCTAACGGCGATACCAGCCAGGAAAGCTTCTGCATAATGATCCCGCCGCCGAACGTCACCGGCAGCCTGCACATGGGTCACGCTTTCCAGCAGACCATCATGGACACCATGATTCGCTACCAGCGCATGCAGGGGAAAAACACGCTGTGGCAGGTCGGTACCGACCATGCGGGCATCGCCACCCAGATGGTGGTAGAGCGCAAAATCGCCGCCGAAGAGGGCAAAACGCGCCAGGACTACGGCCGCGACGCCTTTATCGACAAGATCTGGCAGTGGAAGGCGGAATCAGGCGGCACCATTACCCGCCAGATGCGTCGCCTCGGTAACTCCGTGGACTGGGAGCGCGAGCGCTTCACTATGGATGACGGCCTCTCCAATGCGGTGAAAGAGGTGTTTGTTCGCCTGCATAAAGAGAACCTGATCTATCGCGGCAAACGCCTGGTGAACTGGGATCCGAAATTGCGCACCGCGATTTCCGATCTGGAAGTGGAAAACCGCGAGAGCAAAGGCTCGATGTGGCACATCCGCTATCCGCTGGCGGACGGCGTGAAAACCGCCGAAGGCAAAGATTATCTGGTGGTCGCCACCACGCGTCCGGAAACCCTGCTGGGCGATACCGGCGTGGCGGTCAACCCGGAAGACCCGCGCTACAAAGATCTGATCGGCAAAGAGGTGATCCTGCCGCTGGTGAACCGTCGCATTCCCATCGTGGGCGACGAGCACGCGGATATGGAAAAAGGCACCGGCTGCGTGAAAATCACGCCGGCGCACGACTTCAACGACTATGAAGTCGGTCGTCGCCACAAGCTGCCGATGATCAATATCCTGACCTTCGACGGCGATATCCGCGAGCGCGCCCAGGTGTACGACACCAACGGCGAAGTCAGCGACGCCTGCTCGGATGAGATCCCGGCGGCGTTCCAGAAGATGGAGCGCTTCGCCGCGCGTAAGGCGATTGTCGCCGCCGTGGACGAACTGGGCCTGCTGGACGAGATCAAACCGCACGACCTGACGGTGCCTTACGGCGATCGCGGCGGCGTGGTCATCGAGCCGATGCTGACCGACCAGTGGTACGTGCGTACCGCGCCGCTGGCGAAAGTCGCGGTCGAGGCGGTCGAGAACGGCGATATCCAGTTCGTGCCGAAGCAGTATGAAAACATGTACTTCTCCTGGATGCGCGACATTCAGGACTGGTGCATTTCGCGCCAGCTCTGGTGGGGCCACCGCATTCCGGCCTGGTACGACAACGACGGCAACGTCTATGTCGGCCGCAGCGAAGAGGAAGTGCGCAGCGAAAACAATCTGGGCGCGGACGTGGCGCTGCGTCAGGATGAAGACGTGCTCGACACCTGGTTCTCCTCTGGCCTGTGGACCTTCTCGACCCTCGGCTGGCCGGAGAACACCGAGGCGCTGCGTCAGTTCCACCCGACCAGCGTACTGGTGAGCGGCTTCGACATTATCTTCTTCTGGATCGCCCGCATGATCATGCTGACCATGCACTTCCTCAAAGATGAAGACGGCAAGCCGCAGGTGCCGTTCAAGACCGTCTATATGACCGGTCTGATCCGCGACGAAGAAGGCCAGAAGATGTCGAAATCCAAAGGCAACGTTATCGATCCGCTGGATATGGTCGACGGCATCTCGCTGGAAGATCTGCTGGAAAAACGTACCGGCAACATGATGCAGCCGCAGCTGGCGGAGAAGATCCGCAAGCGCACCGAGAAGCAGTTCCCGGACGGCATCGAGCCATCAGGCACCGACGCGCTGCGCTTTACCCTGGCGGCGCTCGCCTCGACCGGCCGCGACATCAACTGGGATATGAAGCGTCTTGAAGGCTACCGCAACTTCTGCAACAAGCTGTGGAACGCCAGCCGCTTCGTGCTGATGAACACTGAAGATCAGGATTGCGGTCAGAACGGCGGCGAGATGACGCTGTCGCTGGCAGATCGCTGGATCCTCGCCGAGTTCAACAACACGGTGAAAGCGTACCGCGAGGCGCTGGACAGCTACCGTTTCGATATCGCCGCGAATATTCTCTACGACTTCACCTGGAACCAGTTCTGCGACTGGTACCTGGAGTTGACCAAGCCGGTGATGAACAACGGCAGCGAAGCGGAGCTGCGCGGCACGCGCAACACGCTGGTGACGGTGCTGGAAGCGCTGCTGCGCCTTGCCCATCCGATCATTCCATTTATCACCGAGACCATCTGGCAGCGCGTTAAGGTGCTGAAAAACATCAGCGACGACACCATTATGCTGCAGCCTTTCCCGCAGTACGACGCGGCGAAAGTGGATGCGGAAGCGATGGCGGATATCGAGTGGATGAAGCAGGCGATCGTCGCGGTGCGTAATATCCGCGCCGAGATGAATATCGCCCTGAGCAAGCCGCTCGACGTGCTGCTGCGCGACTGTTCTCCTGCGGCGCTGCGCCGTGTGGAAGCGAACCGCACCTTCCTGTCGCGCCTGGCGCGTCTGGAGAGCCTGACCATCCTGCCGGCGGGCGAGAAAGGTCCGGTTTCCGTGACGAAAATCGTCGAAGGCGCCGAGCTGCTGATCCCGATGGCGGGCCTGGTAGACAAGGCGGCAGAGCTGGATCGTCTGGCGAAAGAGCTGGGCAAGCTCGACGTCGAAATCGAGAAGATTCAGGTCAAGCTGGCGAACGAAGGCTTTGTCTCGCGCGCGCCGGAAGCCGTGGTGGCGAAAGAGCGCGAGCGCGTTGCCGAGCTGGAGCAGTCAAAAGCGAAACTGATTGAACAGCAGGCGGTGATTGCGGCGCTCTGATTTAACGCCGTGTCTGTAGAAAACCCTGCGCTTCGGCGCGGGGTTTTTTATTGGCTGATGCAGGAGAAATAAGGCCGTCAACGTGCCGACGACCTAAAAAGAGTCGTAAGCGCCGCGCCCGTTCGGACCTGATCGCTTTTCGCCAGCAAACAGTACTGGCTCATGACAGTGAGCGCAGCTTTCGCGTTTTCATCCGTCTGCCAGGTGAACGCGTTGTTTTTCAACGCCGTTTCCCGCAGCGCTTTGAGGCGTTTTGGACAAACAAGATGCACTTCTCCGTTTGAAAATGCTTCAATGCCTTCAGTCAGCCGCTCCGTGCCGATAACTTTGCTCCCCCCCCAGATCTGGTTCGGAAAATAGTAGTCGGGAAAGCTCTCATGCTTAAACGCGAAGACCTTTTCTTGCCATAACGCCATACCGACTATCTCGATAGAGCGCTGATTGATCTGGATAAGCTGGACGGAAAATAGCGAGAAAACGGCAATCACCAGCGCCGGAAAAAAGGCCATAACGGCTTTGAAGCCATGCTGAGCTTTGATTCTGTTCGTCAAAAGTGATAATAAAGCAGGCATGAAAAGCAGAATATAAATCGCGACTATTATAAGATATTGCACCCACGGCTTCTCATGTGAGAAGTAGATATTCCCTTGCATCAGAAAGGCCAGAGGCACAATGGAAAACAGGGCGACCATTAACGCACACAAGGTGTAAGAAAAGTTAATAAACACCGCACTCGCTTTAAACTTTTCCAGTACAAATCGCCGTCTGATGTTTGGCTTTAGCGGCGCAGAGCGACTTCTTATTCTTTCGCGGCACGCTATCAGGTAACGACGATGCTGCTGTCTGTATCGGTTGAGTTTATTATTAGCATAAACATGCACCAGCAACGCGGCAGCTGCTGCAATCCCCACTATCCAACCCGTTGGCAACTTATCCAGAAAAAGAAGTGTAAAAGCCACTAACACTGCAGTTAGCGCGGTAATAGCGCAGCACCCCTCATTGTATCTGATTTTTAATTTGGTTTTTTTCTTACTCTGCGTTCCTGAAAGGGTGCAAAATCCAGAAGGCAGAAGCAGCGTTATGGAAAAAACGCTAAAGAAAAGCAGTGAGGTAATGAGTACAGCAATTACGCCAGAAGCGTTATTAATGATAAGCGGAAAAACATCCAGCCTACCAATCCATTTTAAATAACCCCATACGTTAATAAAACCTGCAATAATAAACAGTGGGAAAAGTTCTTTGATAATTTTAAAAATGCGGGAAAAAATCATCGAATGCCTCCATGCATGTTAATGAATATTGCTTTTACCCGACGATAATGCTATTTCTGGTGAATGTCTAACCGATTTTAACCACGCTATTTCGCCATGATCCCTGATACTCAGCCTTCACTTAAGCTGCGCCCTATCAGCGCCGCCGACAATCCCCATATCGCCCAGGTTATCCGCACCGTCTCGGCAGAGTTCGGCCTGACCGCCGACAAAGGCTATACCGTGGCCGATCCGCAGCTCGACAGCCTGTATGAACTCTACAGCGCCGAGCACAGCGCCTACTGGATTGTGGAGCATCAGGGGAAAGTGGCGGGCGGCGGCGGCATCGCCCCGCTCGCCTGCAGCGCGCCCGATATCTGCGAACTGCAGAAAATGTATTTTCTGCCGGAGGTGCGCGGCTTCGGCGTGGCGCGCGAGCTGGCGCTGCGCGCGATGGAGCATGCGCGCCAGCGCGGTTTCCGCCGCTGCTATCTGGAAACCACCGGCAGCCTGACGCGCGCTATTAAACTCTATGAGTCGCTGGGCTTTGAACGCATCGACGAGGTGCTCGGCTGTACCGGCCACGGCGACTGCGAATACAGAATGCTGAAGACGCTGTAACCGCGCCTTTCCGGTCAGAAGGCCGGCACGCCGCTGTGAAAACGCAGCTCTGCGTCCGGCTCGCTAATCAGCTTCGCCTCCGCTTCGCCAATCGCCCGCACGCGGGGCGCGATATCTTTCGGCGAGATCTGCGCCGCCAGGGCTAAATAATCCTGATAGTGGCGCGCTTCCGAGCGCAGCAGCGAGATATAGAACTTCTCCAGCTCCGCATCCAGCCAGGGCGCCAGGCTGGCGAAGCGTTCACAGGAGCGTGCTTCGATATAGGCGCCGCAGATCAGCTTGTCCACCAGCGTATCGGGCTCGTGCGTGGTGATCTCCCGCAGCAGCCCTTTGGCGTAGCGGCTGGAGGTGATCTTTTTATAGGGCAAGCCGCGCGCCTGCATAATCTCCCATACCTGATAAAAGTGGTGCAGCTCTTCTTTAATCAGCAGCACCATCTTCTCCACCAGATCGTCCGCCCAGGGCAGCTCGTTGCGCACAATGATGCTTTTAGAGAGGCTTTTATGCGCCTGAATGAACTGGCTGTCGGGGTGCTCGCGGAAAATAAAATCTTCGTAGGGCTTCAGCCAGGCGAGTATCGCCTCGCCGCTCGGCTTGTCGGCGACATACTTACGGATCAGCCAGGTGGCGGTCTGCGCCGCTTTCAGTTCGCAAACCAGATGGTCGGTCAGCAGCAGCGTCAGGTTTTCCGGTTTGCGCGCCTCGTCAATCCAGGCTTGCGGCGTGCGGCAGAGTAGAAACTGATAGATAGGCTCAAGCAGCAGTGCGTAGTTCATGTCTGTTCAAAAGGCAGGAAACGGAAAGGCGGAGCGCGCGGCTCCGCCAGGGGAAATCAGTGGCGGACGCCGGTATCTTCGTCGCCGTCGATAATGTCGCCATCTTCGTCGTCATCTTCATCTTCGGCGTCGGGATCTTCGAAGTAAGTGCCCCAGCCGTCGTAGTCGACGTTGTATTTGCCCACCAGATTGACCAGCTGCTCAACCTGCGCGTCGATCAGTTCAGGCTTCAGCGCCGACTCGCTGAGGATATCGACGCACATCACCGTGGTGCCGTCCTCCAGCTCCAGCTCTTCCGGCTCGGTCACTTCATAACCCAGCTTAAACGCGTCGACGGCCGCTTTTTCCAGCGAGTCGAAGTTGTTGCAGGAGAGATGATGTTCAATGGTATAGAGCGCATCCGGATCGCTGCCGTCTTCCAGCAGCTCATCAATGATCAGGCGTGTCTCTTCACGCTGCTCTTCCAGCAATGCTTCATATGCCATGGCGAATTCCCCTCAGTGTTCGGCAATAAACAAGTATTTTCCCACACTGCCCGGCGCGCCACTACTCAAAACGGAAAGTTTCTTTACGCTGGGGTTGAAAATGAATATTCATACGTTTAGATTGAATTTTCATTCAATCAGAATGGCTGCACTGGAGCCCGTTATGAGTCACCTTTTTCAACGCCACTTCCTTCGGCTGCTCGATTTTAGCCCGGCCGATATCACCTCCCTGCTCGACCTCGCCGCTGAATTAAAACGCGCTAAAAAAAACGGTAGCGAAACTCAGCGTCTGAAGGGCAAAAACATCGCGCTCATCTTCGAAAAAGACTCGACCCGCACCCGATGCTCTTTCGAAGTTGCCGCATACGATCAGGGCGCTAATGTCACTTATCTCGGCCCGAGCGGCAGCCAGATCGGCCACAAAGAGTCGATGAGAGATACCGCCCGCGTGCTGGGCCGCATGTATGACGGCATCCAGTATCGCGGCTACGGCCAGGCGCTGGTAGAGACGCTGGCGGAATTTGCCGGCGTGCCGGTGTGGAACGGCCTCACCACCGAGTTTCACCCTACTCAGCTGCTGGCGGATCTGCTCACCATGCAGGAGCATCTGCCGGGCAAGGCGCTGAGCGAGATGACGCTGGTCTACGTCGGCGACGCCCGCAACAACATGGGCAACAGCATGCTGGAAGCGGCAGCGGTGACCGGCCTGGATCTGCGCCTGGTCGCGCCGAAAGGCTGCTGGCCGGAGGCCGATCTGGTCGAAACCTGCCGCCAGGCGGCGCAGCAAACCGGCGGCAGCATCACCCTGACCGAGGATATCGCCGCAGGCGTCAAGGGCGCGGACTTTATCTATACCGACGTCTGGGTGTCGATGGGTGAAGCGAAAGCGGTATGGGAAGAGCGCATCGCGCTGCTGCGCGACTATCAGGTCAATCAGGCGATGCTGCAGCTGACCGGCAACCCGCAGGTGAAGTTCCTGCACTGTCTGCCGGCGTTTCATGACGATCAGACCACGCTGGGCCGTCAGATGGCCGAACAGTACGGCCTGCACGGCGGCATGGAGGTGAGCAACGAGGTTTTCGAATCGGAGCACAGCATCGTGTTCGACCAGGCGGAAAACCGCATGCATACCATTAAAGCGGTGATGGTGGCGACGCTGAGCCAGGCGTAGCCGCTCCGCAAACGTTTTCCCTTGATGCAAAACGCCGGACGGGTATAATGCGCCCCAATTTGCCGGAGGAAGCATGCAACAGCGCAGCGCAAACATTCACGCGACATCACGCCTGAACGCAGGCGGCGCCCCTGTTTTTTCCGTCATCAACCCGATCGTAAAAAAAGCCCCTTAAGCAGGGGCTTTTTTTTGTCCGCAATTCGGCAGCGCAGAGAGGCGAACTATGGCTAACCCGTTATATCGCAAACATATTATTTCTATTAACGATCTCAGTCGCGACGAACTCGAGCTTGTGCTGCATACCGCCGCGCGGCTGAAAGCCAACCCGCAGCCGGAGCTGCTGAAGCACAAGGTCATCGCCAGCTGCTTCTTTGAAGCCTCGACGCGCACGCGCCTGTCGTTTGAAACGGCGATGCACCGGCTAGGCGCGTCGGTGGTGGGTTTCGCCGACGGCAGCAACACCTCGCTCGGCAAAAAAGGCGAAACCCTGGCGGATACGATTTCCGTTATCGGCACCTACGTCGACGCCATCGTAATGCGTCATCCGCAAGAGGGCGCGGCGCGGCTCGCCACGGAATTTTCCGGCGGCGTGCCGATCCTTAACGCCGGAGATGGCGCCAATCAGCATCCAACCCAGACGCTGCTCGATCTCTTTACCATCCGCGAAACGCAGAGCCGCCTGGACAACCTGAGCATCGCCATGGTCGGCGACCTGAAATATGGCCGTACGGTGCACTCCCTGACGCAGGCGCTGGCGAAGTTCGACGGCAACCGCTTTTACTTTATCGCGCCCGACGCGCTGGCGATGCCGGCCTATATCACCGATACGCTGGACGAGCGCGGCATCGTCTGGTCGCGTCACGACAGCATCGAAGCGGTGATCCCGCACGCCGATATTCTCTATATGACCCGCGTGCAGAAAGAGCGTCTCGACCCGTCGGAATACGCCAACGTCAAAGCGCAGTTTATTCTGCGCGCGGCGGATCTGGCCGGCGCGCGCGACAATATGAAAGTGCTGCATCCGCTGCCGCGCGTTGACGAGATCGCCACCGACGTGGATAAAACGCCCTACGCCTGGTATTTCCAGCAGGCGGGCAACGGCATCTTCGCGCGTCAGGCTCTGCTGGCGCTGGTACTCAACAGCGAACAGGATCTGTAAGGAGCAATCGCCATGACTCACGACAACAAACTGCAGGTAGAAGCGATCAAGCGCGGCACGGTCATCGACCATATTCCGGCGCAGGTCGGGTTTAAGCTGCTGTCGCTGTTTCGCCTGACGGAAACCGACCAGCGCATCACCATCGGCCTTAACCTCCCGTCTGGCGAGATGGGCCGCAAGGATCTGATCAAGATCGAAAACACCTTTCTCACCGAAGATCAGATCAACCAGCTGGCGGTCTATGCGCCGCACGCCACGGTCAACCGCATCGACGACTATGAAGTGGTTGCGAAAATCGCGCCGACGCTGCCGGAGCGCATCGAGCGCGTGCTGACCTGTCCCAACGGCAACTGCATCAGCCGCAGCGAGCCGGTCTTCTCCAGCTTTGCGGTGAAAAAGCGCGATGCCGAGGTGCTGCTGACCTGCAAATATTGCGAGAAAGCCTTTGCGCACCACGTGGTGCTCGGTCACTGGTAATCGCCCTGCTCGTCCCTATAATGGGGCGATGTTTCTCGCCAGCGGCGGCTTGCCGCCGCTGCGTCACTCTTAAGGAGCAAGTATGTCTCGCGAAATCAGTACGGAAAAAGCGCCAGCGGCGATCGGTCCCTATGTGCAGGGCGTGGATCTGGGCAATATGATCATCACCTCCGGCCAGATTCCGGTAGATCCGGCGACCGGCACGGTGCCAGACGCGATCGACGCCCAGGCGCGTCAGTCGCTGGAAAATGTGAAAGCGATCGTTGAAGCGGCTGGCCTGCAGGTTGGCGACATCGTGAAAACCACGGTGTTCGTCAAAGACCTTAACGACTTCGCCACCGTCAACGCCACCTACGAAGCCTTCTTCGCCGAGCATAACGCCAGCTTCCCGGCGCGCTCCTGCGTGGAAGTGGCGCGTCTGCCGAAAGACGTGAAGATCGAGATCGAAGCGATCGCCCTGCGCCGCTAAGGATCCGCTGCGCGCTGCGCCCGCAGCGCGCATCTCTTTCTCCTCTTATTGCCCCTCTGTTTTCTCTTCTGCCTGGCTTTGCACCACGACCCAATCTTCTTTGTTTCAGGTCAAAACCGTGGCGATTATATTCTCCTGATGCCCATATATAGTGGTTAGAATCTCTCGCAGCACAACATGTAGCGGATGGAGAGAGCATGGCAAAGGTAGTGGTGAAGCGCGACGGCTGTCGCTCAGAGTTTGACGCAGCAAGAATCGAGGCGGCAGTAGCCGCTGCGGCGCGCGCGGCGCAGGTCGAGGACGCGCCCTGGTGCGCAACGGTGGCTCAGCGCGTCAGCGAGAAGCTGGCCGATCGCGCCGAAGTGGATATCCGCGATATTCAGTTCGCGGTTGAAGAGACGCTGATGTGCGGCCCTTATCCGCAGCTGGCGCGTGCCTATATCGAATATCGTCACGATCGCGACGTAGCGCGCGAGCAGCGCGGCAAGCTGCACCACGCCATTCGCGGCCTGGTCGATCAGACCAACGCCGCGCTGCTGAATGAAAACGCCAATAAAGACAGTAAGGTGATCCCGACGCAGCGCGACCTGCTGGCGGGCATCGTCGCGAAACATTATGCGCAGCAGCAGCTGTTGCCGCGCGACGTGGTGCAGGCGCACGAGCGCGGCGAGATCCACTATCACGATCTCGACTACTCCCCGTTCTTCCCCATGTTCAACTGTATGCTGATCGATCTGAAAGGCATGCTCACCAACGGCTTCAAGATGGGCAACGCCGAGATCGAGCCGCCGAAGTCGATCGCCACCGCCACGGCGGTCACCGCGCAGATTATCGCCCAGGTCGCCAGCCATATTTACGGCGGCACCACCATTAACCGCATCGACGAGGTGCTGGCGCCCTTTGTGCAGCTCAGCATGGAAAAGCATCGCGCTATCGCCGCTGAATGGCAGATTGCCGACGTCGAGGCCTATGCGCGGGCGCGCACCGAGAAAGAGTGCTACGACGCCTTTCAGTCGCTGGAGTACGAGGTCAACACGCTGCATACCGCCAACGGCCAGACGCCGTTCGTCACCTTCGGCTTCGGGCTTGGCACCAGCTGGGCGGCGCGACTTATTCAGCAGTCGATCCTGCGCAACCGCATCGCCGGACTGGGCAAAAACCACAAGACCGCCGTGTTTCCCAAGCTGGTATTCGCGATCCGCGAAGGGCTCAATCGCCGTCCGGGCGATATCAACTACGATATCAAACAGCTGGCGCTGGAGTGCGCCAGCAAGCGCATGTATCCCGATATTCTTAACTACGACCAGGTAGTAAAAGTCACCGGCTCCTTTAAAACGCCGATGGGCTGCCGCAGCTTTCTCGGCGTCTATGAGGAAAACGGCGTCGAAATTCACGACGGCCGCAACAATCTGGGGGTCATCAGCCTCAATCTGCCGCGCATCGCGCTGGAGGCGCAGGGCGACGAGGCGCGCTTCTGGACGCTGCTCGACGAGCGGCTGGCGCTGGCAAAGCGCGCGCTGATGACGCGAATCGCCCGCCTGGAAAAAACCAAAGCGCGCGTGGCGCCGATCCTCTACATGGAGGGCGCCTGCGGCGTACGGCTTAACGCCGATGACGAGGTGGGGCCGATTTTCCGCAACGGGCGCGCCTCGCTGTCGCTGGGCTATATCGGCCTGCATGAAACCCTGAACGCGCTGAGCGGCGGCGCGCGCCATCCCTATGACGATCCCGCGCTGCGCGCCAAAGGGATCGAGATTGTCACGCGTCTGCGCGCCGCGACCGACGCCTGGAAAGCGGAAACCGGCTACGGCTTCAGCCTCTACAGCACGCCGAGCGAAAACCTCTGCGACCGCTTTTGCCGCCTCGACGCCGCACAGTTCGGCGTGGTGCCTGGCGTCACCGATAAAGGCTACTACACCAACAGCTTTCACCTCGACGTTGAGAAGAAGGTCAATCCTTACGACAAGATCGACTTTGAAGCGCCCTATCCGCCGCTGGCGAACGGCGGCTTCATCTGTTACGGCGAATACCCGAACGTGCAGCATAACCTCAAGGCGCTCGAGGATGTATGGGACTACAGCTACGATCGCGTGCCCTATTACGGCACCAATACGCCGATCGACGAATGCTATGAGTGCGGCTTTACCGGCGAGTTCAGCTGCACCAGCCGCGGCTTTACCTGCCCGAACTGCGGCAATCACGATCCGGCGCGCGTGTCGGTAACGCGTCGCGTCTGCGGCTATCTCGGCAGCCCCGACGCGCGCCCGTTCAATGCCGGCAAACAGGAAGAGGTGCAGCGACGCGTTAAACATCTGGAGAGCGGACCACTGGGATGATGCGTTTTCATCGCTACTACGATGTCGATATCGTTAACGGCCCCGGCACGCGCTGCACGCTGTTCGTGGCCGGATGCGAGCATCAGTGCCGCGGTTGCTATAACCAGAGCACCTGGCGGCTCGACTCCGGCACGCCTTTCACCCTGGAGCACGAGGAGCGCCTGATCGCCGACCTGCAGGACAGGCGCATCCGGCGTCAGGGGCTGTCGCTGAGCGGCGGCGATCCGCTGCATCCGCACAACGTACCGCATATCCGTCGGCTGGTGAAACGCGTGCGCGCCGAGTGTCCCGGAAAAGATATCTGGCTCTGGACCGGCTATCAGCGCGCCGAACTCAGCTGCGCCCAGCGCGAAGTGCTGAGCTATATCGACGTGCTGATTGACGGGCGCTTCGTCGAGGCGGAAAAAGAGGCGACGCTGCTGTGGCGCGGCAGCCGCAATCAGATTATCTGGGACCTGAGCAAAGAGCGCAGCTAACGCGGAATTTGCCCCGATTCGATAATCTCAACGCTATCGCCGGCTGGCTGAAAGGCGCAGGCGTGCATGCATTTCGCCACTGCCAGCGCAGAGACCGAACGCCAGTTGCCGGGCAGCACGCTGAACAGCGGCGCCATCAGGCTTTCGCCGGTACGTTTGCGCGTGCGCTCGCCCAGCAGCAGCGAAGGCCGCACCAGCGTCAGACGCGGCCAGCCCTGATGACGCAGCGCTGTCTCCATCTCGCCTTTTACCCGGTTATAGAAAAAGGGCGAATGGCGGTTCGCGCCGTGCGCGCTGACCGCCACCATCTGCTTCGCCCCCAGCCGCAGCCCGTTCAGTCCGGTATCCACCACCAGCGTATAGTCGACGTGCAGGAACGCCGCTTTGCTGCCCGCCTCTTTGCGCGTGGTGCCGAGACAGCAAAATACGCTGTCGATAGCGACGCTGAGCGGACGCAGCACGTCGGTCAGGTCCGCCTCCACCAGATTGACCACCTTATTCATCGGCGGCAGCGGACGACGCGTTGGCGCGATGATTTCGTCGACGCGCGCATCCGCCACCAGCAGGCGCAGCAGATGCGCACCCACCAGACCCGTCGCGCCGGTTACCAATACACGATGCATCTCGCCTCCCGCTAAGCTGTTGCCATTACTCTGAAATATAGTCAGCTTTTGCCGTCCGGCTTGCATTTTCAGCACAAACAACCAGGCTTAACCTGTTCACCAGGAGAGCGCATTGTGCGCAAACCATCATGAGGAGGGGAAAAATGAGCAAGAAGATTGCGGTGTTGATTACCGACGAATTTGAAGACTCAGAGTTCACCTCACCGGCCGACGCCTATAAACAGGCGGGCTTTGAGGTGGTGACCATTGAGAAAGAGGCGGGTAAAACCGTTACCGGCAAACAGGGCGAAGCGCAGGTGAAAATCGACCGCGCTATCGACGAGGTCAGCCCGGCCGAATTCGACGCGCTGCTGCTGCCAGGCGGCCACTCGCCTGATTCGCTGCGCAGCGACGACCGTTTCGTCGCCTTTACCAAAGAGTTCGTCGCCAGTGGCAAACCGATTTTCGCTATCTGCCACGGCCCGCAGCTGCTGATCAGCGCGAACGGCGTGCGCGGCCGCAAGATGACCTGCGTGAAGGCGATCGCTATCGATCTGCGCAACGCCGGCGCGGACTTCTATGACGAAGAGGTGATTGTAGATGACGATCGTCTCGTCACCAGCCGTACGCCGGACGATCTGCCTGCCTTTAATCGCGAGTCGCTGCGTATTCTACAGGCGTCGTAAGCCGGTTTCCCTTTCCCTCAGGGGAAAGGGATTTCACTCTCTTCTCGCCGCCAGCTAATTTTTTTGCCAAATCCCAGCGCGTTATCGGTCATCTTGACCTCATCCAGCTGAATCTCCCACAGCGGCGCAGAGACTTTGCGCGCCACCGGAAAACGCTTTTGATACGCCTTGCGCGCCTGCGCTTCCGCGTCGCCGTCGAGCAGCGCAATATGGCCGCGATACTGCACGCCTTTAATCAACAGCACGGTTTTCGGCTGGCCGTTCACCGTGCCCGCAACCTGCGGATTCGCCTGCAGCAGCGCGCCGTGGCGCGTGTCCGGTTCGGTCATCAGCCAGAACGCCATACGCGTCTCGTCGAAGACGTAAAAGCAGTTGGCGCACCAGAGATCGCCGTCGGCCTGGCAGCAAAGCGAGAGGACATGCTGTTTTTTCAGGTAACGTACCAGATGAGAATGGTCAGACACGTTCTATTGCTCCGTGCAAAGATCGCCGGATAGCCGACGCGCCGCTGGCGCGCTACACTGCCCGGCAGTAAAGATTCAGGAATACAGATTATGAATGAGGGCTGGCAGCTCTATATCGTCCAGACCGCCGCCGGCGCGCTCTATACCGGCATTACCACCGACGTGACGCGGCGCGTCGAACAGCATGCAGCCGGACGCGGCGCGCGCGCGCTGCGCGGCAGAGGCCCGCTGGCGCTGGTGTATCGCTGCGACGCCGGCGACCGCGCCGCGGCGTCGCGGCTGGAGTACCAGGTCAAGCAGCTCAGCCGCCAGCAGAAGCTGCGGCTGGTGGCACAACAGCCGGGTTGCCTCGCCAGCTGGCTTACGCAAGCCGGCTAAACGGCTCGGCAAAATCGATCTCGCCTTCCGCGCCGACAAAGGCGTCGTCCGCCAGGCGATAGACCTGAAACGCCGCTTCGCCGCCCGGCCAGCGGCAGCGCAGCCCGTGACGCGCGGCCGGCTCGAAGCCGAAGCGATTGTAGTATGCCGGATCGCCCACCACCACCACCGCGCCATAGCCGAACTCATTCAGCGTATCCAGCCCGGCGTAGATCAGCTGCTCGCCGATTTTCTGGCCGCGCACGCTTTCGTCTACCGCCAGCGGCGCCAGGCCGACCCAGTTGCGATCTTCGCCCTGCAAGGTCACCGGGCTGAAGGCGGCGTAGCCCAGCACCTGGCCTTCGTCGTCCGTCGCCACCACGCCCAGCGTCAGCAGCCCGTCTTCCCGCAGCTGCTGAACCAGTTCGGCTTCCGCTTCGGTCTTGAAGCTGCGTCTTAACAAACTGTCGATGCTTGCCGCATCCACGCCTATTTCTGTGCGAATTAACATACACTCTCCGCGCGCGCCTGTGCGGCCTTCGCGTCCTGTTTCATTCCCGCTTCGACAAACGCAGCCAGCTGCTGCAGTCCCGTGCGCAACGCCGTGGGCATGGCCTCGAGTTCCAGAGCATCCATCAGGTTTTTTACCTCCAGTCCCAGCTCTGTGTCGCCTTCGATCAGCAGACGACGCTGGAAAAACAGCATATCCGGATCCGCTTTACGGGCGGCGACCAGCAGCAGATCGTTAGCATTGCCGCGAAACCAGACGTCCGCTTCGGCATCCTGTACGACCCTGAGCTGGCCCTCTTCAATGGTGGTAATCCAGCGTAAACCCACATCCGCGATCTCGATACCCAGATGACGCGCCTGCAGAAAGTCTAACTCACCTTCCGCCAAAGCATGACGAAATTGCCAGTTTAGGAGTTGTTGCAGAAAGGCTTTTTTTAACGGGAACGGGGTCAGCGAAACAGGTAAGGCAAGGAATTTCGGGCCTTTTTTCACTAACTCAGCACGTAACTGTTGAAACACGGGCGTCTCTCCCTTTAGAAAATTTCAGGTATATTGCCACATCCGCCGCCGCACGCTGCAGCCGAGATCAATAATTTCACCGCCACGCTGCGCGAATTTTCCGCTATCCGTCTCGTCAACTGGCGATTCACTGCCCCAAATCAACATTTCCCCGCGGCCGCTTGCCTAGACTCGTCGCCTTATCCTGTCGACGAGGGATCACTATGGAACTGCTGTGTCCGGCCGGTAATCTGCCTGCCGTGCGTTCAGCGGTGGAGAATGGCGCCGATGCGGTGTATGTCGGACTGAAAGATGACACCAACGCGCGCCACTTCGCCGGGCTGAACTTTACCGACAAGAAGCTGGCGGAAGCGGCGCGCTATCTGCATCAGCATCGCCGTAAATTACATGTCGCCATTAATACCTTCGCTCATCCTGACGGCGTGGGCCGCTGGCAACGCGCCATTGACGTGGCGGCGCAGAACGGCGCGGACGCGCTGATCCTTGCCGATATCGCTACGCTGGAGTACGCCGCGCAGCGCTATCCCGAGGTTGAACGCCATCTGTCGGTGCAGGCCTCCGCCACCAATCTGGAAGCGGTGCGCTTCTATCATCGCCACTTCGCGCTGAGCCGCGTGGTGCTGCCGCGCGTGCTGTCGCTGCATCAGGTGAAGCAGCTGGCGCGCGAGACGCCGGTGCCGCTCGAGGTGTTCGCCTTCGGCAGCCTCTGCATTATGGCGGAAGGCCGCTGCTATCTCTCCTCCTGGCTGACCGGCGAGTCGCCCAACAGCGCGGGCGCCTGTTCGCCTGCGAAGTTCGTGCGCTGGCAGCAAACGCCCAACGGCATGGAGTCGCGCCTTAACGACGTGCTGATTGACCGCTACGCGCCGGATGAGAGCGCCGGCTATCCCACGCTGTGCAAAGGCCGCTATCAGGTCGACGGCCAGCGCTATCACGTACTGGAGGAGCCCACCAGCCTCAATACCCTGACGCTGCTGCCGGATCTGCTGCGCGCGGGCGTCGCCTCGGTGAAGATTGAGGGGCGTCAGCGCAGCCCGGCTTATGTGGCGCAGGTGGCGCGCGTCTGGCGGCAGGCGATCGATCGCTGCAGTCGCGAGCCGGAGAACTTTGCGGTCACCGAGGCCTGGACAGCGGCGCTCGATGAGCTCTCAGAAGGCTCGCAGACCACGCTTGGCGCTTACCACCGTGAATGGCAATAAGGAGAAAAGAATGCAATACGCAATCGGTCCGGTGCTGTGGTACTGGCCGACAGAGCAGCTGGCGAGCTTTTACCAGCAGGCGGCGAACAGCAGCGCGGATATCGTCTATCTTGGCGAAGCGGTGTGCAGCAAACGACGCGCTACTTCCTATCAGCGCTGGATGGAGCTGGCGCGCGAGCTGGCGGCCAGCGGCAAGCAGGTGGTGCTGAGCACGCTGGCGCTGCTGCAGTCCCCTTCGGAGCTGAAAGAGCTAAAGCGCTACGTCGATAACGGCGAGTTTCTCATCGAGGCCAACGACGTCGGCACGGTGAATATGGCGGCCGAGCGCAGGCTGCCCTTTGTCGCCGGGCCGACGCTCAACGTCTATAACGTCGAAACCCTGCATCTGCTGGTGAAAGAGGGCATGACGCGCTGGTGCATGCCGGTAGAGATGTCTCGCGACTGGCTGCTGCAGCTGCTGCAGCAGAGCGAGGAGCGTCATATCCGCAACCGGTTCGAGGTCGAAGTGCTGGGCTACGGCTATCTGCCGCTGGCGCTGTCGGCGCGCTGCTTTACCGCTCGCGCCGAGCATCGCGCCAAAGACGACTGTCAGACCTGCTGCATCAACTACCCTAACGGACGCCGCGTCCACTCGCAGGAAGGCCAGCAGGTCTTCGTGCTAAACGGCATTCAGACCATGAGCGGCTACTGCTACAACCTCGGCAACGATCTGGTCGGCATGCGCGGCTGGGTCGATATTCTGCGTCTGTCGCCGCAAAACACCGCGACGCTGGATGAGATCGCCCGCTTCCGCGCCAATGAAGAGGGGCAGTCGCCGCTGATGATGGCCAACGGCAACGACTGCAACGGCTACTGGCGTAAAGTTGCCGGCATGACGCTGCTGACATCCTGAAAGGCACATACAGGCTAGCCGCCTGCCTTTGTTAGCAGTTTTAATATGGGCATTATTACGTAATACTGGTTGGTGCAGGTCAATCATCACCTGCGCCATACCCAACTGGAGTGCCCATGTCTGAGAAAAAACCCCTTCGTCTTTCCGTGCTGGATCTGGCGCCAATTCCGCAGGGTTCCACCGCGCGCGATGCCTTTCATACCTCGCTGGCGCTGGCGCGTCAGGCGGAAGCGTTGGGCTATGAACGTTACTGGCTGGCTGAGCACCATAATATGACCGGCATCGCCAGCGCGGCGACCTCGGTGCTGATCGGCTATCTGGCGGCCAACACCACTACCCTGCATCTGGGATCGGGCGGCATTATGCTGCCGAACCATGCGCCGCTGGTGATCGCCGAACAGTTCGGCACGCTGGCGTCGCTCTATCCTGGCCGCATCGATTTAGGCCTGGGCCGCGCGCCGGGCTCCGACCAGCGCACCATGATGGCGCTGCGCCGCCACCTCTCCAGCATCCATGCGGATACCTTCCCGGATGATGTTCAGGAGCTGATTAACTGGTTCGACGCCGACGAAGATGCGCAGCCGCCGGTTCAGCCCGTGCCTGGCCTGGGCATGAAGATCCCGGTCTGGCTGCTTGGCTCCAGCCTCTACAGCGCCCAGCTCTCGGCGCAGCTCGGCCTGCCGTTCGCCTTTGCGTCGCACTTCGCGCCCGATCAGCTGTTTCAGGCGCTGCATCTCTATCGTGAAAAATTCCAGCCTTCGGCGCGTCTGGAGAAGCCATACGCCATGGTCTGCATCAACGTCGTCGCCGCCGACAGCGAGCGCGACGCGCGCTTCCTCTTTACCTCGCAGCAGCAGCAGTTTATCAACCTGCGCCGCGGCAAGCCGGGCCCGCTGCCTGCGCCGGTGGAAAACATGGATAATCTGTGGTCGCCGTCAGAGCAGTATGGCGTGCAGCAGGCGCTGAGCATGTCGCTGGTCGGCGATGCCGACAAAGTGCGTCACGGCCTGGCCGGACTGATGCGTGAAACCCAGGCAGACGAGATCATGGTCAACGGCCAGATTTTTGATACCGAGGCGCGTCTGCGCTCCTTCGCCATCGCGATGGAAGCGGCCCGCTCGCTGTAAGCTCTTCTGCGGTGGGCGCTACGCTTCCGGCCCCACCGCCAGCTGGCGCACGTCGCGCGCGGGCGATCGGCCGTAAAAACGGCTGTATTCCCGGCTGAACTGCGAGGCGCTCTGGTACCCCACGCGATAGCCCGCCGTTCCGGCATCCAGCTTCTCTACCATCATCAGCCGTCGCGCCTCGTTGAGACGCAGCTGCTTCTGATACTGCATCGGCGTCATCGCGGTGACCGCTTTGAAATGATGGTGCAGCGAAGAGGCGCTCATGCCGACGCTGCTGGCAAGCCGACCGATTTTCAACGGCTGATGAAAATTCTCCCGCAGCCAGCGCGCCGCGCGCGCCACCTTGTTGCCCGGCCGCTCCGCCAGCGCCATATTGAGGATGCGGCCGCCTTCCGGACCGGTCAGCAGACGATAGAAGATCTCCTGCTCGATAAGCGGCGCCAGCGCGGCGATATCCTGGGGCTGATCCAGCAGGCGAATCAGGCGGATAACCGCATCCACCAGCAGCGGCGACACTTTGTGCGCGGCGATGCCGCGCTCGGTGCGCGCTTCAATCAGCGGCGACGTTAGCGGAAACGTAACGAGATAGCGCATCAGTCTCTCCTCGTTTATTGCGATGCCGATGCCGAGATTCGGCTTTTCAGGCGTCGCAATCGTTACGCAGGAGCGCACCGGCATATCCATTGTCACCAGCAGCAGATCGCCCGGGCCGTAGTGAATAATCTCCTCACCCATACGCAGCGCCTTTCCGCCCTGCGCCACCAGCGCGAAGCTGGCCCATTGAGCATGGTAGGTGGGCTCGGATGGCCGGGAGCTGCGACCGAAAAAGAGAAAATCAATCGCGCTGTCGTGACGGCCATCGTCGGCCGCATGACGCGCGATAAGCTGCGCCAGATGCGCCAGCTGCGCCGGTTCCGCCATATCCTCTTCCTTTTCTCCGCGAGTAAAGTGTGGTGAACATGTTACCTGAACCCGCGACGAAGGCAGCCGCCTTGCCGCCAGATTTGCAGGATCGTGCAAGAGACTTGCAGGATTGCGCTACCGCCCAGTCGACCTGAAAGCGCATATTTTGCAGACGCGATACTCAGGTGGAGAGACAAGATGAAAGCACTTGACGGAAAAATTGCGCTGGTGACGGGCGCCTCGAAGGGCATTGGCGCGGCGATTGCTACGGCGTTCGCCGCGGCCGGCGCGCGCGTAGTGGTCAACTACCGCCAGGATGAAGTGGGCGCAGCGGATGTGGTGAGCGATATTCGCACGCTGGGCAGCGAAGGGCTGGCGGTACAGGCGGATATTTCCCGCGAAGCGGACGTGGAGCGGCTGTTCGAAACCGCACAGGCGCACTTTGGTGCGCCCGATATTGTGGTCAATAACGCCGGACAGTTCCATTACGGCGAGTTCAGCGCCCTGAGCCTGCTGGAGATGCAGCAGCAGCTCAACGTAAATCTGCTGGGCACGCTGCTGGTTTGCCAGCAGGCGGCGCGACGTTTCCCGGCGCACGGCGGCTGCATCATCAATCTCAGCGCGCTGAACAGTCAGCAGAGCACGCCGGGTTCGGTGCTCTGGGCAACGACCAAAGGCGCGATCGATACGCTGACGCAGGGGCTGGCGCGCGAGCTGGGCCCGCGCAATATTCGCGTTAACGCGCTGGCGCCGGGCATTATTATGACGGAAGGGCTGCTGTCCGCGAAGAAGCTCAATCCGCAGCTCAAGGCGCAGCTGCTGGCGGCGACGCCGCTGGGACGTTTCGGACTGCCGGAAGATGTGGCGCAGGTGGCGCTGTTTCTCGCCTCTGAGGAGGCCGCCTACATCAGCGGCGAGCGCGTTCTGATAGCCGGCGGCGCGTAACGCGAAAATTGAAGATAAAAAAAGGGAAGCCCGAGGGCTTCCCTTTTTATCAATCAGCCAGGCTGATTATCAGAACTCGCGACGACGCGGCGCTGCAGCAGCGCCCTCTTCACGACGCGGACCGCGGCTGCCTTCACGGCTGAAGCTGCTGCGTCCGCCTTCACGACCGCCTTCGCGACGCTCGGAAGAGAAACGACGTCCGCCTTCGCGACCACCTTCACGGTTGCCGCCGCCACGACGCTCGCCGCCGAAATCACGGCCGCCGCCACGACGTTCGCCACGCGCTTCGCTCTGCGGCTGCGCATCGCCCAGCAGCTGCATATTCATCGGTTTATTGAGAATACGCGTGCGGGTGAAGTGCTGCAGGATATCGCCCGGCATGCCTTTAGGCAGTTCGATAGTCGAGTGGGTGCCGAACAGCTTGATGTTGCCAATGTAGCGGCTGCTGATGTCGCCTTCGTTGGCGATAGCGCCGACGATGTGACGCACTTCAACGCCGTCATCACGGCCCACTTCAATGCGGTACAGTTCCATTTCGCCGACGTCGCGACGTTCACGACGCGGACGATCGCCGCCTTCGCGGTTGTCACGCGCTTCACGCGGGCTGCGACGGTCATCACGACGGTCGTCACGATCGCGGAACTCGCGACGCTGCGGACGCGGCGCGTCTGGCTGAACGATGAGCGGACGTTCGCCCTGCGCCATTTTCAGCAGCGCGGCGGCCAGCGTTTCCATATCCAGCTCGTCCTGCGGAGAGAGTTTCTCCAGAAGCGCGCGATACTGGTCCAGATCGCTGCTTTCCAGCTGCTGCTGTACGCGTCCGGCGAATTTCTCCAGACGACGGGTGCTCAGCAGTTCAGCGTTCGGCAGTTCGACTTCCGGAATGGTCAGCTTCATGGTGCGCTCGATGTTGCGCAGCAGACGACGCTCGCGGTTCTCAACGAACAGCAGCGCGCGACCAGCACGACCGGCGCGGCCGGTACGACCGATACGGTGAACGTAAGACTCTGCATCCAGCGGAATGTCGTAGTTAACGACCAGGCTGATGCGCTCAACGTCCAGACCACGCGCCGCAACGTCGGTAGCGATCAGGATGTCGAGACGGCCATCTTTCAGACGCTCCAGAGTCTGCTCACGCAGCGCCTGGTTCATGTCGCCGTTCAGCGCGGCGCTGTTGTAGCCGCTGCGCTCCAGCGCTTCAGCCACTTCCAGCGTAGCGTTTTTGGTACGCACGAAGATGATAGCGGCATCGAAATCTTCCGCTTCCAGGAAACGCACCAGCGCGTCGGTTTTACGACCGTACGCCGTCCAGTAAGACTGGCTGATGTCCGGGCGCGTGGTGACGCTGGACTGAATGCGCACTTCCTGCGGATCTTTCATGAAACGCTTGGTGATGCGACGGATTGCTTCCGGCATGGTCGCTGAGAACAGCGCGGTCTGATGACCTTCCGGGATCTGCGCCATGATGGTTTCAACGTCTTCGATGAAGCCCATACGCAGCATTTCATCAGCTTCGTCCAGCACCAGGCCACGCAGATTAGAGAGATCCAGCGTACCGCGTTTCAGGTGGTCGAGCAGACGACCCGGGGTGCCCACCACGATTTGCGGGCCCTGACGCAGCGCGCGCAGCTGCACGTCATAACGCTGGCCGCCGTAAAGGGCCACGACGTTGACGCCACGCATATGTTTAGAGAATTCGGTCATCGCTTCGGCAACCTGAACCGCCAGTTCGCGGGTCGGCGCCAGCACCAGGATCTGCGGTGCGCGAAGAGAAGGATCAATGTTGTTTAGCAGCGGCAGCGAGAACGCCGCGGTTTTACCACTGCCGGTCTGCGCCATGCCCAGTACGTCACGGCCCGCCAGCAGGTGAGGAATACACTCAGCCTGGATCGGAGAAGGCTTAACGTAGCCCATGCCGTTCAGTGATTCGAGGATGTCGGCGTTCAGGCCCAGGTCAGCAAAAGTGGTTTGGATATCAGTCATGTAGTACACGTGCCTCTTAGATTGCGGCGGCCAGTCTACATAACTCGTCGTGAAAATTTTCAGTCATTTTCATCAAAAAGTGTGAACCGGCTCAAATTAGAAGTTTTGACGAACAGAAAGGCCCTCATCCCGGAAGATGATGACATAACGGGTACTTCAGGCAATAAAAGTTCGTCAGCTATTGCTGGTCAGATTCTGATAAATCGTCTTGTGTCTGGCCGAGTTGCGCCAGTTCCAACAATGCGTATCGGTGTTCAACAAAGTTATTGACGTTGTTGGCCACCGCCAGTTTGAACAGCGCTTTCGCGTTGTCCTTCTCCCCCAGACTTAGGTAGTGCTTACCTAAATAGAAGTTGGTTTCACTGAGATGTTCAGCGAGCGAGGTGTTATCCGTTGCGTCTGCCTTGAGACGTTCCATCAGCGTGCTTTCACTGATGTCGCCAAGGTAGAATTCGACAATGTTCCATCCCCATTGATCACGGGCCGCTTTGTCGTAACGCTGCTGCAGCGCAACTTTCGCCTTATCAGCGTCCATCTCGCGTTCATCGAGATAGAGCCACAGGCTGCGGAAAGGATCGTTGGGATCGTCTTGATAAAACGCCAGCAGATCATCTTGCGCTAACTTGTATCGACCGCCGTAATAGAGGGCGATACCACGGTTTAAATGCGCATAATTGTAAGTTGGATCAAGCTCAAGTACAGAATCAAACGCTTCATAGGCAGCATCAAAATTGCCTGCCTGCGTTAAATATATGCCGAGATAGTTAAACACTTCCGGCATATCTGGTCTTATAGACAGCGCTTGCGAGAAATCGTTCCGCGCTAGTGCTCTCAGACCGAGACTATCATACAACACTCCGCGCTCATATAATAGCTGTGCGCGTTCATCATCGGTAAGGGCGCGACTGGCAAGAATTTGTTCCATGCGCGCCAGAATCACTTCCTGCTGCAGTGTGGGCTGTAGAGGTACTGCAAGAACTTCGTTCTTACGCCAATTGGAGTTGCTGCATCCTGCCAGCGTGATAGCTGTCGCAACAAAACACCAGCGCAAAAAAGGCTTCATTTCCCACTCCCGAATACAAACATTAGGACAACGCTCCTGTTATCCGCCTGCTGTGCACAAGGATTCCCGCCCTCGCGATGACACAAACGCCTCTCCCATCCGCGATGGGATAAGGAGAGGCAAACAGGGAATTACTCTGCGTCTGGCGCGCTGGTCACGGCAGCTTCTTCGCCCTGAGGCTTAGACTCTGTCGCTTCTTTGATGCTCAGACGGACGCGGCCCTGACGGTCCACTTCCAGTACCTTAACCGGCACTTCCTGGCCCATCTGCAGGTAGTCGGTCACTTTCTCTACGCGCTTGTCCGCGATCTGAGAAATGTGCACCAGACCTTCCTTGCCGCCGCCGATAGCGACGAAGGCACCGAAGTCGACGATACGGGTCACTTTACCGCTATAAACACGGCCCACTTCGATCTCGGCAGTAATCTCTTCGATGCGACGAATCGCCTCTTTCGCCTTCAGACCGTCGGTCGCCGCGATTTTCACGGTGCCGTCGTCTTCGATTTCGATGGTGGTGCCGGTCTCTTCGGTCAGCGCGCGGATCACGGAACCGCCTTTACCAATCACATCTTTGATCTTGTCTGAATTGATCTTGATGGTGTAAATGCGCGGCGCGAACTCTGAGATCTCTTTACGCGGCGTGCTGATTGCCTGCTCCATCACGCCCAGGATGTGCAGACGCGCACCTTTGGCCTGATTCAGTGCAACCTGCATGATTTCGCGGGTGATGCCTTCGATTTTGATGTCCATCTGCAGCGCGGTGATGCCTTCGCGGCTACCGGCTACTTTGAAGTCCATGTCGCCGAGGTGATCTTCGTCGCCGAGGATGTCAGACAGTACCACGAACTTCTCATCTTCTTTCACCAGACCCATCGCGATGCCTGCAACGGCCGCTTTGATCGGCACGCCGGCATCCATCAGCGCCAGTGAAGCGCCGCACACGGAAGCCATAGAGGACGAGCCGTTGGATTCGGTGATTTCAGAGACAACGCGCACGGTGTACGGGAACTCTTCCTGCTTCGGCATCACGGCCAGCACGCCGCGCTTCGCCAGGCGACCGTGACCAATCTCACGACGCTTCGGCGAGCCGACCATACCGGTTTCGCCTACCGAGTACGGAGGGAAGTTGTAGTGGAACAGGAAGCTGTCGGTACGTTCGCCCATCAGCTCGTCCAGGTTTTGCGCGTCGCGCGCGGTACCCAGCGTCGCGGCGACCAGCGCCTGCGTTTCGCCACGGGTAAACAGCGCCGAGCCGTGCGTGCGCGGCAGTACGCCGGTGCGAACGTCCAGACCACGGATCATATCTTTTTCACGGCCGTCGATACGCGGTTCGCCGTTCAGGATACGGGTACGCACCACGTTCTTTTCCAGGCTATGAACGATGTCGCCGATTTCAGCGTCGTCCAGCGTTTCGTCTTCAGCCAGCAGCGCGGCGATGGTTTCATCTTTGATGACGCCAACCTGGGTGTAACGCTCTTGCTTGTCGGTGATGCGGTAAGCGTCGCTGATGCGCGCTTCAGCCAGGGCGGCAACGCGTGCGATCAGCGCGTCGTTAGCCGGCTCAGGCTGCCAGTCCCAGCGCGGTTTGCCCGCTTCTGCGACCAGAGAATTGATGTTTTCGATAACGATCTGCTGCTGCTCGTGGCCGAACACCACTGCGCCCAGCATCTGATCTTCAGTCAGGATGTCCGCTTCAGACTCAACCATCAGTACCGCGTTCTGCGTACCGGCAACCACCAGATCCAGACGAGACTGTTTGATTTCGTCAGCGGTCGGGTTCAGCACATACTGATCGTTGATGTAGCCGACGCGCGCAGAGCCGATCGGACCGTTGAACGGCAGACCTGACAGCGCCAGCGCAGCGGAGGCGCCGATCATCGCAACGATATCCGGGTTAACCTGCGGGTTAACGGACACCACGGTGGCGATAACCTGAACTTCGTTAACGAAGCCTTCCGGGAACAGCGGACGAATCGGGCGGTCAATCAGACGCGCAATCAGGGTTTCGCCTTCGCTTGGACGGCCTTCGCGACGGAAGAAGCTGCCCGGGATACGGCCAGCGGCGTAGGTACGCTCCTGGTAGTTCACGGTCAGCGGGAAAAAGTCCTGGCCGGGTTTGGCTTTTTTCTGGCCAACAACGGTAACGAATACAGCGGTGTCGTCCATGCTGGCCATAACGGCTGCGGTGGCCTGGCGCGCCATCATGCCGGTTTCCAGCGTGACGGTATGCTGACCATATTGGAATTGACGTACGATCGGGTTCAGCAAAATGAATTCCTTAACTTCGGGGCAGCGCCTTTCTGGCGTGCCATGGATTACCGATCTTCAGTTGCATCCTCGCGACTAATGACAACCCTTAACCGAATCTGCGGTAAAGCCTCTCATTAGCCGCGCGAACCTCTGCAAACGAAGATCACTCACTGCAACAATACATGAGTTTGGTCCGGATTGCTGCGCATTGCTCGAAAAAAGGGGCCGTAAAGGCCCCCTTTTCGTGAAACTCGCACGAATCTGATCGCAAGACGCGTTTTTTCGCAAACTCTCTGCGCTACATCCTTGATCAGATTCTTCAGACTTAGCGACGCAGGCCCAGGCTTTCGATCAGGCTGGTGTAGCGTGCAACGTCTTTACGCTTCAGGTAGTCCAGCAGCTTACGACGCTGAGATACCATGCGCAGCAGACCGCGACGGCTGTGGTGGTCTTTCTTGTGCTCAGAGAAGTGACCCTGCAGGTGGCTAATCTGGGCAGTCAGCAGTGCAACCTGAACTTCGGTTGAGCCGCTGTCGTTAGCGCCACGACCGTATTTAGCAACGATCTCTGCTTTAGCTTCTACGCTTAGAGACATAATAAACTCCAGTAATAAATGAATGTATGGGCGCCGATCTCTAATTCAGCTACCCGCTTTAAAGCCGCGCTATTCTACTCTTCGGCCGAGAGCAACGCAAATAGGACGTTGCGTAACGTTACGCGGGATACTCCACTACCAGACGACGCGGCGCCACGCGCCCGTCAGCGGCGATTTCCGCCATGCCGATAAACTTATGCGCATCGCCTTCGGTAACGCGCACCAGCCCCTGCTGCGGCGCATCCGCTGCCTGAACCGGCATGCCCTGTTTAAAAAAGGCGGCGACGGCGGAGGGCAGATTAACGAGGGGAAACGCGTCCGCCGGGCTATCCATCGGCAGCAAAAGCGCGTCGAGCGGCGCGTAGTCAGGCGTCTCCGCCGCGTTTACCGTCGCCGCGACGGCCTGCAGCTGCTCCAGCGTCATCATCTTTTCGATCGGATAGCGCGCCACCTGCAAACGACGCAGCATAATGACATGCGCGCCGCAGCCGAGCTTCTCGCCCAGATCGTCAATAATGGTGCGGATATAGGTGCCTTTGGACACGTGGATTTCCAGCTCCAGCTCATTGCCTTCCCAGCGAATAAACTGCAGCTCGAAGACGGTAATCGGACGCGCTTCGCGCGGCACGGTCACGCCTTCGCGCGCGTACTCATACAGCTTTCGGCCCTGGTACTTCAGCGCCGAAAACATGGTCGGCACCTGCATCGTCTCGCCGCGAAAGCTCTCCAGCGCAGCGTCGAGTTGCTGCTGGCTAAAGGAGACCGGACGCGTTTCGACAATATTGCCATCGGCGTCGGAAGTGTCGGTGCGCTCGCCAAGGCGCGCGATAACGCGATAACGCTTATCCGAGTCGAGCAGATACTGGGAGAACTTGGTCGCTTCGCCGAGACAAATCGGCAGCATGCCGGTCGCCAGCGGATCGAGCGCGCCGGTGTGGCCCGCTTTGTTAGCGTTAAACAGACGTTTAACTTTTTGCAGCACATCGTTGGACGACGCGCCCTGCTGCTTGTCGAGCAGGAACACGCCGTGGACGTCGCGACCGCGACGACGAGGACGACTCATCAGTCCTCCTTGTCATCTTCCGCCGGGTTTTCACCGCGACGCTCGACGTCGTTTTTGATGACGTTCGACACCAGGTTCGACATGCGCATACCTTCAATCAGCGAATTGTCGTAGAAGAAGGTCAGTTCCGGCACGATACGCAGACGCATCGCTTTGCCGAGCAGAATACGGATATAGCCAGAAGCCTCTTTCAGCGCCTTCAGGCCATTTTTCACCGCTTCCTCATCTTTGTCGTTAAGGAAGGTGACAAACACTTTGGCATACGCGAGATCGCGCGACACTTCCACGCCAGATACCGTTACCATCATGCCGAGACGCGGATCTTTAATCTCGCGCTGCAGAATGATGGCGATCTCTTTTTGCAGCTCCTGCGACACGCGCTGCGGGCGGCCAAATTCTTTCGCCATAATCATCTCTCCAAAATAATTCGGGAGGCCAGCGGCCTCCCAAATTGCAACACATCGCGTAATGCTTATTCGATGGTGCGCTTAACTTCGATCACTTCAAACACTTCGATCATATCGCCAACGCGAACGTCGTTGTAGTTCTTCACGCCGATACCACACTCCATGCCGTTACGCACTTCGTTGACGTCATCTTTGAAGCGACGCAGAGATTCCAGCTCGCCTTCGTAGATAACCACGTTGTCGCGCAGGACGCGGATCGGGTTGTGACGCTTGATGTTGCCTTCGGTAACCATACAGCCGGCAATCGCGCCGAATTTCGGTGACTTGAACACATCGCGAACTTCAGCCAGACCGATAATCTGCTGTTTGAACTCCGGAGCCAGCATGCCGCTCATCGCCGCTTTCACTTCGTCGATCAGATTATAGATGACGGAGTAGTAACGCAGGTCGACGTTTTCAGCATCGATGACGCGACGCGCAGAGGCATCAGCACGCACGTTGAAGCCGAGGATGATAGCGTTGGACGCTGCAGCCAGCGTAGCGTCGGTTTCGGTGATACCACCTACGCCCGAACCGATAATCTTCACCTTCACTTCGTCGGTGGAGAGTTTCAGCAGCGAGTCGGAGATCGCTTCCACAGAACCCTGGACGTCGGACTTCAGCACGATGTTCAGCTCGGAGACTTCGCCTTCGGTCATATTGGCGAACATGTTCTCCAGCTTCGCCTTCTGCTGACGCGCCAGTTTGACTTCGCGGAACTTGCCCTGACGATAGAGCGCAACTTCACGCGCTTTCTTCTCGTCACGCACTACGGTCGCTTCGTCGCCCGCTGCCGGCACGCCGGAGAGACCGAGGATTTCCACCGGAATAGACGGACCCGCTTCCATGACTTCGCGACCCAGCTCGTCGCGCATCGCACGCACACGGCCATATTCGAAGCCGCACAGCACGATGTCGCCTTTGTTCAGGGTACCTTCGCGCACCAGTACGGTAGCGACCGGACCACGACCTTTATCCAGGAAGGATTCGATCACCACGCCGCTCGCCATGCCTTCGCGGATAGCGGTCAGCTCCAGCACTTCCGCCTGCAGCAGAATCGCATTCAGCAGGTCGTCGATGCCGGTACCGGCTTTCGCAGAGACGTTGACGAACATGTTTTCGCCGCCCCACTCTTCCGGAATGATGCCGTACTGAGTCAGTTCGTTCTTAACGCGATCCGGATCGGCTTCCGGCTTATCGATTTTGTTGACGGCAACCACCACCGGCACGCCCGCCGCTTTCGCGTGCTGGATCGCTTCGATGGTCTGCGGCATCACGCCGTCGTCAGCCGCCACCACGAGGATAACGATATCCGTCGCCTGCGCACCACGCGCACGCATCGCGGTAAACGCGGCGTGGCCCGGGGTGTCGAGGAAGGTGATCATGCCGTTGTCGGTTTCGACATGGTAAGCACCGATGTGCTGGGTAATGCCGCCCGCTTCGCCAGAGGCGACTTTGGTCGAACGGATGTAGTCCAGCAGTGAGGTTTTACCGTGGTCGACGTGGCCCATGATGGTCACGACCGGCGCGCGGGATTCCTGCGCGGCATCGGTATCGCGATCGCTCATTACCGCTTCTTCCAGCTCGTTCTCGCGGCGCAGGATCACTTTATGACCCATCTCTTCCGCAACCAGCTGAGCCGTTTCCTGGTCGATAACCTGGTTGATGGTCGCCATGGCGCCCATCTTCATCATTGCTTTGATGACCTGCGAACCTTTCACCGCCATTTTGTTAGCCAGTTCAGCTACGGTAATGGTTTCGCCGATGATGACGTCGCGGTTAACAACCTGAGCAGGTTTATTGAAGCCCTGCTGCAGTGCGCTTGGCTTGCGGTGTTTGCCGCCTTTGCCGCCACGAATCTGCGCGCGCGCTTCTTCGCGATCGGTTTTGGCTTCAGAATGCTTGTTGCCTTTCTTCGCCGGACGCGCCGCTTTAGCAGTGGTGCGCGCACGCGCGCGGCCCGCTTCTACCTGACGGTCGTTTTCGTCTTCCGCCTGACGGGCATGAGTCGAGGTAGTGACGTGATAGTCGCCTTTATCCTCTTCTTCAGGTTTTTCCCATTCAGCCGATTTTTCTTCAGCCAGGCGGCGCGCTTCTTCAGCAACGCGGCGAGCGTCTTCTTCGAGCTTACGGCGTGCTTCTTCTTCCGCTTTACGCTTCAGTTCAGCCGCTTCGGCTTCGCGACGGGCTTTGTCGGACTGCGCAGCCTTGGTCATATCGTCGGTTTGATGATTCGTCACTTTTTCTTTTTCCGCTGCTTCACGCTTCGCCTTTTCAGCGGCTTCGCGCTTGGCTTTCTCTTCGGCTTCACGTTGCGCTTTTTCTTCAGCTTCGCGACGGGCTTTTTCTTCAGCCTCGCGTTGCGCCTTTTCTTCCGCTTCACGCTGAGCCTGGGCTTCTGCTTCTGCCTGTTCAGCTTCCGCATCACCTTTTACGTAGGTGCGCTTTTTGCGGACTTCGATTTGCACCGATTTACTTTTACCCCCGGTGCCTGGGATATTCAAGGTACTGCGCGTCTTACGCTGCAATGTTAACTTGCTTGAGCCGGTCTGACCATGCTCGCGATTGAGGTGAGACAATAAAGTTTCTTTCTCTTGCTGCGTGACCGCGTCGTTCTCCGACTTGCGGATCCCTGCGTCAGCAAATTGCTGAACCAGGCGATCGACCGGGGTCTGAATCTCTGCGGCCAGCGATTTTACGGTTACATCTGTCATGCTGTTCCTTCCTGTTATTACGCGTCATCGCCGAACCAGCAGATATTTCGCGCGGCCATAATCAGCGCGCCGGCTTGCTCATCATTCAGCCCTTCAATATCCGTCAGGTCGTCGACACCTTGCTCGGCGAGATCTTCCAGCGTGCAAACGCCTTTCGCCGCCAGGCGGTACGCCAGCGTACGATCCAGGCCGTCGAGATTCAGAAGATCCTCAGCGGGCTCCTGATTACCACGGCTCTCTTCTTTCGCCAGCGCCAGGGTGGTTAACGCATTTTTGGCTCGTTCACGCAGGGCTTCTACGGTCTCTTCGTCCAGACCATCAACGTCCAGCAGCTCGTTGATCGGCACGTATGCCAGCTCTTCCAGCGAAGAGAAGCCCTCTTCCACCAGTACGGTGGCGAACTCTTCGTCGATGTCGAGATGTTTAGTAAACATATCAATAGCAGCATGCGCTTCGGCCTGGTGTTTCGCCTGCAGATCATCGACGGTCATCACGTTCAGCTCCCAGCCGCTCAGCTGGGAAGCCAGACGCACGTTTTGGCCGTTACGGCCAATCGCCTGAGCCAGATTGCCGGCTTCAACAGCGATATCCATGGTGTGGTTATCTTCATCAACCACGATTGACGCCACGTCGGCCGGGGCCATGGCGTTAATAACAAACTGCGCCGGGTTATCGTCCCACAGCACGATATCGATACGCTCGCCGCCCAGTTCGCTGGAAACAGCCTGGACGCGCGCGCCGCGCATACCGACGCAGGCGCCGACCGGATCGATGCGTTTGTCGTTAGTTTTCACCGCAATTTTAGCGCGTGAACCCGGATCGCGAGCCGCCGCTTTAATCTCGATGACTTCTTCGCCGATTTCCGGCACCTCGATGCGGAACAGTTCGATCAGCATTTCGGGCTTGGAACGGGTCACGAACAGCTGCGCGCCGCGCGCTTCCGGGCGTACGGCGTACAGCACGCCGCGAATACGGTCGCCCGGACGGAAGTTCTCACGCGGCAGCATATCTTCGCGCAAAATCACCGCTTCGGCGTTGCTGCCGAGATCCAGGGTGATGTTGTCGCGATTCACTTTCTTCACCACGCCGGTGATGATCTCGCCTTCGTGCTGGCGGAACTGATCGACCACCATCGCGCGCTCGGCTTCGCGCACTTTCTGCACGATAACCTGCTTCGCGGTCTGGGTAGTGATACGGTCAAAGGTGACCGATTCGATCTGATCTTCAACGTAATCGCCCAGATTGAACGCTTCATCCTCGAAGCGGGCTGCCTCCAGCGTGATCTCGCGCGTCGGCTGCGTCACTTCTTCTACCACTTCCCAACGGCGGAAGGTGTCGAAGTCGCCGCTTTTGCGATCGATGCTGACGCGAACGTCAATCTCTTGCTCGTACTTCTTCTTGGTTGCAGTTGCCAGCGCGCTCTCCAGCGCTTCGAAGATTTTCTCACGCGGCAGGGCTTTTTCGTTAGAAACGGCTTCTACAACAGCTAAGATCTCTTTGTTCATCCTGGTTAGCCTCAATCCGGACTTTTAAAAGTGGGGGACCAGGTTCGCTTTCTGAATATTGCTCAGCGCGAACACCTCGTCTTTACCCTCAACGGTCACCGTCACCATCTCGCCGTCGACCGACTTGATGATGCCCTGCCATTTACGACGGTTCTGTACCGCCATGCGCAGGACCAGACTGACTTCTTCGCCTGTATACCGCACGTAGTGTTCCGCGGTAAACATCGGGCGATCCAGTCCCGGTGAGGAGACTTCAAGGTTGTAAGCCACGGTGATGGGATCTTCCACATCCAGCACCGCGCTTACCTGGTGGCTGACATCCGCGCAATCATCGACATTGATGCCATCTTCACTATCAATATAGATGCGCAGGGTTGATGTGCGACCACGAACGAATTCGATACCGACCAGTTCGTAGCCGAGCGCTTCTACCGGAGCCGATACCAACTCTGTCAATTTTTGCTCTAATGTGGACAAGCCCACCCCCAAGACATAAAAAAAGGGCTTAATAGCCCAGTGTTGCGATTTCCTGATAACAAAAAACCCCGAAAATTCGGGGCTTTTTGTGACTGGACCCTGTACGCCGCTAAGCGGCTCGGCACTGTCCAGAAGAATTTTTTTCAAAACTCGCTGCGATGCGCCCGTCGATGCACACAGTATATTTGAAAAAGAACTCTAAGGGAAAGTGGTTGCGGGGGCCGGATTTGAACCGACGACCTTCGGGTTATGAGCCCGACGAGCTACCAGGCTGCTCCACCCCGCGTCCGAAAACGTGACGAATGTTACGCTGATCTTGCGATATTTGCAAGTAAAACCAGATTTGGTACCGAGGACGGGACTTGAACCCGTAAGCCCAATCGGGCACTACCACCTCAAGGTAGCGTGTCTACCAATTCCACCACCTCGGCACTGTTCAGACCGCGACTTGAATCTGTCGCGTCGCAAGCATGACGAACTTATTTCGGGATATCGTTACCCGGCGTTGCCGGTTGTGCTGGCTGAGTCGTTGACTGCGCCGGCGCTGACAGATTTTCCCACTCGCTTCCTTTTGAAGTCTTATTGGTGTTCAGGTTACCCAGAACAAGGCTGATGATGAAGAACAGCGCCGCGAGAATGCCGGTCATGCGAGTCATGAAATTACCTGAACCCGTAGAACCGAACAGCGTTGCGGATGCGCCTGCACCGAATGAGGCTCCCATATCAGCGCCTTTACCTTGCTGCAGCATAATCAAACCCACGAGGGCGATGGCTACAATAAGGAAGATAACTAAAAGAGCTTCGTACATAATCAACCTGTTTCCTTGCGCGATAACCGCACAGTTAAGCTTCAGCCAGTATAGATGGGCCGTGTCGTCATCACCCATCAGAAGCGGGTGTGAATACTAACCAAAGGCGCACCCCTCTGCAAGGGTAATTTTCTTCGCCGCGATCGACTGCGGAAAAAAGCGCCATCCTGATGATTTTAACGGCGGATCGGCGTAAAACCGTCCGCCGTTCATGCCTTAAACCGCTTTGACCTGCTCGGCGATACGATGCGCCAGTTCGGTGACCTGCGCTTCGTTTTCCCCTTCAACCATTACGCGAATCAACGGCTCGGTACCCGATTTACGCAGCAGCACCCGTCCGCGTCCGGCAAGCGTCTTTTCTACCTCCGCCGTCACGCTTTTTACCGTCTCATCTTCCAGCGGGTCGCCCGTGCCGCTGAAGCGCACGTTGACCAGCACCTGCGGCAGCATCTTCATGCCGCTGCACAGGTCATGCAGGCTCATATGGTTGCGCACCATTGCGGTAAGTACTTGCAAACTTGCTACGATGCCGTCGCCGGTGGTGGTTTTATCCAGCAGAATAACGTGGCCGGAGTTTTCCGCGCCGAGTCGCCACTGCTTCTCCTGCATCTTTTCCAGCACGTAGCGGTCGCCTACTTTAGCGCGGGCGAAAGGAATACCGAGCTGCTTCAGCGCCAGCTCAAGGCCCATGTTGCTCATCAGGGTGCCGACCACGCCGCCGCGCAGCTGGCCCTGACGCAGCCCTTCGCGCGCGATGATGTACAGGATCTGATCGCCATCGACCTTCTCGCCCAGATGGTCGACCATCATGATGCGGTCGCCGTCGCCGTCGTAAGCCAGGCCGATATCCGCCTTCTCCGCCAGCACGCGCTGCTGCAGCATACGCAGATCGGTCGCGCCGCACTCTTTGTTGATATTCATGCCGTCGGGCTGCGTGGCGATGGCAATAACGGTGGCGCCCAGCTCGCGCAGCACGTTCGGCGCAATGTGGTAGGTGGCGCCGTTCGCGCAGTCGACCACGATTTTCAGGCCGTTAAGGCTGAGCTCGCTCGGAAAGGAGCCCTTGCAGAACTCAATATAGCGGCCGGCGGCGTCGACGATACGGCTGGCGCGCCCCAGCTCGGCGGATTCGACGCAGGTCAGCGGCTTCTCCATTTCCAGCTCAATCGCCTCTTCTACCTCGTCCGGCAACTTGGTGCCTTCGGCGGAGAAGAATTTAATGCCGTTATCGTCAAATGGATTGTGCGACGCGGAGATAACGATGCCCGCTTCGGCGCGGAAGGTGCGCGTCAGATAGGCGATGGCGGGCGTCGGCATCGGGCCGGTAAAGGCGGCGGACAAGCCCGCTGCAGCCAGGCCCGCCTCCAGCGCCGACTCCAGCATATAGCCGGAGATACGCGTATCTTTGCCGATCAGCACCTTCCGTGAGCCGTGGCGCGCCAGCACTTTGCCCGCCGCCCAGCCCAGCTTCAGTACAAAATCAGGGGTAATCGGCGCTTCGCCGACCTTGCCGCGAATGCCGTCCGTACCGAAATATTTACGATTACTCATGCCTTAATTATCCTTTTGCTCTCCGAGTCGCTTCGACAACGCGCATCGCCTCGACCGTCTCTTTAACGTCATGTACGCGGATGATCTGCGCGCCCTGCATTGCGGCGATCGTTGCGCAGGTCAGGCTGCCGGTCAGACGCTGCGAAGGCCCGACGTTCAACAGCTGACCAATCATAGATTTGCGCGACATGCCCACCAGCAGCGGTAGCCCGAAATGGTGAAAATGGCTAAGGTGGGCCAGCAGCTCATAGTTGTGGTTGAGATTCTTACCGAAACCGAAGCCAGGGTCGAGCAGCAGATGTTCTTTTTTGATACCCGCAGCTTCGCAGCGCGCGATTTGGTCCACGAAGTAAGCATCCACTTCGCTTACGACATCACGATACTCCGGCGCCTGCTGCATAGTCCGCGGCTCGCCCTGCATATGCATCAGGCAAACCGGCAAGTTAGCCGCCGCCGCCGCTTCCAGCGCGCCGGGTTCGGAGAGCGAGCGAATATCGTTAATGATGTGAGCGCCCGCTCGCGTCGCTTCGCGGATAACCTCGGCTTTTGAGGTATCAACCGAAATCCACACCTCGAAACGCTGCGCAATCGCCTCTACCACCGGAATAACGCGCGCCAGCTCCTCGTCGACGCTTACCTCATCCGCGCCCGGGCGGGTCGACTCGCCGCCGACGTCGATAATGGTGGCGCCCGCGTTAACCATTTCATTGGTGTGCGTCAGCGCCTCGACCAGCGTGTGATGTTTTCCACCATCGGAGAAGGAGTCCGGCGTGACATTCAAAATGCCCATCACATGGGGAAACGACAGATCGAGATGGGTATCACGGGCGTACAACTTCATGGGGAAAATCTCCTCTGATTACCTGATTACGGATGTAAAAAACCCCGGACCAGCCGGGGTTTTTGCAAGGGTGAAACCCTGTTATTTGTCGAACTGCTCTGACATGGTGTTGCCAGGATTCGGCGTGCGCGGCTCATCGACCGGACGCGGCGCCTTCGGCGTGCCGTTGCTGTCGGAGTTGCTGCCCGGATCTTCCCAGCCCGCTGGCGGACGCACTTCGCGGCGCGCCATCAGGTCGTCGATCTGCGGCGCATCGATGGTTTCATACTTCATCAGCGCGTCTTTCATCGCGTGAAGGATGTCCATGTTCTCGCTCAGAATACGGCGCGCGCGCTGGTAGTTGCTGTCGATCAGGTGCTTAACTTCCTGGTCGATAATGCGCGCGGTTTCGTCAGACATATGTTTCGCTTTCGCCACGGAACGACCGAGGAACACTTCGCCCTCTTCTTCCGCATAGAGCAACGGACCCAGTTTTTCCGAGAAGCCCCACTGCGTCACCATGTTGCGCGCCAGGTTAGTGGCCACTTTGATGTCGTTAGAGGCACCGGTGGAAACGTGTTCCGCACCGTAAATAATCTCTTCAGCCAGGCGACCGCCGTACAAAGTAGAGATCTGGCTTTCCAGCTTCTGACGGCTGGCGCTGATGGCGTCGCCTTCAGGCAGGAAGAAGGTCACGCCGAGCGCACGTCCGCGCGGAATAATCGTTACCTTGTGCACCGGATCGTGTTCCGGCACCAGGCGGCCGATAATCGCGTGGCCCGCTTCGTGATAGGCGGTGGATTCTTTCTGCGCTTCCGTCATCACCATGGAGCGACGTTCCGCACCCATCATGATTTTGTCTTTCGCTTTCTCGAACTCAACCATCGATACCACGCGCTTATTGCCGCGTGCGGCAAACAGCGCCGCTTCGTTCACCAGGTTGGCGAGATCCGCACCGGAGAAGCCCGGCGTACCGCGCGCGATGATGCCTGCGTCGATATCGGTCGCCAGCGGCACGCGGCGCATATGCACTTTCAGAATCTGTTCGCGGCCGCGCACGTCCGGCAGACCCACGACGACCTGACGGTCAAAGCGGCCTGGACGCAGCAGCGCCGGGTCGAGAACGTCTGGACGGTTAGTCGCGGCGATAACGATAATACCTTCGTTGCCTTCAAAGCCATCCATCTCAACCAGCATCTGGTTCAGGGTCTGTTCACGTTCATCGTGACCGCCGCCTAAACCTGCGCCGCGCTGACGACCGACGGCGTCGATCTCATCGATAAAGATGATGCACGGTGCGGCTTTCTTGGCCTGTTCGAACATGTCACGCACGCGAGATGCGCCGACGCCCACGAACATTTCCACGAAGTCGGAACCGGAAATGGTAAAGAACGGCACTTTCGCTTCGCCTGCGATAGCTTTCGCCAGCAGGGTTTTACCGGTACCCGGCGGGCCCACCATCAGCACGCCTTTAGGGATTTTACCGCCCAGCTTCTGGAAGCGGCTCGGTTCGCGCAGATACTCGACCAGTTCGCCTACTTCCTCTTTCGCTTCGTCGCAGCCTGCCACGTCAGCGAAAGTGGTTTTGATCTGATCTTCCGTCAGCATACGGGCTTTGCTCTTGCCAAAGGACATCGCGCCTTTGCCGCCGCCGCCCTGCATCTGACGCATAAAGAAGATCCACACGCCAATCAGCAGCAGCATCGGGAACCAGGAGATGAAGATCGAAGCCAGCAGGCTCGGCTCTTCCGGCGGTTCGCCAACCACTTTGACGTTTTTGGTCAACAGGTTATCGAGTAACTTGGGATCATTGACAGGAATGTAGGTCGTGTATTTATTACTGTCTTTCTTGATTACGTTAATCTCACGCCCGTTAATACGTGCCTCGCGGACCTGATCCTGGTTCACTTCCGACAGGAAGGTTGAATAATCAACCCTACGGCCATTCGACTCGCTGGGCCCAAAGCTCTGGAATACTGACATCAGCACGACCGCGATGACTAACCAGAGAATCAGGTTTTTCGCCATGTCACTCAAGGGATTAACCTCATATTACAACGGTGTTAACAGACAGCGTAGGGTACTATATATCCTTCATACATGGAATCGCGGCTGGTGGGCTGCAACTTCATCAATTGGGCTATAGTTTGCGCCCTGTCGCCACAATGTACACTTCGCGCGAACGAGATCGCGAAGCGTCCGGCTTACGAATTTTCACTTTCGTAAACAGGGAGCGAATTTCCCGCAGGTATTCATCGAAGCCATCTCCCTGAAACACTTTCACTACAAAACTGCCGCCCGGCGCCAGGATATCCCGACACATTTCGAGCGCCAGTTCAACCAAATACATCGACCGGGGAATATCGACGGCCGGCGTCCCGCTCATGTTGGGCGCCATATCCGACATGACCACCTGCACTTTTTGATCGCCTACGCGATCGAGCAGCGCCTTGATCACCGATTCTTCACGAAAATCGCCCTGAAGGAAATCGACGCCGACGATAGGATCCATCGGCAGAATATCGCAGGCGATAACGCGTCCCGAAGAGCCGATCTGCTGGACCACATACTGCGACCAGCCGCCGGGCGCCGCACCCAGATCTACCACGGTCATACCGGGTTTGAAAAGCTTGTCACCCTGTTGTATTTCATCAAGTTTAAACCAGGCGCGCGAACGCAACCCCTTTTTCTGTGCCTGAAGCACATATTTATCGCTAAAGTGTTCCTGTAACCAGCGGCTAGAGCTGGCCGAACGCTTTTTACCCGTCATAATTTTCTCAACTAAATCGTCATCGCAGCGATAAACCTGCACGCAATGGGTTGCGTTGATTTGGTGATAACCCCGAGATGGCGGTAGAATGAACCGTTTTCAATCCCTGAGTAAGCAAAAAATACGATGAATCTAAGTACCAAACAAAAACAGCACCTGAAAGGCCTCGCCCATCCACTGAAACCCGTGGTTATGATCGGCGGCAACGGCCTGACCGAAGGCGTGCTGGCCGAAATCGAATCCGCGCTGGAACATCACGAACTGATCAAGGTGAAAATTGCCTCGGAAGACCGTGAAACCAAACAGCTGATCGTTGAGGCTATCGTGCGTGAGACCAAAGCCGGCAACGTGCAGGTGATCGGCAAAACGCTGGTGCTGTATCGCCCTTCTAAAGAGAGCAAGATTTCTCTGCCGCGCTAAACGCGTCGCCGGGTAACCGGCCAGAGAAAGTGCCATGCTCCCGCATGGGTTAAAAGGCCGCATCGCGGCCTTTTCCATTCTTTACATAATGCTTCGACGCTTTTCAAAGCGTAGCTCTCTCTTAAAGGTATTCCACTTTAAGAATTTCATACTCAACATCGCCGCCCGGGGTTTTGATGATGGTCACATCGTCCACCTCTTTTCCTACCAGACCGCGCGCCATCGGCGAGTTGACCGAAATCAGATTTTGCTTAAAGTCCGCTTCGTCGTCGCCCACGATGCGATAAGTGGACTCTTCGTCGGTATCGGTGTTGAGCACGGTTACGGTCGCGCCGAAGATCACGCGGCCATTGTTCGGAATGGTGGTGACGTCGATAACTTGCGCGTTAGAAAGCTTGGCTTCGATCTCCTGAATACGACCTTCGCAAAACCCCTGCTCTTCGCGCGCGGCGTGATACTCCGCGTTCTCTTTCAGATCGCCGTGCTCACGCGCTTCAGCGATTGAGGCGATGATGCGCGGGCGTTTAACGGTTTTCAGCTCGTTCAGCTCTTCGCGCAGCTTTTCGGCGCCCCTTAACGTCATCGGAATCTGATTCATTTAAGCTCCTCGCTCTCTTTCCTGTTTTAACGGCGTCATCCTGACCAGTGTCCACAGAAAAACCGGTTCTGCAGGGCCTGACCCTCGTTTTGCAAATAAAAGAATCCTGACCCGGAAAAGGTTCCAGGCCAGAATGTGGTTTTGCATTTTGATACGTATTTTAACCCAGAGTTCCCTGCTGGTCATCGTTTACTTTCCACCGCTGCGGGACGTAGTATTGACGGCTTCACCTGCCAGTTACCGCGAGATTATGCGATTTTCACGACTTGTTACCGGACTAACCTGTGCGTTTATGCTGCAGGCACAAGCAGCGCCCGTAGATGAATACATGCAGTATTTGCCGGATGGCGCCAATCTGGCGCTGATGGTGCAGAAAATCGGCGCCAGCACCCCAATAATCGATTATCACGGCAAACAGATGGCGTTGCCCGCCAGCACCATGAAGGTGATTACCGCGCTGGCGGCGCTGCTGGAGCTGGGCGGCGACTATCGCTTCCAGACTACGCTGGAAACCAAAGGCGCCATCAGCGACGGCACGCTAAACGGCGATCTGGTCGCGCGCTTTGCCGGCGATCCGACGCTGGGCCGTCAGGATCTGCGTAATATGGTCGCCGCGCTGAAAAAGCAGGGCGTCACCCATATCAAAGGCAACCTGGTGATCGACACCTCGGTGTTCGCCAGCCATGACATGGCGCCGGGCTGGCCGTGGAACGATCTGACGCAGTGCTTCAGCGCGCCGCCGGGCGCGGCGATCGTCGATAAAAACTGCTTCTCCGTTTCGCTCTACAGCGCCAGCACGCCGGGCGAAACCGCCTTCGTGCGCATCGCCTCTTACTACCCCGCCCATATGTTCAGCCAGGTACGCACCCTCGGCCGCAACAGCGGCGAAGCGCAGTATTGCGAGCTGGACGTGGTGCCGGGCGAGCTCAACCGCTATACGCTGACCGGCTGCATGCGCCAGCGCGCAGAGCCGCTGCCGCTGGCGTTCGCCGTACAGGACGACGCCGCCTGGGCCGGAGAGATCCTGAAGCAGGAGCTGCGTCAGGCCGATATCGACTACAGCGGTCACCTGGTACGCCAGACGCAGGTCACGTCGCCGGGCACCGTGCTGGCGTCGACCCAGTCCGCGCCGCTGCATTCGCTGTTGCATACTATGCTGAAAAAGTCGGACAACATGATCGCCGACACGGTGTTCCGCACCATCGGCCATCACTATTTCAACGTGCCCGGCACCTTCCGCGCCGGATCGGACGCTATCCGCCGTATCCTGCGCGAAAAAGCCAACATTGATTTAGGCAACAGCATTCAGGTGGATGGATCGGGGCTGTCGCGCCACGACCTTATCGCGCCGGACACTATGATGCAGGTGTTGCAGTACATTGCGAAAAACGACGCGACGCTGGACTACATCTCGATGCTGCCGCTGGCGGGCCATGACGGCACGCTGCAATATCGCGGCGGCCTGCACGAGGCGGGCGTGGACGGCAAAGTGTCGGCGAAAACCGGCTCGCTGCAGGGCGTCTATAATCTGGCTGGCTTTATCACCACCGCCAGCGGCGCGCGCGTCGCCTTTGTGCAGTACCTGTCGGGCTATGCGGTGCCGCCGCAGGATCAGCGCACGCGGCGCATTCCGCTGGTACGCTTCGAGAGCCGTCTCTATCGGGATATCTATCAGAACAACTAACGCATGAAAATATTGATCGTTGAGGACGATGTCTTGCTGCAGGGCGGTCTGAGCCAGGCGCTAAGCAGCCAGGGTTATGCCGTTGACTGCGCCTCCAGCGCCGCCGAGGCGGACGCGCTGCTGCACAGCGCGCAGTACAGCCTGATCGTGCTGGATCTCGGCCTGCCGGATCGCGACGGCGGCGATCTGCTGCGACAGTGGCGGCGAGCGGGCGTCGATCTGCCTGTGCTGATCCTGACCGCGCGCGACGCGCTCAGCGATCGCGTGGAGGGGCTCGACGCCGGCGCCGACGACTATCTGATCAAGCCGCTGGCGCTGGCGGAGCTGCAGGCGCGCGTGCGCGCCCTGATCCGCCGCTATCAGGGCCATAGCGATAACCTGCTGCGCCAGGGCGATCTCACGCTGAACCTCTCTTCGCAGCAGGTGCTGCTGGAGAATCAGCCGCTCGACGTCACCCCCAAAGAGTTCGCGCTGCTGACGCGTCTGCTGATGCGCATCGGACAGAATGTGCATCGCGAAACGCTGCAGCAGGATCTCTACAGCTGGCAGGACGATACCGGCTCTAACACGCTAGAGGTGCATATCCATAATCTGCGCCGCAAGCTGGGCAAAGATCGCATTAAAACCGTGCGCGGCGTCGGCTACCGGCTGGAGAACCGCGAATGAACAGCATGCGTCAGCGCTTGCTGATTATGCTGGCGCTGATTCTGCTTACCTGTCAGATCATGAGCGCCTTCTGGCTGTGGCACGAAAGCCGCGAGCAGATCAGCTTTCTCGTCAACGAAACCCTCTCCGCTAAGGCGCGCAACGATCGCGTCGAAAATGAGATCCGCGAAGCGATCGCCTCGCTGCTGCTGCCTTCTGTCGTTATGGTCGGCCTGACGCTGGTGCTCTCGTTCTGGGCGATTAGCTGGATCGTCCGTCCGCTGCGCGCGCTGCAGACCAGCCTGGCGCAGCGCTCCGCCGACAACCTTACGCCGCTCGCCATTCAGTCCGATATGGAAGAGGTGGTGGCGGTAACCGGCGCGATTAACCAGCTGCTGGCGCGCCTCGATCACACGCTGCAGCAGGAGCGGCTTTTCACGGCGGACGCCGCGCATGAGCTGCGCACCCCGCTCGCCGGGCTGCGCCTGCATCTTGAGCTGTTGCAGCAGCAGGGCGTGCCGCACAGCGAAATGCTGGTGGCGCGTATCGATCAGCTGATGCATACCGTCGAGCAGCTGCTGATGCTGGCGCGCGCCAGCCAGGCGCTGGCCAGCGGGCATGCGCAGGCGATTCACTGGCAGGCGGACATTTTGCAGCCGCTGCAGCCGGAGATGCGCGAACTGGTTGAACAGCGCCAGCAGCAGCTTAGCTGGCCGGACAACGCGGTGGCGCAAAGCCAGGGCGAACCGGTGCTGCTGCGTCTGCTGCTGCGCAATCTGCTGGAGAACGCGTCGCGCTATAGCCCGACGGAGAGCCAGATCGAAATCAGGCTCGAAGAGAGCGACAGCCATATCGTCCTCAGCGTTATCGATGAGGGGCCGGGCATCGATCCCGATGCGGCGGAAGAGCTGACCAAAGCGTTTCGCCGTCGCGATCAGCGCTACGGCGGCAGCGGGCTGGGGCTGAATATCGTGCTGCGCATCCTGCAGATGCACTACGGCGAGCTGAAGCTGATTAATCGCAGCGATCGCAGCGGGCTGATCGCCCGCTGCGTGCTGCCGTTACGGCTTAACTGATTAGAAGTGCGTATTCAGGCTGACGTAATAGGTGCGGCCAGACTCATTGTAGGTATTCGCGCCCGCGCCATACAGATAAGAGTTGGTATTGGCGTTGCCGGTGGTCTGGGCGTTGCCCTGCCGGTAGTGGCGTTTATCGAACAGGTTGTCGATGCCGAGCGTCACGCTGGCGTATTTATTAACGTCATAAGTGCCGCTCAGGCCGACCACTGAGTAAGGACTCACCTCATCGGTCGCGCTGCCGGTGACGGCATTGCCTTTGTAATCATACTTCTTCGGCACCTGCTTGCCGTACCAGGTGAGGGTGGTTTGCAGCGACAAATCCTGCGTCGCCTGCCAGCTCAGCGTTGAGTTGAGCGTATAGTCAGGAATAATCGACAGGCGATCGCCGGTCTCTTTATTCTTGCTCTGCAGCATATAAGTGAAGTTGTTATTCCACGCGATGCTCTCCGTCACGGGGATATTCACCGAGCCTTCCAGCCCTTCCACCACCGCTTTCGGCACGTTCTCCCACTTATAAATGTCGGTGGTGCCGTTCGAGGCTTTGCCGGACGGCGCATAGCCCGCTTCGATCTTGTTGCGATAGTCGTTGCGGAACCAGGTCAGACCCGCCTGATAGCCTTCATGCTTCCACTCCAGGCCAATCTCTTTATTGATGCTGTTTTCCGCTTTCAGGTCTCTGTTGCCCTGCAGATAGCAGGCGCCGGTGCTGGCCGCGCAGCCCTGTCCGTTGCTGTAGAGCAGATAGTTGGGGTTGGTCTGATAAAGGCTCGGCGCTTTATAGGCGCGGCCGATGCCCATCTTCAGCGTGAAATCGTCCCCTAAGCCCTGGGAAAGATTGAGCGACGGGCTCCAGTTATCGCCGACGATAGAGTGGTGATCGAAGCGCAGGCTCGGCGTCAGCATGGTGCTGTCGGTCAGCTCCATATTGTCTTCGGCGAACAGCGAAAAAATTTCCGCCTGCGAATAGGGGCTGCGTCCGCTGCTGGCGATACCCGGCACCGCGCCGTTAGAGGCGGCCTGCGTGGTCGACGAAGGATCCTTCATGCGCTGCTGGTTCCACTCGACGCCGAGGGTGGCGGTCTGATTCACCAGCATCTCGAACGGCACGCTGACTTCGCTGTGCAACAGCACATCGTCCAGCTCGATGGTATTGAAGCCGCTGTTGGAGAAGATGCCTTCGGTGCCGCCCGCCAGCCCTTCGTTGATGCGCGAGTTGCGTGTATTTTCATAGCGCGCGTAGCTGTTGGTGCTGATGCCGTTATCCCAGGCGCCGGTCCACTTCACCGCGAAGTTCTGCCGATAGAGGCGGTTAGTCTCTTTGCCATACAGACTTTTCACCAGCGCGCTGGTGTTGGTGTTCTGGGTGTCGCCCGCATAGAGGTTGCCCTGGCGGCTGTAGCCCGCCTGAAACTCCAGCGCCTGCATCGGCGCGAACGCCCAGCGCAGCAGCGCGTTGATATCTTTATTGACCACCCCTTCGCGCCCGCCCGGATAGCTTCCGGCGTAGGTGCCGGTGCGATCCGCCGCATGCTCTTCGTTGATGTCGTACGCGTCCGCCTGGGTTTTCGCCAGATTGCCGTAGAGTCGGAAGCTGACGTCGTCGCCCAGCGGCCCTTCCAGGCTGAAGTTGGTGCGGCGCGTCGCGCCCTCGTCCTTATGCTCCGGCACGTTGTAATAGGCGTTCCAGGATCCGTGCCACTGCTTGTCATCATACTTTTTGGTAATGATATTCACCACGCCGCCCGCCGCGCCGTTGCCGTAGCGCACCGCTGCCGGACCGCGGATCACCTCAATACGTTCGATCATCTCCGGCGGCACCCAGTTGGTGTCGCCGCGCGTATCGCGTTCGCCGCGCCAGCCGAGACGCACCGAGTTGCGGCTGGAGACCGGCATGCCGTCCACCAGGATCAGGGTATTTTCCGGCCCCATGCCGCGAATATCGATCTGGCGATTGTTGCCGCGCTGGCCGCTGGTGGAGTTGCCGGTCAGATTGACGCCCGGCATGGTGCGGATGATCTCCGATACGTCGCGCGCAGGCGGACGCTTTTTAATCTCGTCGGCGGTGATGGTGGAGACGCCCGGCGCCTGCAGGTTCTGCTGCGCCGCGCTGACCACCAGGGTATCGCCGACGTCGGCAGTTGAAGCGGTGCTGGTGTCGGCAGCCTGCGCGCTGGTCGCGGCCAGGCCGAGTTCAATGAGAATGGCTAATGACAAACGGGATAATGTAGGCATTTTTTATATTCCTGGATTGCCTGCGGAAACCTCACCGTCTCCTGCGGGCGCGCCGGTAAAAGAGTCTTTCCTTGCGAGCAAGCATTCCAGCCGCGCCCAGGCTCTCCTTTGCGGAACATCCGTCTGACAACAGAGGCGGATGAGGCTGGCGGAACGCGCGCGCTCCTTGATGTCGGAGCGGGAAACACCCTATTGCAAATGCAAATAATTATCAATAGTATTCTTCATAACATCCGCACACCTTCAGGTGCTTCTGGCGCAGTAAATAAGCTCTCTATGACGTGGTTAACCAACGAAACCGGCAGTGAATCCTGGTGGCGAACATTACAGCAGCAGGGGCTTCCCTTAATCGAACCCGCCGGGCGCGGCGAATGCGGCGTCACCTTTTTCTGGCGCGATCCGCAGGGAAGTGAAGCCACCTCCTCTACCCGTCGCGTCTGGATCAATATCACCGGCGTCACCGATCATCATCAGCGCGCCGCGCCCCGCTCGCTCAGCCGCATTCCTGGCACCGACGTCTGGTCCTGGCGCACGCAGCTGCCCGCCAGCTGGCGCGGCAGCTACTGCCTGATGCCCGACAGCGATCCCGCCGACTTTGAGGGCGAGCCGGATATGACGACCCTGCGCGCCTGGTGGCATGAGAAATTCCCCACCGCGCAGGCGGATGCGCTGAACCCGCAGCGCGGCTGGGCGGGCGGCCGCGGCATGCACGTCTCGCCGCTGCATCTGCCGGACGCGCCCGATCAGCGCGTCTGGCAGGCGGTCGACAGCGGTCGCGCGCCCGCGCTGCCGCTTCAGCACCATATCTGGCACAGCGCGCGCCTCGGTAATCGCCGTTCGGTGTGGATTTACGCCACCGGCGACGCGCAGCCGACTGAACGTCCGCTGGCGCTGCTGCTGGACGGCCAGTTCTGGGCCAACAGCATGCCGATCGCCTGGCCGCTGCAGCAGCTCACCGACGCTGGCGAACTCCCGCCGGCGGTCTACGTCATGATCGACATCATCGACCGCGAACACCGCAGCCGCGAACTGCCCTGCAACCCCGACTTCTGGCTGGCCCTGCAGGAAGAGCTGCTGCCGCAGCTACAGGGCTGGGCGCCGCATCGCGTCAGCGCCGCCGAGACGCTGGTGAGCGGACAGAGCTTCGGCGGGCTGTCGTCCGTCTACGCCGTGCTTAACTGGCCGCACCATTTCGGCGGCGCCATCAGCCTCTCCGGTTCGTTCTGGTGGCCGGAACGCGGCCAGCCTAACGGCAGGCTGATCCAGCAGCTGCAGCAGGGCGAATACCGTCTCGCGCCGTCGCGCATCTATCTGGAAGCGGGACGCCGCGAACAGCTGATATTCAAAGCAAACCAGCAGCTTCAACAGGACCTGTCCGCCGCAGGGCATCAGGTCGTTTTTCATCCGGTCGACGGGGGCCACGACGCGCTGTGCTGGCGCGGCGGGCTGCTCAATGGACTGAAAGCAATGTGGCAACATCTTCTTTAAATCGCCTGGCTAGCCCGACTGTTGCGGGCAGGAGACCGATATGCAAGCTAATCCCTTTGACGATCCGCAGCAGGATTGTCTCGTGCTGATCAACGATCGCCAGCAGTACAGCCTCTGGCCCGCTTTTCGCGCCCTGCCCGCTGGCTGGCGCTGCCTCTTCGGCCCGCAGCCGCAGGCGGAATGCCTGAGCTGGCTCAACGCAAACTGGCGCGATATTCGCCCGGCCCACCCGAGCGCGCACCGGAGCGACCATGTCTGAGACGCTGATGAACCCATACCATACAGACCAGAAAATCCTGCCGCTGGTGGCGGCGCAGCCCGGCATCTGGATGGCCGACCAGCTGTCGCAGCAGACTAACGCCTATGCGGTCGCGCACTTTGTCGAGCTGCGCGGCGAGCTGGACAGCGCGCTGCTGAGTAAGGCGATCGTCGCCGGAATGCAGGAGGCGGATACGCTAAACATGGCGTTCGGCGAGCTTGAGGGTGAGGCGGTGCAGTGGCTGTCGCCGCAAAGCTTTACCCTGCCTGATATTGTCGACCTGCGTCAGCACGCCGATCCAGACGCCGCCGCGCGCCATCTGATGCACATCGATATGGCTGGCGATCTGCGCGTGCTGAGCGGCGCCCCACTGTGGCATCACCAGCTGATGCGGCTGGGAGAGCGGCGCTGGTTCTGGTATCAGCGCTATCATCATCTGGTGGTGGACGGCTTTAGCTTTACCGCCCTGACGCGCCGCATCGCCAATCTCTATACCGCGTGGATGCGCAACGAAACGCCGGAACCGACGCCTTTTACGCCCTTCAGCGAGGTGGTAGAGGAGTATCAGCGCTATCAGGCTTCGCCGAACTGGCAGCGGGATCGCGACTTCTGGCGCGAAAAGAGCGCGCAGCTGCCGCCGCCCGCCTCGATCTCTCCCCTGCCGCTGGCCGGACAGAGCGCCAGCACCGCGCTGCTGCGCCACACTTTCTCACCAGACAGTGCGCGCTTTCAGATGCTGGTACAGCAGATGGGCGTCAGCGCGGCCGACGCCGCCTTTGCGCTGGTGGCGCTCTGGCTGGCGCGCCTGAGCGGCCAGAATGATTTCGCCGCCGGCTTTATCTTTATGCGCCGCATCGGCTCGGCGGCGCTCTGCGCCACCGGACCGGTGATTAACGTACTGCCGATGGCGGCGCATTACGATCCCGCCCAGCCGCTCGGCGCGCTGGCGCGCCAGCTGGCCGCAGAAGTGAAAAAAATGCGTCGTCACCAGCGCTTCGACGCCGAGCAGGTGCAGCGCGACGCCGGACGGCTCGGCGACGGCGATCCGCTCTACGGCCCGGTGATCAACCTGAAGATGTTCGACTATCAGCTCGACTTCAACGGTGTGGAAGGGATAACGCATCAGCTCGCCTCCGGGCCGGTGCGCGACCTGGAGATCGCGATCTATATCAGCGAACAGGGCGAGCTGACGCTGGAGCTGCTGGCTAATGCGGAACGCTATCAGGAAACGACGCTGACGCAGCACGCCAGCCGTTTCGATCTGCTGCTACGTCAGCTGGCGGCGCAGCCAGAGCGGCCCTGCGGCGAACTGGATCTGCTGACCGAGGCCGAACATCAGCAGCTGGAGAAGATCAATCAGACCGCGATGGCGCTGCCGGCGGCCACGCTCGACAGCCTGCTGCAGGCGCAGGCGCTGCGCACCCCGGATGCATTCGCGCTGGCGGACGATCGCCACCGGCTCAGCTACCGCGAGATGCGCCAGCAGGTCGAGGCGCTGGGACAGCAGCTGATCGCCAGCGGCGTGCGGCGCGGCGATATCGTCGCCGTGGCGCTGCCGCGCGCGGTCTTTCTGTCGCTGGCGCTGCAGGCGATCGTCAGCGTCGGCGCCACCTACCTGCCGCTGGATACCGGCTATCCCGATGACCGTCTGCAGATGATGCTGGAGGACGCCGCGCCGAAGACGCTGATCGTCAGCCGCGCGCTGGCGACGCGCTTCGCCGCCCTGTCGCCGGTTGCTCCGCTCTTTTACGACGCGCTGCTGCCCGACGTCGCCGCGCCCGCGCCTGGGCAGCCGCCGCGCCCGCAGGACGGCGCCTATCTAATTTATACCTCCGGCTCGACCGGCCGGCCAAAAGGCGTGCTGGTCGGCCATGAGGCGATCGTCAACCGTCTGCTGTGGATGCAGGCGAGCTATGCGCTCGATGCTACAGATGTGGTGCTGCAAAAGACCCCCAGCAGCTTCGATGTCTCGGTCTGGGAGTTTTTCTGGCCGCTGATGACCGGCGCGCAGCTGGTGATGGCGCCGCCGGAGGCGCACCGCGATCCCGACGCGCTGCAGCAGCTTTTTGCGCGCTATCGCGTTACCACGACCCACTTTGTTCCCTCGATGCTGGCGGCCTTCGTCGCCTCATTGCAGGACGAGGATGCGGTGGCGCGCTGCGCCAGCCTGCGCCGCGTCTTCTGCAGCGGCGAAGCGCTGCCGGCCGATCTGTCGCGCCAGTGGGAAGCCCTGACTCAGACGTCGCTGCATAATCTCTACGGTCCGACCGAAGCGGCGGTAGACGTCAGCTACTACCCTGCCTTCGGCCAGGAGCTGGCGGCGGTGGAAGGCGCCAGCGTGCCGATCGGCTTCCCGGTCTGGAACACCGGCCTGCGCATCCTCGACGCGCGCCTGCAGCCCGTTCCGCCAGGCGTCGCGGGCGATCTCTATCTTACCGGCGTGCAGCTGGCGCACGGCTATCTTGATCGTCCCGATCTCACCGCCAGCCGTTTCGTCGCCGATCCTTTTGGCGACGGCACGCGCATGTACCGCACCGGCGACGTGGCGCGCTGGCTGGCGAACGGCGCGGTGGAATATCTGGGCCGCAGCGACGATCAGCTGAAGATCCGCGGCCAGCGTATCGAGCTGAGCGAGATCGATCATGCGCTGGCGGCGCTGCCCGGCGTGCAGCAGGCGGTCACGCACGCGGTGGTGCTGGGCAACGCCAGCGCGCAGCAGGGCGACGCGCGCCAGCTGGTGGGCTATGTGGTGGCAGACCAGCCCGTTGATGGCGAGGCGATGCGCGCCGCGCTGGCGCAGCAGCTGCCGGCGCATATGGTGCCGGTGGCGATCGTCGCGCTGGAGGCGCTGCCGCTCAGCAGCAACGGCAAGCTGGATCGCAAGGCCCTGCCGCTGCCGCAAAGCCGCGCGGGCGATGCCGGTCGCGCGCCGCTGCCGGGGCTGGAAACGCAGCTGGCGGAGGCGTTCGCCGCGCTGCTGGAACGCGACGCGGTTGGCGCGCAGGAGGATTTCTTTGCGCTAGGTGGTCATTCGCTGCTGGCGATGCGGCTGGCGGCGCAGCTGCGGCGCGTGCTGAAGCTGCCGGTTTCCGTCGGCCAGATTATGGTCGCCCCAACGGTTGAGAAGCTGGCGGCGCTGCTGAGCGATGCGCAGACGGCGCAAAACGCCGGTTTCGAGCCGGTGCTGCCGCTGCGTGTCGGCAGCGGGCCGACGCTGTTCTGCTTCCATCCGGCGTCGGGCTTCGCCTGGCAGTTCAGCATCCTGCAGCGCTATCTCGACGCGCGCTGGTCTATCGTCGGCATTCAGTCGCCCGACGCCAGCGGTCCGCTTCATCAGGCGGCGCATCTGGATGAGGTGTGCGACGCGCATCTCGCCACGCTGCGGCAGCAGCAGCCGCAGGGACCTTACTATTTCCTCGGCTATTCGCTGGGCGGCACGCTGGCGCAGGGCATCGCCGCGCGGCTGGAAGCGCTCGGCGAAGAGGTGGCGTTCCTCGGCCTGCTCGACACCTGGCCGCCAGAGACGCAAAACTGGGACGAGAAGCGCGGCGAAAACCAGCTCGATCCGGCGGTGCTGGAAGAGGTGAACCGCGAGCGCGAGCAGTTTGTCGCCGCCCAGCGTCAGCAGGCGGGCGAAGGCCTGGAGGCGATGTTCGACGCGATCGAGGCTAACTACGCCAGCTCGGTGCGGCTGCTGGCGACGGCGCGCAGCGCGCGCTTCAGCGGTCGCGCCACGCTGTTCCTCGCCACCGAGACGCAGCAGCCGGGTCAGGATGCGCGTCGCGCCTGGGCGCCCTATGTGGGTGAGCTTGAAGTGCGGCCGCTGGCGTGCGCCCATGTCGAGATTATCTCGCCGCGTATGTTCGCGCAGATTGGGCCGCAGTTGCAGCAGCTGCTGGCGAAGTTTGCCTGATATCCTTTTTGGCAGACAGCTGAGTAGCCTAAAAAGCGGGTGAGCGAGCCCGAAGAGCAAAGCGTCCCGCGACAGGGATGTCGCGGGCCGAGCGAGCAGGGATGCCTTGAGCGACTTTGCGATCGGGCTCGCTCACCCGCTTCGGCACCCGCCCTTCAGCGCTTGCCGCGTCCCAGCGGCACAATCATCGGCGTATGCGCCACCGGATCCTCAACGATAACGCAGCGCAGCCCATAGACCGCCTCAATCAATTCCGGCGTTACAATCTCCGACGGCCGGCCCTCGGCGACAATCTGGCCGTTGCGCATCGCGATGAGATGCGTGGCGTAGCGGCACGCCTGATTCAGATCGTGCAGCACCACCACCAGCGTGCGGCCATGCTGCTGATTGAGATCCTGCATCAGCTCCAGCAGTTCGATCTGATGAGTAATATCAAGCCAGGTGGTGGGTTCGTCCAGCAGCAGCAGCGGCGTCTGCTGCGCCAGCACCATGGCGATCCAGACGCGCTGGCGCTGGCCGCCGGAAAGCTGATCCACCGGCTGCGCGGCGATATCCGCCACGCCGGTCGCCTGCATCGCCTGCTGCACTGCCGCTTCATCCTCGTCACGCCAGCGGCCGAACAGCGGCTGATGCGGATAGCGCCCGCGCGCCACCAGTTCGCTGACGCTGATGCCGGAGGGCGCCTGCGAACTCTGCGGCAGCAGGCCGAGACGCCGCGCCACCTCTTTGGTGGAGAGGCGCGAAATCGCCTCGCCGTCGAGCAGCACCTGCCCTTTCAGCGGCGGCGCCAGGCGACTCAGCGCGCGCAGCAGCGTCGATTTGCCGCAGGCGTTGGGGCCGATGATCGTCGTCAGTTCGCCATCCGGAATGGTCACCGACAGCCCCTCCGCCACCACTTTCTTCTCGTAGCCCAGCGTCAGCGCCTCGCCCTGCAGGCGCGCAATCCTCTCTGTCATTGGCGTCGCGCCTCCCTGACCAGTAGTGCAATCAAATAAAGCCCGCCAAGGCTGACGGTAATCACGCCGACCGGCAGCTGATACGGCAGGAAAAGATGCTGCGCCGCATAATCCGCCGCCAGCAGCAGCAGCGCGCCGCACAGCGCCGCCAGCGGCAGCGCGCCTTTGATGCCGCCGCACAGGCGACGAGCGATCTGCGGCGCCAGCAGGGCAACGAACGAAATGGGACCGGCCAGCGCGGTCGAGGCGGCGGTCAGCACCACGCCGAGCAGCATCAGCCACAGCCGGCTGCGCTCTACCGGCACGCCCAGCGCGCAGGCGGTGCCGTCGCCCATCTCCAGCAGGCGCATACGCCGCGCCAGCAGCGCGGTCAGCAGCAGCGCCGCCGCCAGCACGGCGACCGCCGGCGCGGTTTTCGCCCAGGTGATGCCGTTAAGCGATCCGGCGCTCCACAGCCCGGCGCTGAGCGCCGCCTCCAGCGAGGCGCTGATAATCAGCCAGCCGTTAAGCGCCATCAGCAGCGCGCGCACGCTGATGCCGACAATAATCAGCCGGAAGGTCTCTACGCCGTTGCGCCAGGCGAACAGATAAACCACGCCAGCGGTCAGCACGCCGCCCAGCAGCGCCGCCAGCGTCACGGCCTCGCTGTTTTGCTGAAACAGCACCAGCGCCACCAGCACGCCGCTATAGGCGCCGGTATTAAAGCCGAGAATATCGGGGCTGCCGAGCGGGTTGCGCAGCAGCGACTGAAAAATCGCGCCGCTCACGCCAAGCGCCGCGCCGAGCAGCAGCGCCATCGCCACGCGCGGCAGCCGCCACTCCAGCACGATCAGCTGAACGTTGCGCGCCGCCTCGCCGGTAACCAGCTGCCAGAGCTGCGCGCCCGTAACCGGCAGCGCGCCGCGCGTAACGCCGAAAAAGGCCAGCAGCGCGCAGGCCGCCAGCAGCCAGATGGCGTGCATTATCGCCCGACTCATACCTGCCCTCTCCCCAGCTTGCGGCGCACCAGCACGATCAGCATCGGCGCGCCGAGCAGCGCGGTGACCACCGAGACGCGCAGCTCGCCCGGCACCATCAGGCGGCCCAGAATATCGGCGGCCAGCAGCAGACAGGGGGTGATCAGCAGCGTGCCGGGCAGCATCCAGCGGTGGTCGTTGCCCCACAGCCAGCGGGCCAGGTGCGGCGTCATCAGCCCGACAAAGGCGATGGGGCCCACGGCGGCCGTGGCGGCGCCGCTCAGCAGGGCGATAGCCAACAGCCCCAGCAGTTGGGTACGCGCTACGCGCGTGCCGAGCGCCGTCGCCAGATCGCCGCCCATGCTCAGGGTATTGAGCGCGCGCGCCAGCAGCAGCGCGATCAGCGCGCCGACCGCTACCGCTGGCCAGGTGGCGCGCAGCACGGCAAAGCTGCGAATATCCAGCGAGCCGCTGTGCCAGAAACGCAGATGATCGTAAATATCGGGGTTGAGGAGAGAGAGTCCGGAGGTCAGCCCTTCCAGCACCGCGCCGAGCGCCACGCCCGCCAGGGTCAGGCGCACCGGATTGACGCGGCCGCCACCGAGCGCGCCGGTCAGCGCCACCAGCAGCGACGCCAGCAGCGCGCCGACGAAGGCGAAGCTGAGCCAGTCGGCGGGTGAATCCGCGCCGAACAGGGCGATGCCCAGCACCACGGCGAAACCTGCGCCCGCGTTGACGCCGAGAATGCCGGGATCGGCGAGCGGATTGCGCGTCAGGCTCTGCATCAGCGCGCCCGCCAGTCCGAGCGCGCAGCCCGCCAGCAGGCCGGCAAGCGTGCGCGGCAGGCGCGCTTCGCGCACGATAACGCAGTCGGCGCTGCCGCAGCGGGTGGTCAGGGCAAGGTAAACATCATGAATGGCGATCGACTTGGCGCCGAGCATCAGGCTGAGCGCGAGCAGGAGCAACAGCAGCGTCCCTGAAGCGGCTATTGCGGTGAGTTGGCGCATAACGTTCCGAACCTTCACTGTTCACTGACGCAGCAAACGCGTCAATTTGATAATGATACTTGTTATCGTTATTACTCGTATTTTTGTATGTTACCATGATTCGCCTCGACCATAGCGAGGAAAACCGCAGCAAAAGGCGAAGCAATGAACAAACCCTCCCATCTCATCGATCTCAGCCTGTTGAAGACGCATCCCGCTTTTCGCGCCGTCTTTATCGCCCGTTTTATCTCTATCGTCGCGCTCGGCATGCTGGCGATTGCCGTGCCGGTACAGATCCAGCAGCTGACCCGCTCCCCCGCGCTGGTCGGGCTGGCGGTGACCCTGGCGGGCGCAGGCATGTTCGTCGGGCTGCTCACCAGCGGCGTGCTGGCGGATCGCTACGAGCGCAAACGGCTAATCCTGATTGCGCGATCGACCTGCGGCCTCGGCTTCGTGGCGCTCGCCGTTAACGCCTCGCTGCCGACGCCGTCGGTCAGCGCGGTCTTTTTGCTCGGCCTGTGGGATGGCTTCTTCGGCGCGATCGGCGTCACGGCGCTGCTGGCGGCGACGCCGGCGCTGGTGGGACGCGAAAACCTGATGCAGGCGGGCGCCATTACCATGCTGACGGTGCGCTTCGGCGCGATCCTCTCGCCCGCCATTGGCGGTCTGGTGCTGGCGCACGGCGGCGCGGCGTGGAACTACGGCCTCGCCGCCCTCGGCACGCTGCTCACCGTACTGACCCTGCTGCGGCTGCCCGTGATGCCGCCGCCGCCGCAGCCGCGCGAACATCCGCTGCGGGCGCTCGCCAGCGGCGTGCAGTTCCTGTTCGCCGCGCCGCTGGTCGGCATGGCGGCGCTGATCGGCGCGCTGGTCACCCTGGCGAGCGCGGTGCGCGTGCTCTATCCGGCGCTGGCGCCGCACTGGCAGGTCAGCCTCGATGAGCTGGGCCTGATGTACGCCGCCGTGCCGCTCGGCGCGGCGCTGGGCGCGCTGACCAGCGGACGGCTGGCGCAGACGCCGCAGCCAGGCAAAGTGATGTTAGTCAGTGCCGTCGCCGCTTTCCTCGCGCTTGGCGCCTTCAGCCTGATGCCGCAGTTCGCCCTCGGGCTTGCCTGCCTGGCGGCGTTCGGCTACTTCAGCGCCGTTAACAGCCTGGTGCAGTACCAGCTGATTCAGTCGCTGACGCCCGATGCGCTGTTAGGGCGCATCAACAGCCTGTGGACGGCGCAGAACGTCACCGGCGATGCGATCGGCGCGGCGATGATCGGCGCGCTGGGGTCATGGCTGCTGCCGCAGCAGGCCGCCGCGCTGTTCGGTTTCGGCGCGGCGCTGCTGGGAGGAGTGATGTGGATGCTGATGGCGAAGCTGCGACGCTATCAACCGCCAGCGCCGACGCTGGCGGAAGAGGCGTCATGATTTAACGAACAGCTGCTCCAGACGCGTCAGCAGATGGCTGGCGCTGTAGTAGTCAAGACGGAAGGTGTCGGCGCCCAGCGCGTAAACCTGCTGCTGCTTCACCGCCGCGGTTTGCGCCAGGAACGGGTTCTGCATCAGCTGTTTCGCCCCTTGCTCCTCCGCGGCGAACAGCAGGAAGGTATTGCCGTTCAGGCCGCTGGCGACGTTCTCGCCGGAGAGCTGAATAATATCTTTGCGCTGGCCCATGCTGTGCGTCTGCTGCAGATCCGCAGGCGGCACGGCGAGCGTAAAGCCGAGCTGCTCCAGCAGCTTGCCCTGCGCTGATTCGCGCGTCCACAGGTTCACCGCGCGGCCGCCGCCGTTAAACACCATCGCGGAAACCGGCTGCGGCGGCAGCGTGATTTTTTGCTTCAGCGCCGCCTCTTGCGCATCGAACGCCTTTACGCGCGCCGCCGCCTCCGCCTCGTGGCCGGTCGCTTCGCCGAGCAGCGTCACCAGCTGCTGCCAGCTTTTATCGTCATAGTTCACCACCAGCGTCGGCGCGATAGCCGAGAACTGATCCACCAGCTTAAGCGCGGAGTCGTTGCCGGTCGCGCTGACGATAATCAGATCCGGCGCTTCGGCGGCCACCGCTTCGGCGCTCGGTTCGCCGATATAGAGCCGCTTGAGATTTTTACGCTTTGCGACGTCGCTCCACTGACGGAAAAAGCCCTGCTCATCCGCCAGGCGACTGCCTGGCGCGGTCGCCCCGCTGGCGATGACCGGCGCATCGATCGCCAGCAGCGAGCCGGTCAGGGTGACGCTGGTAGAGACGATGCGCTGCGGCGCTTTATCCAGCGTGACGCTGCCGCCGACGCTTTGCAGCGTGCGCGGCCAGCCGCCTTCCGCCCGCGCGTCCGGGTGAGCCAGCACGGTTATGAAAGCCAGCGCGGCCACCGTGGTAAAAATCCGCTTAAACATAAGATTCAGTCCACCTTTTACTGTAATACAACCTTCTGTCGCCTCTACGCATCACGCTGAGATCGCGCGCTCACTGCCGCGAATTTATTGACACTCCAGCCTAATCAACGTAGGTTACAGAACCACAATACAAATGATAATCATTATTAGTTATCTTATCATTTATAGGTGAAAATTATGGTGGAAACGTTGACGTTTGGAAATCCCCTGCTTGAGGATTTCTCCGCGCTGTGCCGGGGATTTATCTTCACATCCCCGTGGCGCAGTATCGCTACGCAAGGCTGCTACACCACGATCGCCACGCCGGCGACCGATGGCGACGCGCTGAACGGCGACTTTCAACAGCAGCTGCGACGCCACTTCGCATCGGCAAAAAAACAGGGCATCGCCCATCCGATCCTGGTCGGCGCCATCCCCTTCGACGTCACGCAGCCCGCCGCGCTGTTTATTCCGGAATCGCATCAGGTCTTTAACCGCGCCGATCTTCAGGCTGCGCTGCCTGCCGTTCAGGCGCCGCTGCCGCAGGTGCGCCGCCGCGCCGCCATGCCGGAGCACGATGTATTTACCGCCATGGTGGCAGAGGCCGTGGCTGCAACGCAGCGCGGCGAACTGGATAAAGTCGTGCTGTCGCGCCTGATGGATATTGTGACGGAGCAGCCGGTAGATATCGCCGCGCTGATGCAGCGCATCGTGGCGCAAAACCCGAACAGCTATCACTTTCATCTGCCGCTGCCGCAGGGCGGTTCGCTGGTCGGCGCCAGCCCGGAGCTGATGCTGCGTAAAGCGGGGCGTGATTTCAGCTCCTGCCCGCTGGCCGGCTCCGCGCGACGCGACGCCGACGCGCAGCGCGACAGGGCCGCGGGCGACGCCCTGATGCAATCAGCGAAAGATCGCCACGAGCACAAGCTGGTGACCGACGCGATGCGCGAGGTGCTGCAGCCGCGCAGCCGCCTGCTCTCGGTTCCCACTACCCCTTCTCTGCTGACCACCGCCACGCTGTGGCATCTGGCGACGCAGATCGACGGCGAAGCGCTCGACGAGCAGGAGAACGCGCTGTCGCTCGCCTGTCTCCTGCATCCGACGCCAGCGCTGAGCGGCTTCCCGCACAGGCGCGCGCAGCAGCTGATCCAGACGCTGGAGCCGTTCGACCGCCGTCTGTTCGGCGGCATCGTCGGCTGGTGCGACGAGCAGGGCAACGGCGAATGGGTCGTCACTATCCGCTGCGGCACCGTGCACGGCGCGCGGGTGCGCCTGTTCGCCGGCGCGGGCATCGTGGCGGATTCGCAACCGGAATCAGAATGGCGCGAGACCGGTGTCAAACTCGACACCATGCTGCGCGCTTTTGGACTGCAATAAAGGAAATACCATGTCGATCCCTTACCATCGCTGGCCAGACGATCTGGCGGCGCGCTACCGCGAGAAAGGCTACTGGCTGGATGTGCCGATGACCGATATCCTGGCGCGTCATGAAAACAGCGACGCCATCGCCGTTATCGAAGGCGATCTGCAGCTGAGCTACCGGCAGCTGGCGCAGCGCAGCGATAACCTTGCCGCCGCGCTACAGCGTCGCGGATTGAAAAACGGCGACACCGCGCTGGTGCAGCTCGGCAACGTCGCCGACTTCTACGTTACCGTTTTCGCGCTGTTCAAGCTGGGGGTCGCCTCGGTCTACGCGCTATTTAGCCACCAGCGCACCGAGCTGCAATCCTACGCCGCACAGATCGAACCCGCGCTGTTGATCGCCGATCGCCACCATGGGCTGTTCGCCGACGACAGTTTTATCGACGCGCTGTGCGCTGCGCAGCCGTCGCTGCGGCAGGTGATCCTGCGCAACGACAATCAGCCGGAAAACAGGCTGGAAGCGCTGATGGCTGAAGCCGCAGACGATTTCCAGCCGACGCCGACCGCCGCCGACGAGGTCGCCTTTTTCCAGCTCTCCGGCGGCAGCACCGGCACGCCGAAGCTGATCCCGCGCACCCATAACGACTACTACTACAGCATCCGCGCCAGCGACGAGATCTGCGCGGTCACCGCCGACACGCGTTATCTGATCGCCCTGCCTGCGCCGCATAACTTTGCGATGAGTTCCCCCGGCGCGCTGGGCGTCTTCTACGCGGGCGGCCAGGTGATTCTGGCCGAGGATCCCAGCGCGACGAACTGTTTCCCGCTGATCGAAAAGCACAAGGTTACCGACACCGGCCTGGTGCCGCCCGCTGTTAGCCTGTGGCTGCAGGCGATCCAGGATTGGGGCAGCAATCAGGCGCTGGCGTCGCTGCAGCGGATGCAGGTCGGCGGCGCCAAACTGGGCGAAACGCTGGCGGCGCGCATTCAGAGCGAGATCGGCTGCCGGCTGCAGCAGGTGTTCGGCATGGCGGAAGGGCTGGTGAACTACACCCGGCTCGACGACGACGAGCGCACCATCCTCACGACTCAGGGCCGGCCGATTTCGCCGGACGATGAGGTCTGGGTAGCCGACGAGAACGGCGATCCGCTGCCGGCCGGCGCCATCGGCCGCCTGATGACGCGCGGCCCCTATACCTTCCGTGGCTACTACAAAAGCCCGGAGCACAACGCCGCCAGCTTCAACGCCGACGGTTTTTACTGCTCGGGCGATCTGATCGAGATGAATCCGCAGGGCTACATCACCGTGCAGGGGCGTGAGAAAGATCAGATCAACCGCGGCGGCGAAAAGATCGCTGCCGAGGAGATCGAAAACCTGCTGCAGCGCCATGCGGACGTGATCCATGCGGCGCTGGTGTCGATGCATGACGAGCTGATGGGCGAAAAAAGCTGCGCCTTTATCGTTGCGCGTCAGCCGCTCAAACCGGTGGCGCTGCGCCGCCATCTGCGCGAGCTGGGCGTCGCCGAATATAAACTGCCCGATCGTATTACCTGCGTGGATGCGCTGCCGCTGACGCCCGTCGGCAAAGTAGACAAGAAACGTCTGCGCCAACAGCTTGCCGATCAACACGCGCAAGCCTGACCTGTTCCGGAGATTTTATGGCTATTCCAAAACTGACCTCATATTCGCTGCCCGCCGCCGCCGAGCTGCCCGCCAACAAGGTGAAATGGACGCTGGAGCCGCAGCGCGCCGCCCTGCTGATTCACGATATGCAGGCCTACTTCCTTAACTTCTGGGGCGAAAACAGCCCGCTGGTCAATCAGGTTGTGGAGAACATCGCCCGCCTGCGCGCCTGGTGCAAGTCGCAGGGCATACCGGTGTTCTATACCGCGCAGCCTAATCAGCAGAGCGATGAAGATCGCGCGCTGCTGAACGACATGTGGGGGCCGGGCCTGAACAAACATCCCGAGCAGCAGAAGATTGTCGATGCGCTGGCGCCCGACTCCGAGGATCAGGTGCTGACCAAGTGGCGCTACAGCGCCTTTGTCCGCTCGCCGCTGGAGTCGATTCTGCAGGAGATGGGACGCGATCAGCTGATCATCACCGGCGTGTACGCCCACATCGGCTGTCTTACCACCGCGACCGATGCCTTTATGCGCAACATCCAGCCCTTTATGGTGGCGGATGCGCTGGCGGACTTTAGCCGCGAGGAACATATGATGGCGCTGACCTATACCGCCGGACGCAGCGGCAAAGTGGTGATGACCGCAGATTTAATGCCGCTGCCGCTCAGCAAAGAAGATCTGCGCGCGCTGGTTCTGCCGCTGCTGGAAGACGACGACGTGCCGGAAGATAATGAGAACCTGATCGACTACGGTCTCGATTCCGTGCGCATGATGGCGCTGGCGGCGCGCTGGCGTCAGGCGCACGGCGATATCGACTTTGTCAGCCTGGCGAAAAACCCCACTATCGACGGCTGGTGGGCGCTGCTGTCCCGGGAGCCTGCGTAATGAGCCAGCGCTTCGACTTCAGCGGTAAACAGGTTTGGGTGACCGGCGCAGGCCAGGGCATCGGCTACTACACCGCGCTCGCGTTTCACGCCGCGGGCGCGCAGGTGCAGGGCTTCGATCTGCGCTTTCACGACATCGACTACCCTTTTGCCTGCCATACGCTCGACGTGGCCGATGCCGGACAGGTGAAAAGCCTGTGCCAGCGTCTGCTGGCGCAGCAGCCGCGCCTCGACGTGCTGGTGAACGGCGCGGGCATCCTGCGTATCGGCGCCACCGACGAGATTTCCGCCGCGGATTTCCAGGCCTGTCTGGCGGTCAACGTGGGCGGCGCCTTCAATATGTTTCAGCAGACGCTGCCGGTGTTCCGTCAGCAGCGTGCAGGCGCCATCGTCTCTATCGCCTCTAACTCGGCGCATGCGCCGCGTATCGGCATGTCGGCCTACGGCGCCTCAAAAGCCGCACTGCGCAGCCTTACCCTGACGGTCGGCCTGGAGATGGCGCCCTACGGCGTACGTTGCAATATCGTTTCGCCCGGCTCGACCGATACCGAGATGCAGCGCAGCCTGTGGCATACGCCGACCGCCGAGCAGGAGATGATCGACGGCTTCCCGGATCAATATAAGCTGGGGATCCCGCTGCGGAAGATCGCCACGCCGCAGGAGATCGCCAACAACGTGCTGTTCCTTGCCTCGGATCTCGCCAGCCACGTGGCGCTGCAGGATATCGTGGTTGACGGCGGCGCGACGCTGGGAGCCTGACCGATGGCGATCTGGAAACGCGAGACCGATCTCGACGCGCTGAACGCTATCGGCGAGAACTCGCTGGTGGCGCATATCGGCATCCGCTTTACCGCCATCGGCGACGATTATCTGGAGGCGGTCATGCCGGTCGATGCGCGCACCCATCAGCCTTTCGGCCTGTTGCACGGCGGCGCATCGGTGGTGCTGGCGGAGTCGATGGGCTCGATCGCCGGCTATCTCTGCACTGAAGAGGGCAAAAGCGTGGTGGGCATCGAGGTGAACGCCAGCCATCACCGCTCGGTCTCCAGCGGCGAAGTACGCGGCACCTGCCGCCCGCTGCATATCGGCTCACGCAATCAGGTGTGGCAGATTGAAATCCGCAACGCGCGCGGCCAGCTCTGCTGCTCGTCGCGCCTGACGGTGGCGGTGCTGGGGTAACGAAAAAGGGACAGCTTTCGCTGTCCCTTTTCTCCGGCATTAACGCTGGTAGATGATTTCGACGCCTTCGTCGTCATCTTCGTCCCAGTCGTCATCCCACTCTTCATCTTCTTCTTCAACCACGCTTTCCATCGTTTCACGGTGGTAATCATCCCACATGAACTCGACTTTCTCGGGTTTCTTCTCTTCTTCTTCTGCTTCTTTCGGGTTGTCGTTGATGAAACTCATCACGTCCCAGCAGAGATCCTGCACGCCCTGACGGCTTGCTGCGGAGATCAGATAATATTTCTCTTCCCAGCCCAGCGCTTCAGCAATCGCTTTGGCGCGCGCCTGCGCTTCCTCTTCGCCAATGACGTCGATTTTATTGAACACCAGCCAGCGCGGCTTGTTGAACAGCTTGTCGCTGTACTTCTCCAGCTCGCCGAGAATAATGCGCGCGTTGTCCACCGGATCGGACTCGTCGATCGGCGCGATATCGATCAGGTGCAGCAGTACGCGGCAGCGCTCGAGGTGCTTCAGGAAGCGAATGCCGAGGCCAGCGCCGTCGGCGGCGCCTTCAATCAGGCCCGGAATATCGGCGATAACGAAGCTCTGCTCGCTGTCCATGCGCACCACGCCCAGACTCGGCACCAGCGTGGTAAACGGATAATCCGCCACTTTCGGCTTGGCCGCAGAGACGGCGCGGATAAAGGTCGATTTACCGGCGTTCGGCAGGCCCAGCATGCCAACGTCAGCCAGCAGCATCAGCTCCAGCTGCAAATCGCGCTTCTCGCCCGGCGTTCCCATGGTTTTCTGACGCGGGGTACGGTTTACCGAGGATTTAAAGCGCGTGTTGCCCAGGCCGTGCCAGCCGCCTTTGGCGACCATCAGCTTCTGCTCGTGACGCGTCATATCGCCCAGCGTTTCGCCGGTGCCCTGATCGATCACGCGCGTGCCGACCGGCACCTTAACGATAATGTCCTGACCGCGTTTGCCGGTACAGTCGCGGCTCTGGCCGTTCTGACCGCGTTCGGCGCGGAAGGATTTCTCAAAGCGGTAGTCAATCAGGGTATTCAGGTTCTCGTCGGCAACCAGATAGACATCGCCGCCGTCGCCGCCGTCGCCGCCGTCTGGACCGCCTTTCGGAATATATTTTTCACGGCGGAAGCTGACGCAGCCATTGCCGCCATCGCCGGCAACCACCAGGATTGTCGCTTCATCAACAAACTTCATTTTCTTTCTCCGTCACACAATCGTCCGCGCGCCCTGCTGGGCTGCGAACGGGTCCGCCAGGGTCTGTCTGCGCTGACCGGCGGCGGATAAATCAGGACTGATTTGCATCAGGCGTACATAAAGTGTACAGCAATACAGAACGACAGGTCGCAGAATGTAAAAAGCCCCGCAATGGCTGCGGGGCTTTTATTCGTGCGTTCAGACAGTCGCTGTCTGCGTCACGACAACCTTACTCAGCAACGATGCTGATGTATTTACGGTTGTTCGGACCTTTCACTTCGAATTTAACTTTGCCGTCTGCGGTAGCGAACAGGGTGTGGTCACGACCACAACCTACGTTGTTACCGGCGTGGAATTTAGTACCACGCTGACGAACGATGATGCTACCTGCCAGAACAGATTCGCCACCGAAACGTTTTACACCCAGACGTTTTGCATTGGAGTCACGACCGTTACGAGTCGAGCCACCAGCCTTTTTATGTGCCATTTGTCAGATCTCCTCTTAAGCGCTGATGCCAGTAATTTTCACATCAGTGAACCACTGACGGTGGCCAGCCTGCTTACGGTAGTGCTTACGACGACGAAACTTAACGATTTTAACTTTCTCGCCACGACCGTGAGCAACGATTTCAGCTTTGATAACGCCGCCTGAAACCAGTGGCGCGCCGATTTTCACGTCTTCGCCATTTGCGATCATCAGCACCTGGTCAAACTCAATGGTTTCACCGGTTGCGATGTCCAGCTTTTCCAGGCGAACGGTCTGACCTTCGCTTACTCGGTGTTGTTTACCACCACTTTGGAAAACCGCGTACATATAAAACTCCGCTTCTGCGCATGCCTTTCGTTCATCAGGCGGCGCGATAAATATTCACAATAGGGCGCGAATTCTACGCAAATCTCCAGCAGAAGACAAGAGCACTTTGCACTCTCTTGCAGAAAAAAAACACAGGCCGATCGCAAACGTTTCTCATCCGGAAAATTCAAGTACAATCAGTAACAGATTACCTGAACTCAGGCTGGTTAAAGCACGTACCATGAGCCGTTGAAACGAGTCAAAGCTGAACAGACGAATGAACTTAGAACAAATTAATGAATTAACCGCGCAGGATATGGCGGCCGTCAACCAGACCATCCTCGACCAGCTGAATTCCGAGGTCTCGCTGATTAATCAGCTTGGCTATTACATCATCAGCGGCGGCGGCAAGCGCATCCGTCCGATGATCGCCGTGCTTTCGGCACGCGCGCTCGGCTACCAGGGCGAACTGCACGTCATTAACGCGGCGCTGATCGAATTTATCCACACCGCGACGCTGCTGCATGACGACGTGGTGGATGAATCCGATATGCGTCGCGGCAAAGCCACCGCTAACGCGGCGTTCGGCAATGCGGCCAGCGTGCTGGTCGGCGACTTTATCTATACGCGCGCCTTCCAGATGATGACCAGCATGGGCTCGCTGCGCATTCTGGCGCTGATGTCCGAAGCGGTGAACGTGATAGCCGAAGGCGAAGTGCTGCAGCTGATGAACGTCAACGATCCGGACATCACCGAAGAGAGCTATATGCGCGTGATTTACAGCAAAACCGCGCGTTTGTTTGAAGCCGCTTCGCAGGCATCCGCGATTCTCGCCGACGCCACGCCGGCACAGGAGAAAGCGATGCAGGATTACGGACGCTTTCTCGGCACCGCTTTCCAGTTAATCGACGACCTGCTCGACTACAGCGCCGACGGCGCCACGCTGGGCAAAAATACCGGCGACGATCTCAGCGAAGGCAAACCGACGCTGCCGCTGCTGCATGCGATGCATAACGGCACGCCGGAACAGACGAAGATGATCCGCGAGGCGATCGAACAGGGCAATGGCCGTCACCTGCTCGAACCGGTGCTGGCCGCCATGCAGCAGTGCGGCTCGCTGGAATGGACCCGCAAGCGCGCCGAGCAGGAAGCGGATAAGGCTATTGCGGCGCTCAGCGCGCTGCCGGAATCGCCCTGGCGCAGCGCGCTTGAAGCGCTGGCGCATATGTCTGTCCAGCGCGATTTCTGATCTCCCTTCGGAGCTGCCGCCGCAGCTCCGCTGCTTTCCCCTTCCCGCTTCACTTTTTTCAGAAACGCCTCTCTGTTGTTGCCGCGCTTTTGCGTCGAGACGCTCACTTCTCGCGACTGGGCCAAAAATTACTGGAAACAACAAGAAACTTTCTGGTATAAAAATTCCACAAATTTCCAGATAAGAGAAAAGAGCAAGGTCCCTCGCTGCACGGGAAATATTCACGCAAGGAACAAGGAGAATGCGATATGCAAAAAAGGAGTGAAGACTGGCATCCCGCCGATGTGATTGCCGCGCTGCGCAGACGCGGCACGACGCTGGCGGCGTTGTCACGCCAGGCGGGCTTGAGTTCATCCACGCTGGCTAATGCCCTTTCGCGTCCCTGGCCGAAAGGAGAGTGGCTAATTGCGGAGGCGATTGAGGTCCATCCCGCCGAGATCTGGCCAAGCCGCTACTACGATCCGCAGACCCACCTGCTGCTGGATCGCAAAAAGCGTATTCGATCCCCCGCAGGAGACGAGAAGCGCAAGCAGGATCCCGCCAGCGCCTGAGGATCGAACAGGCAAAAAAAAACCAGCCGCGCTGCCGTGGCTGGTTTTCTTATTCGCGCTGGGTTTATTCAGCGCTTACGCGTTCAATCTGCGCGCCCATCGCCTTCAGCTTATCTTCGATGTGCTCATAGCCGCGATCGATATGGTAGATGCGATCCACTAGCGTCGTGCCTTCGGCGATACAACCCGCCAGCACCAGGCTCGCCGACGCCCGCAGATCGGTCGCCATCACCTGCGCGCCGGAGAGTTTTTCCACGCCGTGGCAGATGGCAGTGTTGCTCTCGATTTCCGCGTGCGCGCCCATACGGATCAGCTCCGGGATGTGCATAAAGCGGTTTTCGAAAATGGTTTCGGTGATGACGCCCGTGCCTTCCGCCACCAGGTTAAGCAGGGTGAACTGCGCCTGCATGTCCGTTGGGAAGCCCGGATGCGGCGCCGTGCGCACGTTAACCGCTTTAGGGCGTTTGCCGTGCATGTCCAGGCTAATCCAGTCGTCGCCGGTTTCGATGTCGGCGCCCGCGTCGCGCAGCTTCGCCAGTACGGCGTCCAGCGTGTCCGGCTGGGTGTTGTGACACAGCACCTTGCCGCCTGAGATCGCCGCCGCCACCAGGAAGGTGCCGGTTTCGATGCGGTCCGGCAGGACGCGATAGACGCCGCCGCCCAGACGCTCAACGCCTTCGATGGTGATCTTGTCGGTGCCTGCGCCGCTGATCTTCGCGCCCAGCGTAATCAGGAAGTTAGCCGTATCGACAATTTCCGGTTCGCGCGCCGCGTTCTCGATAATGGTGACGCCGGTAGCCAGCGTCGCCGCGCTCATGATGGTCACGGTCGCGCCTACGCTCACTTTATCCATCACGATATGCGCGCCTTTCAGGCGGCCGTCGACAGAGGCTTTAACGTAGCCCTCTTCCAGTTTGATTTCGGCGCCCAGCTGCTCCAGGCCCGTAATATGCAGATCGACAGGACGCGCGCCGATGGCGCAGCCGCCCGGCAAGGAGACCTGGCCCTGGCCGAAGCGCGCGACCAGTGGCCCGAGCGCCCAGATAGAAGCACGCATGGTTTTCACTAAATCGTACGGCGCGCAGTAAATATCGACCTTGCTGGCGTCGACGTGGACGGAGCCGTTGCGCTCAACCTTCGCACCCAGCTGGCTTAGCAGCTTCATTGTGGTATCGATATCGCGCAGCTTCGGCACGTTCTGGATCTCGACCGGCTCTTCAGCCAGCAGCGCAGCAAACAGAATCGGCAGCGCGGCATTTTTCGCCCCGGAAATGGTTACTTCACCACTCAGACGGGTGGGGCCTTGCACACGAAATTTGTCCATTAACACGGCTCTCAATTAACTAAAGACGGGAAGAGCTCGCCAGCGGCGAGCGCCCATGATGAAGGCTCAGAAACCGTTGAGTTTACGGTCGCGCGCCCATTCAGCAGGGGTATAAGTTTTAATGGAGACGGCATGAATGCGGTTGTCGGCGATATATTCCATCAGCGGCGCGTAAACGGCCTGCTGTTTTTTCACGCGGCTCAGCTCGCCAAACATTTCACCTACGGCAATTACCTGAAAGTGGCTGCCGTCGTTGCTCATCACGTGGACTTCGTCCAGCGGCAGCGCTTTCATCAGCACGGCCTGAATTTCACTGTTTTCCATTGCTCATTACTTAAGTTGTAAAGAATAAAGGGTGACATCTTAGAGGAAAGCGGCGGACTCTTAAACATGGAAAAGCCCCTGCCAGAAACAGGGGCTTAAGAGAGTGAGAAAGCGGTCAGCTGCTTTTTTCCGCAGAAACAATAATCTGCTGAAGATTGTAGAGAGTGATTAGCGACTGCAATTTCTCGCTGATGCCGCTAAAACGCGGCGTGACGCCCTGAGCGCGGGCGATTTCACGCAGGTGCACCAGCAACGCCAGACCGGCCGAGTCGACGCGCGCCAGTCCGGAAACGTCGATAATCTCTGCTTTGTCGATCAGCGTGTCGCGCTGCTGCCACAGCGCCAGCAGCGTATCGCGGTTCAGTTCGCCGTACAGCGACAGCGTGCTGGCGTCACGCTGCCAGCGTAATGACTCATGCATCGTTACTGTTTATCCAGCGTAATCGGCTGCGCCGCGTAGGTTTTAAGCTGTGCGGTCAGGCCGTCGATGCCTTTGGTGCGCAGCAGATCGCTCCACTCGTTTTGTTTGGTGGTGATCATACTGACGCCTTCCGCCACCATATCGTACGCCTGCCAGTTGCCGCTCTGGCTGTTTTTACGCCACTGGAAATCGAGACGTACCGGCGGGCGGCCATTGGGATCGATAATGGTCACGCGAATAGCGATGATTTTAGCGTCGCCCAGCGGCTGCTCCGGCTGGATCTGATAAGTCTGGCCGTGATAGAGCGCCAGCGCCTGACCGTAAGCCTGCGCCAGATAGTCGCCGAAGGCGTTGAAGTAGGCTTCGCGCTGCGCCGGCGTCGCCTCGCGGTAGTAGCGGCCGAGCACTAACGCGCCGGCATACTTGATCTGCACGTAGGGCAGCAGCTCCTGACGCACGACGTCGCGCAGATAGTTGGGGTTCTGCTTAATCTTCGGCTGTTCGTTTTTCAGACGCGTGAAAGTCTTCGCCGCCGCTTCGTTCATCAGCTTATAGGGGTTGGTTTGATCGGCTGCATTCGCCGCGGCCAGCGGCGCGATGACCAGCATGGCGACCATCAGTAAACGTTTAAACATCGATTTTTACCTCTCAGGGTTGGGCCGGGGCCGCAGGCGCGTTCTCTTCGCCCTGCGGATCCTTGTTATCCGTATCGTCTTTCTTGTCGCCGCCGCTCTTATACAGGAACTGACCAATCAGGTCCTCCAGCACGATTGCCGATTTGGTATCGCGAAGCGTGTCGCCGTCTTTCAACATCGCCGAACCCAGCTCGGGATCGTCAAAGCCTAGATTCAACGCTAAAAACTGCTCGCCGAGTAAGCCTTGCGTGCGGATCGCCAGCGAACTGGTGTCGGAAATCTTGTCGGCGTACTCCTCGCTGATCGCCATAGTGACGCGCGGCAGCAGCGTTTTAGGTTCAAGGGAGATGTCGGTGACGCGGCCGATCACCACCCCGCCGATTTTAACCGGCGAGCTGACTTTCAGGCCGCCGATATTATCGAAGGTGGCGTAAAGCTGCCATGTCGGCTGCGTGCCGAGCGACTTAAGATCCGCCACGCGCAGGCAGAGAAACAGCATCGCCACCAGCGCCAGAAGCATAAACACGCCAACCCAAATTTCGCTTTTTTTGCTTTGCATTGCATTAGTTCCCAAACATCAGTGCTGTCAGCACAAAATCCAGACCGAGCACCGCCAGCGAGGCGTGCACCACGGTGCGCGTCGTCGCGCGGCTAATCCCTTCAGAGGTCGGAATCGCGTCGTAACCGTTAAACAGCGCGATCCAGGTGACCGTCACGGCAAAAACGGCGCTTTTGATAATGCAGTTGATTACGTCAGTGCGAAAATCGACCGCGTTTTGCATCGCCGACCAGAAAAAACCGGGGTCGATGCCCTTCCAGCTCACGCCAACCAGCGCGCCGCCAGCGATGCCGACGGCGGTAAAAATCAGCGTCAGCAGCGGCATGCTGATAAAGCCCGCCCAGAAACGCGGCGAGACAACGCGGCGCAGCGGATCGACCGCCATCATCTCCATGCTGGAGAGCTGTTCGGTCGCCTTCATCAGGCCAATCTCCGCCGTCAGCGCCGATCCGGCGCGGCCGGCGAACAGTAGCGCGGTCACGACCGGCCCCAGCTCGCGCAGCAGCGACAGCGCCACCAGCATGCCGAGACTGGTTTCCGCGCTGTAGGTGGTCAGCACCAGATAGCCTTGCAGCCCCAGCACCATGCCGATAAACAGCCCGGACACGACGATAATCAACAGCGATAAGACGCCGACGCTGTAAAGCTGTTTGATCAGCAGCGGCGTGTGTTTACGAAAGGCAGGTTTCCCTACCAGCGCGTGAAACAGCATTAAGCCTGCCCGACCAAAGGTGGAGCAGGTATTGATTCCCCGGCGTCCTAATGACGCCAGCGCCTTTAACAACATTGGCTTACACTCTCCCTGAGCCGGTTAAGTCGGCAAGATAGTCTCCGGCGGCAAACCGGAACGGGACAGGTCCGTCCGCAATCCCATCCAGAAACTGACGCACGCGCGGGTCGGGATTTTGCCGCAGCTCCGGCGTGCTGCCCTGCGCAATGATTTTCTGGCCAGCCACAATATAGGCCCTGTCGGCGATGCTGAGCACCTCCGGCACATCGTGCGATACCACAATGCAGGTAAGGCCCAGCGAATGGTTGAGCTCGTCGATCAGCTTGACCAGCACGCCCATAGTAATGGGATCCTGGCCGACAAAAGGTTCGTCGAACATGATGAGCTCCGGCTCAAGCGCGATCGCGCGCGCCAGCGCGGCGCGGCGCGCCATGCCGCCGGAAAGCTCTGCCGGCTTCAGCTGCGCCGCGCCGCGCAGTCCCACCGCTTCCAGCTTCATCATCACCGTGCTGTGCAGCAGCGCCGCAGGCAGCTGCGTATGCTCGCGCAACGGCCAGGCCACGTTTTCATATACCGTCAGGTCGGTGAACAGCGCGCCGGACTGGAACAGCATGCTCATCTTTTTACGGGTTTCATAAAGCTTCGCGCGGGACAAGCTGGGAATATTTTCGCCGCGAAACCAGATCTCGCCCCGATCGGGCTGCAGCTGGCCGCCGATCAGGCGCAGCAGCGTGGTTTTGCCTATGCCCGACGGCCCCATAATGGCCGTAACTTTTCCCTTTGGCACCGTCAGCGAAATATCGTCGAAAATCGGACGATCGCCGCGTGTAAAACTGACGCCACGAACCTCAACCAGGTTCGTTTCCTGTTGGTCCATTATTACCTCTTCTGTGGATCGGGCGTTATAAAGCCTACGATGGTAGCCTGTAACGCGCCAGTTCACGATAGCATTACAGAAACTTACTGCCTTCATTTGGCGAAAGCGGGCATAAAATTTACTTTTGCCGCTCAGACGGTCAAAATCAGCGCCTGTTTCTGATGACAGAACCTGAAACCTGCCGCACAAGACGTGTCGGCAACGCATTTCACCCAAGGATTTTTCATGTTCGTAGCCGCTGCCCTGCTGATCATTGGTTTGATTTTACTGGCTTATGGCGCCGATCGTCTGGTGTTTAGCGCCGCGATACTGTGTCGATCCTTTGGCATCCCGCCGCTGATTATCGGCATGACGGTCGTCAGCATCGGCACTTCGCTACCCGAGATGATCCTCTCTTTTTCAGCCGCGCAGCACGGCCAGATGGATCTCGCCGTCGGCACCGCGCTGGGCTCGAATATTACCAATATTTTACTGATACTCGGCGGCGCGGCGCTGCTGCACCCTCTGAACATATACTCCAATCTGATCCGGCGCGAACTGCCGTTGATGCTGCTGGTCTCGCTGCTCAGCGGCCTGATGCTGTTCGATAACTACCTGAGCCGCCTTGACGGCCTCGGCCTGATCGCCATCGCCATCGCCTATCTGCTGGTGGCGATCCGCTTCGCGCGCCGCGCCGAGCGGGACAATAGCGATACCCTGACTCGCGAACAGCTCGCGGAGCTGCCGCGCGAAGAGAGCGGCAACACAGTCGCCTTTCTCTGGCTGGCGGTCGCGCTGATTATTTTGCCCATGGCGACGCGCATGGTGATCGACAACGCCACCACCTTTGCCGATTATTTCGGCGTCAGCGAGCTGGTGATGGGCGCCACGCTGATCGCGGTAGGCACCAGCCTGCCGGAACTGGCGACGGTGCTGGCGGGCGCGCTGAAAGGCGAAGACGATATCGCCATCGGCAATCTTATCGGCGCCAATATTTATAATATCGCCATCGTGCTGGGCTTACCGGCGCTGATCAACCCTGGCAGCGTGGACGAACACGCCTTCGCGCGCGATTACTGGGTAATGCTGGCCGTCAGCGCGCTGTTCGCCCTGCTCTGCCTGCAGCGCCGCCGCCGCATCGGGCGCGTCGCAGGCGCTTTCTTACTCTGTGGTTTCATCGTCTGGGGCGCGCTTTTGTGGATTCAGCCCGCTTTCCTCGACGGATAACAAAGGACCGATTTGCCATGTCAACTCAGCTTTCAAACGCGAATTTCGACTTTCAGACGGCGGGAAAAGCGGTACTGCGCATCGAGCGTGAAGGTCTGGAGCAGCTGGACCAGTATATTAACGACGACTTTACCCGCGCCTGCGAGATGATCTATCGCTGCCAGGGCAAAGTCGTCGTCATGGGCATGGGCAAGTCGGGCCATATCGGCAAGAAAATGGCCGCCACCTTCGCCAGTACCGGCACGCCCGCCTTTTTCGTGCATCCAGGCGAAGCCAGCCACGGCGACCTGGGCATGGTCGGCCGCAGCGATGTGGTGCTCGCCATCTCTAACAGCGGCGAGTCCAACGAGATTCTGGCGCTGATCCCGGTACTGAAGCGCCAGCATGTGCCGCTTATCTGCCTCACCAGCCGCCCCGATAGCGCCATGGGCCGCGCCGCCGACGTGCATCTGTGCGTAAAAGTGCCGCAGGAAGCCTGTCCGCTCGGGCTCGCTCCGACCAGCAGCACCACGGCGACGCTGGTAATGGGCGATGCGCTGGCGGTAGCGCTGCTGGAAGCGCGCGGCTTTACCGCGGAGGATTTCGCGCTGTCGCATCCGGGCGGCGCGCTGGGCCGCAAACTGCTGCTGCACGTGAGCGACATCATGCACAGCGGCGACGAAATCCCGCACGTGACGCGCGACGCCTCGCTGCGCGACGCGCTGCTGGAGATTACGCGCAAAAATTTAGGGCTGACGGTTATCGTCGACGATCTGATGAAGATCGAGGGCATCTTTACCGACGGCGACCTGCGCCGCATCTTCGATATGGGCATCGACTTTCAGAAGGCCACCATTTCGGAAGTGATGACGCGCGGCGGCATTCGGGTTCGCCCCAATATGCTGGCGGTTGAGGCGCTGAACCTGATGCAAAACAAAAACATTACCGCTGTGCTGGTGGCCGATGACGATCGTCTGCTCGGTGTGGTACATATGCATGACATGCTGCGCGCCGGCGTAGTCTGAACAGGAAATGAGAATGTCGGTAAATACTTCCCTGGTGGAAACCTGCTACGGCCCGGTCAGCGCCGAGGTGATGGCGCGCGCCGGTCAGATCCGTCTGCTGATTTGCGACGTCGACGGCGTGATGTCGGACGGCGTGATCTATATGGGCAATAACGGCGAAGAGCTGAAAGCTTTTAACGTGCGCGACGGCTACGGCATCCGCTGTTTGCTAACCTCTGATATAGAGGTGGCGATTATTACCGGACGCAACGCGCGTCTGATGGAGGATCGCTGCAAAACCTTAGGCATTCGTCATCTTTACCAGGGACAGTCCGATAAGCTTTTGGCCTATCGCGAACTTCTGGATAAACTGTCGCTTTCCGATGAGCAGGTCGCCTATATCGGCGATGACCTTATCGACTGGCCGGTGATGGCCCGAGTAGGGCTGAGCGTGGCGGTAGCGGATGCGCATCCGGTGTTGCTGCCGCGCGCCCATTACGTTACGCGCATCGCAGGCGGACGCGGCGCAGTACGCGAACTGTGCGACCTGATTTTAATGGCGCAGAACAAATTTGAGGATGCCAAAGGGCAATCAGTATGAGTAAAAGCAGGCGTTGGATAACGCTGATTCTGGCCTTAATTGCGCTGGTGCTAATCGGCTGGAACCTGACCAGTCAGGATGACAGCAGCGCGCCGGTCGCCGCCAACGATCAGGAGCCGACCTATACCAGCGCGAATTCGAACACCGTGGTCTACAACCCGCAAGGGGCGCTGGCTTACAAACTGGTGTCCGATAAAGTGACCTATTTCGCGACGGATGAAGTGAGCTGGTTCGATAAGCCGGTAATGACCACCTACGACGAAAATAAAGTGCCGACATGGTCGGTGCGCGCCGATAAAGCCAAATTAACCAAAGATCGTATGCTTTATCTGTATGGTCACGTCGAGGTGAATACCCTGACGCAGGATTCGCAGCTGCAGCGCATCAAAACTGACAACGCGCAGGTCAACCTCGTCTCGCAGGACGTGACCTCCGACGATCAGGTTACCTTGTTCGGGCGCGGTTTTAACTCTACCGGCATGAAGATGCGCGGGAATTTACGGACGAAAAACGCCGAGTTGATTGAAAAGGTCAAAACTTATTATGAAATTCAAAATGCACAACAACAGCCTTAAGTTTTTCCTGGTCGGCGCTCTGCTGGCGGCCAGCTTGCCCGCGCTGGCGGTGACCGGCGACTCGGACAAACCCGTCAACATCGATTCCGAAAACCAGGCGCTGGACCTGCAAGGCAATGTGGCGACCTTCACCGGCAACGTCATCGTGACCCAGGGAACGATCAAAATCACCGCCGATAAAGTGGTGGTGACGCGTCCCGGCGGCGACAGCAATAAAACCATCGTGGACGCCTACGGCAATCCCGCCACCTTCTACCAGATGCAGGACAGCGGCAAGCCGGTTCAGGGCCACGCCGCTAAGCTGCACTATGAGCTGGCGAAAGATTTCGTCGAGCTGACCGGCAACGCTTATATCGAGCAGCAGGACAGCAATATCAAAGGCGACCGTATTACCTATCTGGTCAAAGAGCAGAAAATGCAGGCCTACAGCCAGGGTCAGAGCAAGCGCGTCACCACCGTGCTGGTGCCGTCGCAGCTGCAGGACAAGAACGCTAACAGCCCGAAAAAGAGTAACTGATCGCTATGGCCACTTTAATCGCAGAAAATCTGGCGAAGGCCTATAAAGGCCGTCGCGTGGTGGAGGATGTCAGCCTGCAGGTGAAATCGGGCGAGATCGTCGGCCTGCTTGGCCCTAACGGCGCAGGCAAGACCACCACCTTCTACATGGTCGTCGGCATCGTGCCGCGCGACGCGGGCCGCATCGTGATCGACGAGGATGATATCAGCATCCTGCCGCTGCACGCCCGCGCGCGCCGCGGCATCGGCTATTTGCCGCAGGAGGCGTCGATTTTCCGCCGTCTCAGCGTCTATGACAATCTGATGGCGGTGCTGCAAATTCGCGACGATCTTACCGAAGAGCAGCGTCAGGATCGCGCCAACGAGCTGATGGATGAGTTCCATATCGCCCATCTGCGCGACAGCATGGGTCAGGCGCTGTCGGGCGGCGAGCGCCGCCGCGTCGAGATTGCGCGCGCGCTGGCCGCTAATCCTAAATTTATCCTGCTGGATGAGCCTTTCGCCGGCGTCGATCCCATCTCGGTTATCGACATTAAAAAAATCATCGAGCACCTGCGCGACAGCGGGCTCGGCGTGCTGATTACCGACCATAACGTACGTGAAACCCTGGCGGTTTGCGAACGCGCCTATATCGTCAGCCAGGGGCGTCTTATCGCTCACGGCACGCCGAATGAAATTCTTGAAGATGAGCAGGTTAAACGGGTTTATTTGGGCGAAGAGTTCAGACTCTGATAAGGTGTCGTTAATACGATGTTTGCTTAGGAAATCCCGTCCTGAATATGAAGCAAGGTTTGCAACTCAGATTCAGCCAACAGCTGGCGATGACTCCGCAGTTGCAGCAGGCCATCCGGCTGCTGCAACTCTCTACGCTTGAGCTGCAGCAAGAGCTGCAGCTGGCGCTGGAGAGCAATCCGCTGCTGGAACAGGCTGAAGTGCATGAAGAGATCGACAGCCGCGACTATCAGGAAGATGAGGTGCTGGACACGCGCGAGGCGCTTGAACAGAAAGAGATGCCGGACGATTTGCCGCTCGACGCCACCTGGGACGAGATGTATACCGCAGGCACCCCTTCCGGCACCGGCACCGACTATCAGGACGACGAGCTGCCGGTCTATCAGGGCGAAACTACCCAGTCGCTGCAGGATTACCTGATGTGGCAGGTAGATTTAACGCCCTTTACCGATACCGATCGCGCTATCGCCACCTCGATCGTCGACGCCATCGACGATACCGGCTATCTCACCGTTTCGCTTGACGAGATCCTCGACAGCATGGGCGATGAAGAGCTGGCGCTGGATGAGGTCGAGGCGGTGCTGAAGCGCATTCAGCGCTTCGATCCGGTCGGGGTCGGCGCGCGCGACCTGCGCGACTGCCTGCTGGTGCAGCTTTCCCAGTTCGCGCCGACCACGCCGATGCTGGCCGAAGCGCGTTTGATCGTCAGCGACCATCTCGACCTGCTGGCCAACCACGATTTCCGCAGCCTGATGCGCGTCACCCGTTTCAAAGAAGATGTGCTGAAAGAGGCGATGCTGCTGATTCAGTCGCTGGATCCGCGTCCTGGCCAGTCGGTGCAGACAGGCGAGCCGGAATATGTCATTCCCGATGTGCTGGTGCGCAAAGTGGGCAAGCGCTGGACGGTGGAACTCAACGCCGATAGCGTGCCGCGTCTCAGAATCAATCAGCATTACGCTGCTATGGGCGGCGCGGCGCGGAACGACAGCGACAGCCAGTTTATCCGCAGCAATCTGCAGGAAGCGCGCTGGCTGATCAAAAGTCTGGAAAGCCGCAACGATACGCTGCTGAAAGTCACGCGCTGCATCGTTGAGCAGCAGCAGGCCTTTTTCGAGCAGGGCGAAGAGTTTATGCGTCCTATGGTGCTGGCGGATATCGCCCAGGCCGTGGATATGCATGAATCCACCATCTCTCGCGTGACCACGCAGAAATACCTGCACAGCCCGCGCGGCATCTTTGAACTTAAATATTTTTTCTCCAGCCACGTGAATACCGAAGGCGGCGGCGAAGCCTCTTCAACGGCGATCCGCGCGCTGGTGAAAAAATTAATCTCGGCGGAGAATCCCGCTAAACCCTTGAGTGACAGCAAGCTCACCACCATGTTATCTGAACAGGGCATCATGGTGGCGCGCCGGACCGTCGCTAAATATCGCGAGTCTTTATCTATCCCGCCCTCCAATCAGCGTAAACAGCTGGTTTGACCGAAATGAGAAGGAAGACCTATGCAGCTAAACCTCACTGGGCAAAACGTTGAAATCACCGAACCACTGCGTGAATTCATCAACACGAAATTTGCCAAACTGGAACACTACTTCGATCGTATCAATCAGGTTTATATTGTTCTGAAAGTGGAAAAGGTCACTCAGGTTGCGGAAGCGACTTTGCACGTCAACGGCGGCGAGCTGCACGCCACGTCGGAAGCGGAAGATATGTACGCGGCGCTTGACGGACTGGTGGATAAACTCGCCCGTCAGCTCACCCGGCACAAAGACAAACTGAAAAAACACTAACCTTCACGCTTGCAGCGCGCTTGCCGCGCGCTCGGGGCGGTCAGGATGGGGCGGATTTACCGCCCCGTTTTGCCATCTGTGCAAGCGCCACGGGATACCGCGCGGCCGTTTAGCGCGGCAGGCCTGCGGCTCTGTGAACTCGCAAGTGAAACGACAATGAACAACGATCTGACACTGGAACTGAGCACCGTGCTGACGCCGGACTGTACGCGCAGCGGCGTACACTGCCAGAGTAAAAAGCGCGCGCTGGAAATTATCAGCGAGCTGGCAGCGAAGCAGCTTAACCTGCCGCATCAAACGCTGTTTGAAGCGATCCTGACCCGTGAACGCATGGGCAGCACCGGTATCGGCAACGGTATCGCCATTCCGCACGGCAAGCTGGAAGAGGATACGCTGCGCGCCGTCGGCGTCTTTATCAGCCTCGACCAGCCTATCGCATTCGATGCGGTAGACAATCAGCCGGTCGATCTGCTGTTTGCGCTGCTGGTGCCGGCGGATCAGTGCAAAACCCATCTGCACACGCTCTCTCTGGTCGCGAAGCGCCTGGCGGATAAGACCGTGTGTCGCCGCCTGCGCGCGGCGCAGAGCGATGAAGAACTCTACGCCATTATTACAGAAGCTCCAGAGGAGCAGTAACGCGCGCTGCGCTTTTACCGGCGTGCGCGCCGGTTTAAAACGGGAGAGAAGGTCATGGTGCTGATGATCGTTAGCGGTCGGTCAGGCTCAGGAAAGTCGGTAGCGCTACGCGCGCTGGAAGATATGGGGTTCTACTGCGTCGATAACCTGCCCGTGGTGCTGTTGCCCGAGCTGGCGAACTCGCTGGTGGAGCGCAATATTTCGGCCGCCGTCAGCATCGACGTGCGCAATATGCCGGAGTCGCCAGAGGTATTCGAACATGCGCTGAATAATCTGCCGGACGCCTTTTCGCCGCAGCTGCTGTTTCTGGACGCCGATCGCAATACGCTAATCCGCCGCTACAGCGACACGCGCCGCCTGCACCCGCTCTCCAGCAAAAATCTGTCGCTGGAAAGCGCCATCGATGAAGAGAACGATCTGCTGGAGCCGCTGCGCTCGCGCGCCGATTTAATTATCGATACCTCAGAAATGTCGGTTCACGAGCTGGCGGAGATGCTGCGCACGCGCCTGTTGGGCAAGCGCGAACGCGAACTGACCATGGTATTCGAGTCTTTTGGCTTCAAGCACGGCATCCCTATCGACGCTGACTACGTTTTTGACGTGCGCTTTCTGCCGAACCCGCACTGGGATCCCAAGCTGCGGCCGATGACCGGCCTCGATCGCCCCGTAGCGGCGTTTCTCGATCGCCATACTGAAGTGCACAACTTTATCTACCAGACACGCAGCTACCTTGAACTGTGGCTGCCCATGCTGGAAACCAACAACCGCAGCTATCTGACCGTCGCCATCGGCTGTACCGGCGGTAAACACCGTTCGGTCTATATCGCCGAGCAGTTGGCGGACTACTTCCGCTCACGCGGCAAAAACGTGCAGTCACGCCATCGTACGCTGGAAAAACGCAAATCATGACCGTCAAGCAAACCGTGGAAATCAAAAATAAGCTGGGCATGCACGCGCGTCCGGCCATGAAGCTGTTTGAGCTGGTGCAGAGCTTCGACGCCGAAGTGTTGCTGCGTAACGAATCCGGCACCGAGGCGGAGGCCAGCAGCGTCATCGCTCTGCTGATGCTCGACTCGGCGAAAGGCGGTCATATTGAAATCGAAGCCAGCGGCCCGGAAGAGCGCCAGGCGCTGGCTGCCGTCATCGAACTTTTCGAGGCCGGCTTCGACGAAGAGTAAAGGCTAGTTGAGATGATGGCGCTGCAGGAAGCCTTCTCCGCCTAGCTGGCGCATCTGGCGCATAATCCACTGCTGGCGCTGCCGCACATAGCCTGAGGGCGCGTCGGCGCGAAAACGGATGGGATTCGGCAGCACCGCCGCCAGCAGCGCCGCTTCCGCTATCGTCAAACGGCTGGCTGGCTTATGGAAATAGCGCTGCGCCGCCGCCTCCACGCCGAAGGTGCCCTGCCCGAACTCGGCGATATTGAGATAAACCGTCAGGATGCGACGTTTGGTCCAGACGGTTTCGATGCCGACCGTTAAGCCCGCCTCCAGCCCTTTCCTCACCCAGCTGCGTCCATCCCAGAGAAAGAGATTTTTCGCCGTTTGCTGCGACAGCGTCGAGGCGCCGCGCATGCGCTCGCCTTCGCTGCCCAGCGCCGTTTCAATCGCGTCGACGTCAAAACCCCAGTGCTCGGGAAATTTTTGATCTTCTGCGGCGATCACCGCCAGCGCCATCCACGGCGATATCTCGTCATGGCCCGCCCAGTCGGCGTGCGCGACGTAATGAAAGTCGCCGCGCAGCCAGGCGCCGATTTGCCGTTCCACCATTACCGCGGAAAACGGCACCGGCAGAAAGGAAAACAGAATAATTCCCGCAACCCAGATACCCGCTATAGCGACCACTGCGCCGATAACAGCGCGCTTAACGCGTTGCCAGCGGCTCCCTTTATTCTTGCTCATGCAATGTTCTCTTACCTGTTCCCTGCATTAATCAATTCCCGACGTGATGAAAGTCGCGTCCTGGTCAAAATCGCTGAAGAAGCGCCTGAATTTGCGCCTCGCTTAACCGTTGCAGCGCAGTTTTAACCGTAAAATATTAAAACAGATCGAATGACATCAAGCACTTCCGTGAAAAAGGAATCGGTTCCATACTTGTTGTCCGCTTATCGCTTTCCACGCCATATACTTAACGATTTGTGATAAGCGCCATTTCAAATGATTCGATTCTCTAAACTATGACAGACGGTGCACTGTTGTGGTTTTCACCAATTGAAGCGAATGGTTACACAACAGGCAACTTCAGGCTGCTAATTTGATCTTCATAGCGCTGCCTGGGCCACTCAATTTTATGCTTAGCGCCCTGTAAAATGACAGGACTTAATTTAAATCTGGAACTTTAAAGGCGTGCTTTCCAAAACGTTTTGGATAATATCGTGGCAATAGCACTTTATACTTTAAATTTCATCGCGTTATCATACTTCAAACCGCTAAAAACCGCTGGGCGCCCTTTTCCCTGGTTTAAGGCCATGCTCTTATCGTCACGGCAACCGAAAACCGCACAAAAAATGCAACAATTGGTCAAAATAAGCGCAATGCAACGCAGAAATTAATTCCTTACTTGACTGTGTTGCCAAATTAATGTTTTCTGTATTTAAACGCTGCTCAACATCACACATTTTAATGAATCTTTACCTGGTCATTGATGAATTTGCTAAGGTGATGACAGACGTTAACCGATACCACGCTGCTGCGCTTAAACTCCTCCAAGTATAGCAACAGCGACTTTTTCCCTGGTGTTGGCGCAGTATTCGCGCACCCCGGTCTTCGACTGGGGTCATTTTTTTTCAGGCCCCCTGGTTTTCTCTTTCCGCTACCCAGTCGCGCAATACCTGAACGTCATGACGCCACTCGCGCTTGAGCTCTTCGACCCATTCGCCTACGTTGTCCCACCATGCCGGCAGCTCCGGGCTTTGAATCTGTTTAGCCACCTGCTGCAGATGCTGTAATCCGACCGATCCCGCCGCGCCTTTGATTTTGTGTCCCTCTTCCGCAATGCCTTTCTGGTCGCGCGCCATAAGATTTGAATCGAGCACCTCCAGATAGCCAGGCATCATCTGTTCGAACATCGTCAGGCTCTGCGTAATCAGGCTGGGCCCCACCAGTTCGATATATTGCTCCAGCATCGGCACATCCAGCAGCGCGCGCGTCTTGTCATCGCTTTCAGGGTGGTCAGCGTCGACCTCTTCGTTCTGATGATCCCAGAACTTCTTGATCATGGCGGTCAGCGCCGGAACGGAGAGCGGTTTGCTCAGCACGTCGTCCATACCGGCCTCCAGATACTCTTTTTTGTCTTTGAGCACGTTGGCGGTCAGCGCCACCAGCGGCGGCAGGCTGGCGTCTGGATAGCGCTGATGGATGGCGCGCGAGACGTCGAGGCCGGTCATATCCGGCAGCTGGATATCCAGCAGGGCGAGATCGAATTCCAGCGGATCGAACATCTCCAGCGCGGCCTGCCCGGTCATGGCAACCTCGACGCTGCAGCCCAGCTTCTCCAGCACCGAGCGCGCCACAATCACGTTCAGCTCGATATCTTCCACCAGCAAAACGTGCAGCGCCGGCAGCGGCATGCTGCTGTCTCTGCTGTCATCCTCTACCTCTTCGGCCACGCGCGGCGCCTTAATCAGCACGGTAAAGCAGGAGCCCTGGCCCGGCGCGCTGCGGACGGTAATATCGCCGCCCATCGCCTGCGCCAGCCGACGCGACACCGCCAGTCCGATGCCGGTGCCGGTGGCCGGCTTGCCGCCGTGCTGATCTTTCACCTGATAATACATGGCGAAGATCTTGTCCTGCTCTTCCTGCGGGATGCCCTGGCCGGAGTCTTCCACCTCGAAGCGCAGCGTCTCGTTCGGCTCGTAGGCGACGCGCACCACGATTTCACCCTGCTGGGTGAACTTCACCGCGTTGGCGATCAGGTTCCATAAGATCTGACGCAGGCGCGTGCCGTCGGCGCAAATCTTGTGCGGCAGCGGTAGCTCAGGCGCCATCACGAACCTGAGCCCTTTCGGCTGCGCCAGCAGACCGGAAAGGTTCTCCAGATCCGCCAGGAAACCGGTGAAGTCGAGCGGCTGGTTATCCAGCTGCACCTTGCGGCGCTCGATCTTGTCCACTTCGATAACGTCGTTGAAGATGTTGCCGAGCGTAATCGCTGAAACGTGAATGGTTTTCAGGTATTTCAGCTGCTCCTGATTGAGATCGGTATCGAGCAAAATGCGGCTCAGGCCCACAATGCCGTTAAGCGGCGTACGCAGCTCGTGGCTGATCGTAGAGATAAAGGTGGTTTTCTCCCGGCTGGCGTTCTCCAGCGCGTCCTGATAGCGCTTACGCTCGGTAATATCGCGGCCAAAGCCCATCAGCCCGCTGCGTTTGCCGACGCGGTCGTAGTAAGGCACTTTACGAATTTCAAAACAGGCTTTGCGCCCGTCCGGATATTGCAGCCACTGTTCATACGTGAGCGACACGTTATGACGGAAAACCTTTTCATCCGTCTCCAGCACTTTGGTAGCAGCGTCGTCGTCATAGATATCGCGCGGCGTCAGGCCGATCAGCTGCTTTTCGCTTTTGCCGGTCAGCAACTCCATGGCGCGGTTACAGCCGGAGAACTGCTTGTCGATATTGCGGTAGAACACCAGATCGGGCGAAGCGTCGAGGAAAGAGCGAAGAAACGAGGATTGCTGTTCCAGTTCGATCTGCGCCTGTTCGCGGCGGGCCATCTCCTCGCGCAGCTTATCCATCACCTGCTCGCGCGCCTGCTCCGCCTTGATACGATCGTTAATTTCCTGATTGAGCTGGGTGATGGTCTCTTTCATCTGCTGATTGAGCTCTAAATCGCGGGTGCGCATCTCTTCCAGCTTGTCCACCAGGCGCGACAGACGCTGACGCGACTCCTCCAGCTGATCAACCACCACCGAGAGAAAGTAAACCGCCCAGGGCGTAATCAGCAGCCCGAAGAACACCGAACGTACCACGTCGATGCTCTCGACATGGCCGCGCAGCACCATGGTCACCGCCATCTGCACCACCATCGCCAGCACCACCAGCGCCGACGCCAGCAGCAGCGAAAAACGCACCAGTCCCAGCTTAACCATCAAATCAACATAATACTGCGCCAGCAGGCGAATCTGTTTCATACGAACTCCCTGGAAAAGAACAGGCTCATCATAGCGTAATTACTCTGCCGATGGCGCGACGAAGCGCCGGAAAGCGCGCGTTACGCCCCGTTATGGTGCATCTGACGCCACGATCGCCGACGATACCTGCGCTGGCGCTAAATCACTTGACTAATTGCGCCAACCGAATAATCTGGAGGGCCGCCTGCTTCTCGGCGACTGTGATCCAAACCTTTCTTTTTCTTTGTCGACAACCTTCCGTTGTCCCGGCATCCCTTTTTCCATTTGAATAGAAATTCATTTTAATTGCGTGAATAGTCGCGCTTATCCTGATTAATTTTACTTATGACGCCAGCTCATTTGCGGCAAAGAGGCTGTTATAAGAAAAACAGATACATGATGTGCGGGTAATCTGCTATCCAGCATATTCTGCTGTTAAAGTGCATCAAACCAGCACGGGGAAGGGATGTGACGGCTGCATGACAGTGAGACAGTTCACATTTCGGCCGGGCAGAGGCAATGGCCGATCACCGCTTTTTTAGCTTTTATTTATTTAAAATTCAATTAGTTACCCAATAAAAGACGGCTAAAAAGTCGACCAGGAACGCTATTTGACCTTATTCCGCTTTCCCGATAAGTTGGAAATCCGCTGGAAGCTTTCTGGACGGGTGCTCAACTCGTCATATTTATGCAGTAACAGAGATTCCCCCTGTAACAAGACCACGACGCTTGTGACAACGACGCCAAAGGCCAGACAGATGGGGCGACACAGGAGTGCAGCGCACGATGCGCGCCAGCCTGTCGCTTAGCACTTTCTGCGCCCGTAGCCCGACCAAAGGGAATCCACAGAGCCTGGGGAGGTTCACTGAAATGTTGTATGACAAATCCCTTGAAAAGGATAACTGTGGTTTCGGCCTCATCGCCCATATAGAAGGCGAACCTAGCCACAAGGTGGTGCGTACCGCTATCCACGCGCTGGCCCGTATGCAACACCGTGGCGCGATCCTTGCCGACGGCAAGACCGGCGACGGCTGTGGTCTGTTATTACAAAAACCTGACCGTTTCTTCCGCGTCGTTGCGGAAGAAAAAGGCTGGCGCCTGGCGAAAAATTACGCCGTGGGCATGCTGTTCCTCAGCCATGATGAGGAAGAGGCTCAGGCGAGCCGCCGCATTGTGGAAGAGGAAGTGGTCCGTGAAACCCTCTCTGTGGTCGGCTGGCGCGACGTGCCCGTCAATCAGGACGTATTGGGAGAGATCGCCCTCTCCTCTATGCCGCGCATTCAGCAGCTCTTTATCAACGCCCCGGCCGGCTGGCGTCCGCGCGATATGGAGCGTCGCCTTTATATGGCGCGCCGCCGCGCGGAAAAGCGCATCGAGCAGACCGACGATAAAGCATTTTATATCTGCAGCTTCTCAAACCAGGTCAATATCTATAAAGGCCTGTGTATGCCGGCCGACCTGCCGCGCTTCTATCTCGATCTGGCAGACCTGCGTCTGGAATCGGCTATCTGCCTGTTCCATCAGCGCTTCTCTACCAATACCGTGCCGCGCTGGCCGCTGGCGCAGCCGTTCCGCTATATGGCGCACAACGGCGAAATCAACACCATCGCCGGTAACCGGCAGTGGGCGCGCGCGCGCGCCTACAAATTCAACACGCCGCTGATCCCCGATCTGCAGAATGCCGGGCCGTTCGTCAATGAAACCGGCTCCGACTCCAGTTCGATGGACAACATGCTGGAGCTGTTCCTGAACGGCGGCATGGACCTGGTGCGTGCGATGCGCCTGCTGGTGCCGCCCGCATGGCAAAACAACCCGGACATGGATCCGGAACTGCGCGCCTTCTTCGACTTCAACTCCATGCATATGGAGCCGTGGGACGGCCCGGCGGGCATCGTCATGTCCGACGGCCGCTACGCCGCCTGTAACCTTGACCGTAACGGCCTGCGCCCGGCGCGCTACGTCATTACCAAAGACAAGCTGATCACCTGCGCCTCCGAAGTCGGCATCTGGGATTACCAGCCGGATGAAGTGGTGGAGAAAGGCCGCGTCGGTCCCGGCGAGCTGATGGTGATCGACACCCGTATCGGGCGCATCCTCCATTCGGCGGAAACCGATAACGATCTGAAGAGTCGCCATCCCTATAAAGAGTGGATGGAGAAAAACGTTAAGCGTCTGGTGCCGTTCGAAGATCTGCCTGACGACCAGGTCGGCAGCCGCGAGCTGAACGATCCGCTGCTGGCGACCTACCAGAAGCAGTTCGGCTACAGCAGCGAAGAGCTCGATACGATTATTCGCGTGCTGGGCGAGAACGGCCAGGAAGCGGTCGGCTCGATGGGCGACGATACGCCGTTCGCCGTACTCTCCAGCCGCCCGCGCATTATTTATGACTATTTCCGCCAGCAGTTCGCGCAGGTGACCAACCCGCCGATCGATCCGCTGCGTGAAAACCATGTGATGTCGCTGGCCACCAGCATCGGCCGCGAAATGAACGTCTTCTGCGAAGCGGAAGGTCAGGCGCATCGCGTCAGCTTTAAGTCCCCTATCCTGCTGTGGTCCGATTTTAATCAGCTGACCACCATGGAAGGCGAGTACTATCGCGCCGACACGCTCGACTGCACCTTCGACCCGGCGACGCAAACGCTGGAACAGGCGATGCACGCGCTGTGCGACGAAGCCGAGCGTATGGTGCGCGACGGCACCGTGCTGCTGGTGCTCTCCGATCGCGCCATCGGCGAAAACCGCCTGCCGGTTCCGGCGCCGATGATCGTCGGCGCGGTGCAGACGCGTCTGGTTGAGAAAAACCTGCGCTGCGACGCCAATATTATCGTTGAGACCGCCAGCGCGCGCGATCCGCACCACTTTGCCGTACTGCTCGGCTTCGGCGCGACCGCTATCTACCCTTATCTGGCCTATGAATCGCTGGCGAAGATGGTCGACAGCAACGTGATCGAAAAAGATTATCGCGCGGTGATGCTGAACTACCGTAACGGCATCAATAAAGGCCTTTACAAGATCATGTCCAAAATGGGCATCTCGACCATCGCCTCCTATCGCTGCTCGAAACTGTTCGAAGCGGTGGGCCTGCATGCCGATGTATCGCGCCTCTGCTTCCAGGGTGTGGTCAGTCGCATCAGCGGCGCCAGCTTCGCCGACTTCCAGCAGGATCTCACCAACCTGGCGAAACGCGCCTGGCTGCAGCGCAAGCCGCTGGACCAGGGCGGCCTGCTGAAGTATGTGCACGGCGGCGAGTATCACGCCTATAACCCGGACGTGGTGGGTACGCTGCAACGCGCCGTAGAGAGCGGCGAATACAGCGACTATCAGGCCTATGCGAAGCTGGTGAACGAGCGTCCAGTAGCGACGCTGCGCGATCTGCTGGCGCTGCAGCCAGGCACCGAATCGGTCCACATCGACGACGTCGAGCCGGCCAGCGAGCTGTTTAAGCGTTTTGACACCGCGGCGATGTCTATCGGCGCGCTCAGTCCGGAGGCGCATGAGGCGCTGGCCGAAGCGATGAACTCGCTCGGCGGCTGCTCCAACTCTGGCGAAGGCGGCGAAGATCCGGCGCGCTACGGCACCAACAAAGTCTCGCGCATCAAGCAGGTCGCTTCCGGCCGCTTCGGCGTGACGCCAGCCTATCTGGTCAATGCCGACGTCATTCAGATTAAAGTGGCGCAGGGTGCGAAACCAGGCGAAGGCGGCCAGCTGCCGGGCGACAAAGTCACCCCGTATATCGCGAAGCTGCGCTACTCCGTGCCGGGCGTCACTCTGATCTCCCCGCCGCCGCATCACGACATCTACTCGATCGAAGATCTGGCGCAGCTGATTTTCGACCTGAAGCAGGTGAATCCTAAAGCGATGATTTCGGTGAAGCTGGTTTCCGAACCAGGCGTCGGCACCATCGCTACCGGCGTGGCGAAAGCCTATGCCGACCTGATCACTATCGCCGGCTATGACGGCGGCACCGGCGCCAGCCCGTTAAGCTCGGTGAAATATGCAGGCTGCCCGTGGGAACTTGGCCTGGTGGAAACCCAGCAGGCGCTGGTCTCCAACGGTCTGCGTCATAAGATCCGTCTGCAGGTCGACGGCGGCCTGAAAACCGGCCTCGACATTATCAAAGCGGCGATCCTCGGCGCGGAAAGCTTCGGCTTCGGCACCGGTCCGATGGTGGCGCTGGGCTGTAAATACCTGCGTATCTGTCACCTGAACAACTGCGCGACCGGCGTAGCAACCCAGGACGACAAGCTGCGTAAGAATCACTATCACGGCCTGCCCTTCAAGGTAACCAACTACTTTGAGTTCATCGCGCGTGAAACCCGCGAGCTGATGGCCAGCCTGGGCGTGAAACGCCTGACTGACCTGATCGGCCGCACCGACCTGCTGAAAGAGCTGGACGGCTTCACCGCCAAGCAGCAGAACCTGGATCTCTCGTCGCTGCTGAAAACCGCCACGCCGATGCCGGGCAAGGCGCTGCACTGCACCGAAGGCAGCAACCCGCCTTTCGACAAAGGCGAGCTGAATAAAGCGCTGCACGACCAGGCGATGCCGTTTGTAGAAGCGAGACAGAGCAAAACCTTCTTCTTCGACATTCGCAACACCGACCGCTCCGTCGGCGCGACGCTCTCTGGCGCTATCGCGGCGATCCACGGCGATCAGGGGCTGGCGGCGGATCCGATCCGCGCGCACTTCTCCGGCACCGCCGGTCAGAGCTTCGGCGTATGGAACGCAGGCGGCGTTGAGCTGACGCTGACCGGCGACGCCAACGACTACGTCGGCAAGGGAATGGCGGGCGGTATGCTCGCAATCCGTCCGCCGGTCGGCTCCGCGTTCCGCAGCCACGAAGCGACCATTGCGGGCAACACCTGCCTCTATGGCGCGACGGGCGGCAAGCTGTTTGCCGCAGGCCGCGCGGGCGAGCGTTTCGCAGTGCGCAACTCGGGCGCGATTACGGTGGTAGAAGGGATCGGCGACAACGGATGCGAATATATGACCGGCGGCATCGTCTGCGTGCTGGGCCGCACCGGCGTTAACTTCGGCGCCGGCATGACGGGCGGCTTCGCCTACGTGCTGGATGAAGACGGCGAGTTCCGCAAGCGCGTCAACCCGGAACTGGTGGAAGTGCTCAACGTCGACGAGCTGGCGATCCATGAGGAACACCTGCGTGGTCTGATCACCGAGCATGTACAGCACACCGGCTCCAGCCGCGGCGAAGAGATCCTCGCCAACTGGCCGCTCTGGTCGTCGCGCTTCGCGCTGGTTAAACCGAAGTCCAGCGACGTCAAAGCGTTGCTGGGTCACCGCAGTCGTTCCGCAGCAGAGCTGCGCGTGCAGGCACAGTAATAGTTTGCCCCGTCCGGCGCGCCGGACGGGATAGCCGTAAGAGGTTACGATGAGTCAAAACGTATATCAATTTATCGACCTGCAGCGCGTTGACCCGCCAAAGAAGCCGCTGAAAATTCGTAAAATTGAGTTTGTCGAAATTTATGAGCCCTTTTCTGACAGCCAGGTGAAGGCGCAGGCCGATCGCTGTCTCTCGTGCGGCAACCCTTACTGCGAGTGGAAGTGTCCGGTTCACAACTACATTCCTAACTGGCTGAAGCTGGCGAACGAAGGCCGCATTATCGAAGCGGCAGAGCTGTCGCATCAGACCAACAGTCTGCCGGAAGTGTGCGGACGCGTTTGCCCGCAGGATCGTCTGTGTGAAGGCTCCTGCACCCTGAACGACGAGTTCGGCGCGGTCACCATCGGCAATATCGAGCGCTACATTAACGATAAAGCGATGGAGATGGGCTGGCGTCCGGATATGTCGCACGTGAAACCGACCGGCAAGCGCGTGGCGATTATCGGCGCGGGTCCGGCGGGCCTCGCCTGCGCGGACGTGCTGACGCGCAACGGCGTTAAAGCGGTGGTTTACGATCGCCATCCGGAAATCGGCGGCCTGCTGACCTTCGGCATTCCGTCGTTCAAGCTGGAAAAAGAGGTGATGATTAAGCGCCGCGAACTCTTTACCGGTATGGGCATTGAGTTTCAGCTGAATACGGAAGTGGGCCGCGACGTGCAGATGAGCGACCTGCTGAACGCCTATGACGCGGTCTTCCTGGGCGTCGGCACCTATCAGTCAATGCGCGGCGGGCTGGAGAACGAGGATGCGCCGGGCGTCTATGACGCGCTGCCGTTCCTGATCGCCAACACTAAGCACACGATGGGGTTTGCGCAGCAGGACGAACAGCCTTACATCAGTATGGAAGGCAAGCGCGTCGTGGTACTGGGCGGCGGCGATACCGCGATGGACTGCGTACGCACCTCTATCCGTCAGGGCGCGACGCACGTTACCTGCGCCTACCGCCGCGACGAAGCCAACATGCCAGGCTCGAAACGCGAGGTGAAAAACGCGCGTGAAGAGGGCGTGGAATTTCAGTTCAACGTGCAGCCGCTGGGCGTCGAAATCAACGCCAGCGGTCGCGTCAGCGGCGTCAAAGTGGCGCGCACCGAGATGGGCCAGCCGGATGCGGCAGGACGTCGCCACGCGGAAATCGTGCCTGGCTCCGAGCATGTGCTGCCCGCAGACGCGGTAGTCATGGCGTTCGGCTTCCGTCCGCACAAAATGGAGTGGCTGGCCGACTTCAGCGTAGAGCTGGACGGTCAGGGACGCATTATCGCGCCGGAACAGGCTGAAAGCGCCTTCCAGACCAGCAACCCGAAAATCTTCGCCGGCGGCGATGCGGTGCGCGGTTCGGATTTGGTGGTAACGGCGATTGCCGAAGGGCGTAAAGCCGCCGAAGGCATCATGGACTATCTGGAAGTGTAAGGTTCGCGCAGCGACAAAAAAGCCGGCTATCGCAGCCGGCTTTTTTATGTGCTATTTCACCACGCGCAGCGACGGGCGATTGCCGCGCGGCGGCGGATCGTCATCCGGCGAGGGATCGTCTTCGCTGGCGTCGTCCGGGCGGTCGCCATCGATTACGGACATCACAGGATCGACCGGCGTCTCTTCGGCATCCTGCGCGCCCAGCTCGTAGGCGGGTTCCGGCTCGAACATCGTGCCCGCGCCGTTTTCACGCGCGTAGATCGCCAGAATAGCGGCCATCGGCACGGAGACCTGGCGCGGCACGCCGCCAAAACGCGCGTTAAAGCGCACTTCGTCGTTGCCGAGCTCCAGATTGCCGACCGCGCGCGGCGCAATGTTCAGCACAATCTGTCCATCGCGCGCATATTCCAGCGGCACCTGAACCCCTTCCAGATTGATGTCGACCACCAGATGCGGCGTTAGCTGGTTGTCGAGCAGCCAGTCATAGAACGCGCGCAGCAGGTAAGGACGGCGGGCTGAGAGTTGCGACATTTCCATAGGTTAGCCCCGGGCTTGCAGGCGCATTTCACGTTCCGCTTCCGTCAGTGAAGCGAGGAAAGAGTCACGCTCGAATACGCGATTCATATAGCCTTTCAGCTCTTTCGAACCGGCGCCGGCCAGATCGATGCCCATCGACGGCAGACGCCACAGCAGCGGCGCCAGGTAGCAGTCCACCAGGCTAAACTCTTCGCTCATAAAGAACGGCGTGCGGGCGAACAGCGGCGCAATCGCCAGCAGCTCTTCGCGCAGCTGTTTACGCGCGGCTTCCGCTTCCTGACCGCTGCTTTTTTCAATGGTGTGCATCAGGCTATACCAGTCCTGCTCGACGCGGTGCATCATCAGACGGCTTTCGCCGCGCGCAACCGGATAGACCGGCATCAGCGGCGGATGCGGGAAGCGTTCGTCCAGGTACTCCATGATGATACGGGATTCATACAGCGTCAGTTCGCGATCTACCAGCGTCGGCACAGTGCGATACGGGTTGAGGTCAATCAGATCCTGCGGCAGGTTATCCATTTCGACCTGCTCGATCTCTACACTAACGCCTTTTTCAGCCAGTACGATGCGTACCTGATGGCTGAAAATGTCAGTAGGACCGGAAAACAGCGTCATTACCGAACGTTTGTTGGCAGCGACAGCCATGAAAACCTCCAAGTTTGTTCACAAAAAGTTACTGCGAATAGCCAACCACACGGCGACTCACCTGCTCAATCGTTCGCTCACAGCCCGCGTTAGATCTGTCTTTCCGACATCCTGAGGGTTGACCGACATCACACGCCGACTTATGGGCGCAAAGTGACACAGAGTTTACCAGATTTTGGGCAGCTTGTGGGCGAGGATTCGAGATTTGCGGGGAATTTGCGAGCAACGCGGGGGTTTTACGCGTTTTTTGACGCGACGGGGTAGAAAATAAAAAACCCGCCGAAGCGGGTTTTTTGTGCCAATCGCAGCAGCCGAAGCCGCAAACAATTAACGCTTGGAGAACTGCGGACGACGGCGTGCTTTACGCAGACCGACTTTCTTACGTTCAACCTGACGTGCGTCACGGGTAACGAAGCCCGCTTTACGCAGTTCAGCACGCAGAGATTCGTCGTACTCCATCAGAGCGCGGGTGATGCCGTGACGGATCGCACCTGCCTGACCAGAAATACCACCACCTTTAACGGTGACGTACAGATCGAATTTACCAACCAGGTCCAGCAGCTCCAGCGGCTGACGAACTACCATGCGGGCAGTTTCGCGACCGAAATACTGTTCCAGAGAACGTTGGTTGATAACGATGTTGCCACTGCCCGGCTTGATAAATACGCGAGCGGTGGAGCTTTTGCGGCGACCAGTGCCGTAGTTTTGAGTTTCAGCCATTGCCTGTAATCCCGATTAAATGTCAAGAACTTGCGGTTGCTGTGCCGCATGGGTGTGCTCGTTGCCCGCGTAAACTTTCAGCTTACGGAACATTGCACGGCCCAGCGGGCCCTTCGGCAGCATGCCTTTAACCGCGATTTCAATCACACGCTCAGGACGGCGAGCAATCATCTCTTCAAAGGTCGCCTGTTTGATACCACCGATGTGGCCAGTGTGGTGATAGTAAATCTTGTCAGTACGCTTGTTGCCGGTAACGGCGACTTTGTCAGCGTTCAGAACGATGATGTAATCACCAGTATCAACGTGCGGAGTATATTCCGCTTTATGCTTACCACGCAGACGGCGCGCCAGTTCAGTCGCCAGGCGACCCAAGGTTTTGCCAGTTGCGTCAACAACATACCAGTCACGCTGTACGGTTTCTGGTTTAGCTGTAAAAGTTTTCATCGAAAAGCTTACCCAAATTAAGTTACACGTTGGTGAAAACCCAAACGCTTAAGTAAACGGTTGAGGCTCACACGACCATTTTGACCAGCAAGCCTACCCCTTCGGATAGAGTTACCGGAGCACAACGGATTCGGGAAATAAATCCAGTTGCTGTAACGTGGGGTCGCAAGATTATAGAGAAGTCGATTGCAAAAATCGAACCCTATTTGATCTTTTTCTTGCGCGCCCTCAGGGCAGATGCGGCAGCCGCAGATACTCCTCGCTCTGCATTTCCTGCAGGCGCGACAGGCAGCGCTGATACTCGAATTTCAGTCGCGTGCCCTGATAGATTTCGAACAGCGAGGTTTCCGCCGCGACCACCAGTTTGACGTGGCGCTCGTAGAACTCATCCACCAGCGCGAGGAAGCGGCGCGCCTGATCTTCAGTTTTATAAATCATCACCGGCACGTCGTAGAGCAGCACGCTGTGGAAACGGCGCGACAGCTCGATATAGTCATGCTGGCTGCGCCCTTCTCCGCACAGCGTCAGGAAGTCGATCGCCAGCACCCCTTCGCTGACGCCCAGCGTCGCCATCTGGCGATGGTTAATCTCCAGCACCGGCGCGTCGTCGCGCGCGCTGCCCGCCAGCGCCTTGAACATGCGCTCCATTTCGGCGTGCGTCGCCTCGTTCAGTGGCGAGTTCCACAGATGCGCCGAGGTCAGGGTGCGCAGCCGGTAGTCGATGCCGGCATCGACGTTCATCACGTCGCAGTGCTGTTTAATTTGCTCAATCGCCGGCAGGAAACGCGCGCGCTGCAGGCCGTTGCGATAGAGATCGTCTGGCGGAATGTTCGAGGTCGCCACCAGCGTAATGCCGCGTGCGAACAGCGCCTCCATCAGGGTGCCGAGCAGCATGGCGTCGGTAATGTCGGAGACGAAAAACTCGTCGAAGCAGAGAATATCGGTTTCGGCTTTAAAGCGGTCGGCGATGATCAGCAGCGGATCGCTCTGTCCCTGCAGCTGGGTTAGCTCTTCATGCACGCGCAGCATAAAGCGATGGAAGTGCAGACGCAGCTTGCGGTTGCCAGGAATAGACTGAAAAAACAAATCCATGACCCAGGTTTTGCCGCGTCCTACGCCGCCCCACATATAGAGGCCGCGCACCGGCGCCTGCGCGTCGGTTTTCTCTTTGCCCATCAGTCGGGACAGGCGGCCGAATAATCCTTTGCCGCTGGCGGGCGGTTCGGGCTGACGCGCGAGTAAGGCCCGCTGGACGGCGTCCAGTCGGGTGATGGCGTCGCGTTGTACATCATCGGGTTTAAAGTCGCCCTGCGACAGCGCCTGCTCATAGCGCGCAAGCGGAGATGAGGTTTGCATTGGTTCTCTCAGAATCCCTGAAAAGGTCTTATTCACAGTTCGGTTGATGAAAAAAAGGCCGCTCTACACTAAAGCATGCCGCCTCAGAGTTCCACATCCATAAGATTAACGGGTATAGTGACTACTATTGAAATGGTGGATGCCCTACAAACAACGGAAATTACATGGGAGTCATTATGACCTGGGAATACGGGTTAATTGGTTTAGTAATTGGCATTATTGTCGGCGCGGTTGCCATGCGTTTCGGTAACAAAAAACTGCGCGAGCAGCGCAGCATGCAGTACGAGCTGGAGAAGTCTAAAGCAGAGCTGGCGGACTACCGCGAAGAGCTGACCAACCACTTTGCGCAGAGCGCCGAGCTGCTGGACAACATGGCGCGCGACTACCGCCAGCTTTATCAGCACATGGCGAAAGGATCGAACGATCTGCTGCCGAACCTGCCGGGCGAGAAAAACCCCTTTGCCTATCAGCTGACTGAAGCGGAAGCGGATAACGATCAGGCGCCGGTCCAGATCCCGCGCGACTACTCCGAAGGCGCTTCCGGCCTGCTGCGTGGCGAACGCGCCGCGCGCGACTAGTCTTATTGGGGCGTAACCCGGTTGCGCCCCGCATTTTTGCGAACCCAGACCCTGAATCAGCTGTCACATACGTTTACTCCCCCACTTTTCGCAGCGAGAGCGTTCTAGCAATGAAAAAACAAGCACGTCTGTTAAGCGCATTAGCCTTGAGTATCGGAATGAGCCTGGCCGCAACGCCTGCGGCGATGGCGACCCTGCCCGCGCAGATTCAGGGCCAGCCGCTACCCAGCCTGGCGCCGATGCTGGAAAAAGTGTTGCCGGCGGTGGTCAGCGTCCATGTTGAAGGCACGGAAACCGCCAGCCAGGCGCAGGATATTCCCGAGCCGTTGAAACGCTTCTTCGGCCAGGGGCCTGGCGGCGATCAGGCGCAGCCGTTCGAGGGCTTAGGCTCCGGCGTGATTATCGACGCCGCTAAGGGCTACATCCTGACCAATAACCACGTGGTCAACGGCGCGGACAAGATCAGCGTGCAGCTTGGCGACGGCAGCGAATATGACGCGAAGCTAATCGGCCATGACGAACAGACCGACATCGCGCTGATTCAGGTCGAAGGCGCGAAGAACCTGACGCAGGTGAAAATCGCCGACTCCGATCAGCTAAAAGTGGGCGACTTCGCCGTGGCGATCGGCAACCCGTTTGGGCTGGGTCAGACCGCGACCTCCGGCATTATTTCTGCGCTGGGGCGCAGCGGACTTAACCTCGAAGGGCTGGAAAACTTTATCCAGACCGACGCGGCGATTAACCGCGGTAACTCCGGCGGCGCGCTGGTTAATCTCAACGGCGAACTGATCGGCATCAACACCGCGATTCTGGCGTCGAGCGGCGGCAATATCGGTATCGGCTTCGCTATCCCGAGCGATATGGCGATGAACCTGGCGCAGCAGTTGATTAAATATGGCGAAGTGAAGCGCGGTCAGCTCGGCATTAAAGGCACCGAGATGACGGCGGACATCGCCAAGGCGTTTAACGTCGATGCGCAGCGCGGCGCCTTCGTCTCTGAAGTGCTGCCGCAGTCTGCGGCGCAGAAAGCGGGCATTAAGTCAGGCGATATTATCACCTCGATTAACGACAAGCCGATCACCAGCTTTGCCGAACTGCGCGTGAAAGTGGGCACGACCGCGCCGGGCGAGAAAGTGAAGCTCGGCCTGTTGCGCGACGGCAAGCCGCTTTCGGTAGAGGTGACGCTGGAGCAAAGCGCGCAGACCACGGCCAGCGCGCAGCTGATGTCCCCTGCGCTGCAGGGCGCGATGCTGAGCGATGGCGCGACCAAAACCGGCGACAAGGGCGTGAAGATCGACAGCATCGAAAAAGGCACTCCGGCTGAGCAGGTCGGTCTGCAAAAAGATGATGTCATTGTCGGCGTTAACCGCACGCGCGTCACCAGCCTTGCCGAGATGCGCAAAGTGCTGGAAGGCAAACCGCCGGTGCTGGCGCTGAACGTGGTGCGCGGCGACGAGTCTATTTACCTCCTGCTGCGTTAATCCCTGCTACAGGCGAACAACACAAGCGCGTGTTTGTTCGCCTTTCTCGTGCTATTCTGCCCTGCGATCTCCCCCTGGCGTAAGTTAACACCATGTTTCCTAAACTTTTGCGTTCAGTGGTGTTGGGCCTGATTGTCGCCGGCATTTTGCTTGCGGCCCTGCCCGCACTGCGTATGGGCGGCACCAGCGCCCTTCTCAACCGTGACGACAGCGAAGACCAGACGCCTTTCAGCTTTAACGCCGGCGTCCGCCGCGCCGTGCCTGCGGTGGTCAACGTCTACAACCGCAGCGCCCACGGCGGCAATAACAATCGCGGCATTACCACACTCGGTTCCGGCGTCATCATGAACGCCAAAGGCTACATCCTGACCAACAAGCACGTGATCAATAATGCCGATCAAATTATCGTCGCGCTGCAGGATGGCCGCTTCTTTGAAGCCAACCTGGTCGGCTCCGACGCCATGACCGATCTGGCGGTGCTGAAGATCACCGCGTCCAGCCTGCCGGTGATCCCGATTAACCCGCACCGCGTGCCGCATATCGGCGATGTGGTGATGGCGATCGGCAACCCCTATAACCTCGGGCAAACCGTTACGCAGGGCATTATCAGCGCCACGGGCCGCGTCGGCCTGAGCTCATCCGGACGTCAGAACTTCCTGCAAACCGACGCCTCAATCAACCAGGGTAACTCCGGCGGCGCGCTGATTAACTCGCTGGGCGAGCTGATGGGCATCAATACCCTGACCTTTGATAAAAGCAACGACGGCGAGACGCCGGAAGGCATTGGCTTCGCTATCCCTACCGCGCTGGCGAGCAAGATTATGGATAAGCTTATCCGCGACGGCCGCGTTATCCGCGGCTATATCGGTATCACCGGACGCGAGCTGCCTGCGCTACATAATCAGGGCAGCGGCATCGATCACGTGCAGGGCATTATCGTCAGCGTGGTGACGCCGGACGGACCTGCGGAGAAAGCGGGCGTGCAGGTCAACGACGTGCTGCTGAGCGTTAACGGTAAACAGGCTATCTCCGCGCAGGAGACGATGGATCAGGTTGCGGAGATCCGCCCTGGCTCAGTGATTAAAGTCGAAGTGCTGCGCAACGATCGGAAGCTGACGCTGCCGGTGACCATTCAGGAGTTTCCCGACAGCGGGAATTAACCGAACGTCTTTCCGGCCGCACCGGCATTAAAACGCGGGTAGCGGGAACCGAAGAGCAAAGCGTCCCGCTATCTTGTTTAGCTGCGATCCACCGGAAACGCGATCACCTCGCTCAGCGAATCCGCCTTCAGCGCCAGCATAATCAAACGATCCACGCCCAGCGCCACGCCGGAACAGGCAGGCATGCCGTGCGCCAGCGCATCCAGCAGATAGGTATCGACCGGATGCTGCGGCAGTCCGCGCGCCGCGCGCCGCCGGTTATCCTGCTCGAAGCGCTGACTCTGCTCGCGGCTGTCGGTCAGCTCGCGGAAACCATTCGCCAGCTCCACGCCCTTGTAGTAGACCTCGAAACGCTCCGCGACGCGGTGATCTTCCGTGCTAATTTCGGCCAGTGCCGCCTGGCTGGCAGGGAAATGGTAAACGAAGGTTGGCTTATCGATGCCGATCTTCGGCTCCACGCCCAGCATAAACAGCAGCATCAGCAGGGTATCGCGATCCTCTTCGCGATTCGCCAGTTCGCCCTCGCCCAGCTTCTCCGCCGCTTCGCGCAGCTGCGCTTTATCCGCTGACAGCGGGTCGAGATCGAGATGGCGAATAAACGCCTGCTGATAGGAGAGCGATTCCGCACTGTCGCACTCCAGTACCTGCTGCAGCAGATCGTCGACCTCATTCATCAGGCGATACATATCGTAGTGCGGGCGATACCACTCCAGCATGGTGAATTCAGGATTATGATGGCGCCCCGCCTCTTCGTTGCGGAAACAGCGGCTCATCTGATAGATAGGTCCGCTGCCCGCCGCCAGCAGACGCTTCATATGGTATTCCGGGCTGGTCATCAGCCAGAGATCGCGTCCCTGCGTCGCGCCAGGACCGACAAAGCGCGTCTGAAAGGGCACCAGATGGATATCGGTGACGGTCGCCTGGCTCATCGCCGGCGTATCGACCTCAAGCACGCCGCGATCGGCAAAGAAACGTCGAATTTCCGCGAGGATAGCGGCACGTTTCAACAAATTGGCAATGGGTGCGCTCGGCTGCCAGCTTGCCGTTTCGCTCATGGTGATGACTCCTTATACAAATAAGGGGTGGAAGTCTACCTGCATTGCCTCCGGCAGACAATCAGCCGTCCGAAGCCAGAGAAAAATCGCAGCGGCAACTATACTTAATCTGTTCAACCAAAAAGGAATCGCTTATGTCCCCATGGAAAACCTTCATCGCAGGCCTTGGCTCAATGCTGTCAGTAGCCTGCTCTACCACGCCGCCGAAAAACGTTACCGTCGTCGAAGGGTTCGACAGCCAGCGCTATCTCGGCACCTGGTATGAAATCGCGCGCCTCGACCACCGCTTCGAACGCGGCCTGGAACAGGTCACGGCGACCTACAGCCCGCGCGACGACGGCGGCCTTAAGGTCATCAACCGCGGCTACAAGCCGCAGAAGCAAAAATGGCAGGAGAGCGTAGGCAAGGCGTACTTCACCGGCGACCCGCAGCGCGCCGCGCTAAAAGTCTCTTTCTTTGGTCCCTTCTACGGCGGCTACAACGTTATCGCGCTGGACAAGGATTACCGCTATGCGCTGGTATGCGGTCCAAATCGTCACTATCTGTGGATATTATCGCGCACGCCGCAGCTGGATGAGGGCGTGAAGCAGAAGCTGGTGGAACAGGCGCGGCAGGCCGGTTTCCCGGTCGAGGATCTGATTTGGGTTAAGCAGAAATAACCGGTACGACAGAATCGTACCGGCTTGAAGATATTACTGCGCAGTACGCTGAATAGCCTGGCCGCCCGCTTCTACGTCTTCGCCGACACCACGCGTGGTGTTACAAGCGGACAGCAGAGAAGAGAGCACCAGCACTGAGAAAATCGCAACAATACTTTTCTTTAACATGGCAATATCCTTTTTGTGGTTGCAGTCAAGTACAGCGCTTTAAGCATAGACCGCTTATGGCCAAACGTACTGAAACGCAGCGAAAAAAGGTTATCGTCTGGGACTATTTCGCCGCGCGCGAGATAGCGCCGCCAAGGTGGGAAACATCTTCGCCGAAGCCATGAAAGGTATTACAGGCGCTGAGCACAGAACAGGCCAGCAGCACAAGAGTGAAAAGCGTCAGCTGTTTTTTCATTCTTCTTAACTCACCAAAGAAAAAGGCGCATCCCAGGATGCGCCTTCGCACTTATTTTACGCGTGAAACGTATTCGCCGGAGCGGGTATCGACTTTTACCACTTCGCCGATCTGAACGAACAGCGGCACTTTAACCACGGCGCCGGTCGCCAGTTTAGCAGGCTTGCCGCCGGTGCCGGCGGTATCGCCTTTCAGGCCCGGATCGGTTTCAATGACTTCTGCTTCGATAAAGTTCGGCGCCTGAACGGCGATGGCTTTGTTGTTCCACAGGGTAACGATACACTCTGCGTTGTCCTGCAGCCATTTCTGCACGTCTTCCAGCACTTTCGATTCAACCTGGTACTGCTCGAAGGTTTCCGGGTGCATAAAGTAGAAGAAGTCGCCGTCGTTGTAAGAGTACTGCAGCGTCATATCAACAACGTCCGCGCCTTCAGCTGAGTCGGTAGACTTGAAGGTTTTCTCAACGCGCGTACCGGTCAGCAGACGACGCATTTTAACGCGTGCGAATGCCTGGCCTTTACCTGGCTTAACGAACTCACTGGATTCGATGGCGTAAGGTTCGCCTTCGAACATGATTTTAAGACCGGAACGAAAATCGTTGCTAAGATAAGTCGCCATAAAGGCCCTCTGTAAATATTGAACTGGTAATAGCCAAAAAAATGGCACACATTGTAACCCTAAAAACCCCTTCCAGAGAAGATTGGTTGCAGCAACTTGCTGATGTTGTCACCGAACCTGATGAATTACTGCAACTTTTAGGCCTTGAGCACCATGCGGAACTGGCCGCTGGCCGCGACGCCCGTCAGCTTTTCGCGCTGCGCGTGCCGCGCGCCTTTATCGCGCGCATGAAGCCGGGCGACGCGCAGGATCCCCTGCTGCTGCAGGTGCTTACCCAGCGCGAGGAGTTTATCCAGGCGCCTGGCTACAGCGCCGATCCGCTCGACGAGCAAAGCAGCGTGGTGCCGGGCTTATTGCATAAGTACAGAAACCGCGCGCTGCTGCTGGTCAAAGGCGGCTGCGCGGTCAACTGCCGCTACTGCTTCCGCCGTCACTTTCCCTATCAGGATAACCCCGGCAACAAGCGCAGCTGGCAAACGGCTATCGACTATATCGCCGCCCATCCCGAACTGGACGAAATCATCTTCTCCGGCGGCGATCCGCTGATGGCGAAGGATCATGAACTGGCGTGGCTGATTGAGGCGCTGGCGCAGATCCCCCATCTAAAACGACTGCGTATCCACAGCCGCCTGCCGGTGGTTATTCCGGCGCGCATCACGGACGAGCTGTGTCGGATGCTGGCGGAAACGCGCCTGCAGGTATTAATGGTGACCCATATCAACCATGCGCAGGAGATCGACGCCTCGCTGGCGGCCGCGATGCAGCAGCTGAAGCGCGCCGGCGTGACCTTGCTTAACCAGAGCGTGCTGTTGCGCGGCGTCAATAACCACGCTCAGGCGCTCGCCGATCTCAGCAACGCGCTGTTCGACGCGGGCATTCTGCCCTACTACCTGCACGTTCTGGATAAGGTGCAGGGCGCGGCGCACTTTTACGTCTCCGATGAAGAGGCGCGCGCGCTGGTGCGCACGCTGCTGACGCAGGTGTCCGGCTATATGGTGCCTAAGCTGGCGCGAGAGATTGGCGGCGAGCCGAGTAAAACGCCGCTCGACCTGCAGCTGCGCCAGGAGTAGCGAGCCAACATCCCGCCCACAAAAATTAACGGCCGGTATAAACCGGCCGTTATCAACAGGATGGCGAAGACGATCAGGCTTTCGCCGGGCATTTATAGACCTGCCCGTTCATTTTGCTGTCCAGAGGCGCGAAAGCGGACCACAGGTTTTGCGTCGGGCTGGTCGCGCCGTAAATCACATTGCCGCCCATTTCCGCCGCGCGGTTGCGCAGATCGTTGGCCGCGCCGCGCAGCGAGCTGCCCTCGCCGCCGGAACCGCTCAGCCAGTTACTCTGTGAACCGGTGACATTACCCAGAAGCTGACAGTCGCTGCCCGGTTGTTGATCGGTGAAGGTGACACGTTCGCCGCCAGCGCTCAGCTGATGAGAGCTGCTGCATCCCGCCAGCAACAAGGTACCGACCGCCAGTCCGAGCAAGAGGTTAATCCGCATTGTAATCCCCATTTATTATCATCAGTATCGGGCGGCAGCGTAGCAGAAAAGTATCTCTTTTTTCTGAACATTCATTGCCCTGAACCCGCAAAGCCGAAGTATTGCGCCCTTACTTATACCCTTTTCATCTGCAAAAGAAAAACCCCCGACCGTTTCCGATCGGGGGTTTTTCAGATAGCAAAAGCGTCAGGGCAATTACATCATGCCGCCCATTCCGCCCATGCCGCCAGCGCCAGCACCTAAATCAGGCGCGTCGCCTTTCGGCAGGTCGGTCACCATGCACTCGGTGGTGATCATCAGACCAGCAACAGAGGCCGCGTACTGCAGCGCAGAACGGGTCACTTTGGTTGGGTCCAGGATACCGAAGTCGATCATGTTGCCGTATTCTTCAGTCTGCGCGTTGTAACCGTAGTTGCCGTCGCCCGCTTTCACGTTGTTAGCGACAACAGACGGCTCTTCGCCGGCGTTAGAAACGATCTGACGCAGCGGCGCTTCCATTGCGCGCAGCGCAACTTTAATACCGACGTTCTGATCTTCGTTCTGACCACGCAGATCGGCCAGCTGTGCTGCAACGCGAACCAGCGCTACGCCGCCGCCCGCTACCACGCCTTCTTCTACCGCAGCACGGGTCGCGTGCAGGGCATCTTCAACGCGGGCTTTCTTCTCTTTCATTTCAACTTCAGTTGCTGCGCCTACTTTCAGCACGGCCACGCCGCCTGCCAGTTTCGCTACGCGCTCCTGCAGTTTTTCTTTGTCGTAGTCAGAGGTCGCTTCTTCGATCTGCTGACGAATCTGGGTTACGCGGCCCTGAATCGTCGCCTCTTCACCCACACCGTCGATGATGGTGGTGGTGTCTTTGTTGATCACAACGCGTTTTGCCTGGCCCAGATCTTCCAGCGCCGCTTTTTCCAGCTCCATACCGATCTCTTCAGAGATAACGGTACCGCCAGTCAGGATAGCGATATCCTGCAGCATTGCTTTACGACGATCGCCGAAGCCCGGCGCTTTCACCGCAGCGACTTTTACGATGCCGCGCATGGTGTTGACCACCAGCGTCGCCAGCGCTTCGCCTTCAACATCTTCAGCAACGATCAGCAGCGGTTTGCCTGCTTTAGCCACGGCTTCCAGCACCGGCAGCATTTCGCGGATGTTGGAGATTTTCTTGTCAGCCAGCAGGATGAACGGCGATTCCAGTTCAACTGCGCCGGTTTCCGGCTTGTTGATGAAGTACGGAGAGAGGTAGCCGCGGTCAAACTGCATACCTTCAACTACGTCCAGCTCGTCCTGCAGACCGGTGCCTTCTTCAACGGTGATAACGCCTTCTTTACCCACTTTTTCCATCGCCTGGGCGATCAGGGTACCGACGCTCTCATCGGAGTTAGCGGAAATGGTGCCGACCTGGGCGATAGCTTTAGAGTCTGAGCAAGGAACGGACAGCGCTTTCAGCTGCTCAACCGCCGCGATAACGGCCTGGTCGATACCGCGCTTCAGATCCATCGGGTTCATACCCGCAGCCACAGCTTTCAGGCCTTCGGTGATGATTGACTGAGCCAGTACGGTTGCGGTGGTGGTACCGTCGCCTGCTGCGTCGTTCGCTTTAGAGGCAACTTCTTTCACCATCTGCGCGCCCATGTTTTCGAACTTGTCTTCCAGTTCGATCTCACGCGCTACGGACACGCCATCTTTAGTGATGGTCGGTGCACCAAAAGATTTATCCAGAACCACGTTACGGCCTTTCGGGCCCAGGGTAACTTTTACTGCATCTGCCAGTACGTTCACGCCGCGCAGCATTTTTACGCGAGCGTCATTACCGAATTTTACGTCTTTAGCTGCCATTTCAATTGTCCCTTAAATTCGTTTCGTTCAGTGAGTTCCGCGTAATTACGCTTCAACAATCGCCAGAATGTCGCTTTCAGAGATGATCAGCACTTCTTCGTTGTCGATCTTTTCGGTTTTCGCGCCGTAGCCTTCGCTAAAGATCACCAGATCGCCAACTTTAACGTCCAGCGGCTTCACTTCACCATTTTCCAGGATGCGACCATTGCCCACGGCCAGAACTTCGCCACGGGTTGATTTGCCTGCTGCAGAGCCGGTCAGAACGATGCCGCCAGCAGATTTAGCTTCAACTTCTTTACGCTTGACGATAACGCGATCGTGCAACGGACGAATTTTCATTAGATAGCTCTCCTTTGAGAAGTCCAATCATTCAGTTTTTGGGTTGAACGCCGGGCTGCAGGGCTTCCGGCCTCGTGGTGCAAGAGATAGGGTCGGTTAAAATGGCTTTCAAGGGGCAGCAGGACAATTTTTTTACCTGGCGATGACAACTGCCCATTTTTTGCGCGAAAGGCCGTTTTCGCCTCGGCCATAAAAAAAGCGCGACGCTCAGGTCACGCTTCTCTTCTGTCCGCGCTTAGCGATCGTGGCGATCGTCATGGCCGATGCGATCGCTGTCCTTGCGTTCATACTCGCCATCCACGGTAAATCCGCTGTCCGGGCCGGCGCCTGGCCCGCGCCAGACGCGCAGATGCGGCATCAGCTTCAGGGTCAGATGTTTTTGCACCGGCGGCAGCAGCAGCAGCAGGCCGAGGAAGTCGGTAAAGAAGCCAGGCAGCAGCAGCAGAAAGCCCGCGATGATCAGCGATACGCTTTTAATCATCTCTTCAGCCGGGCTCTCATTACGCGCCAGCTTCTCCTGCATCAGCATAAAGTTTTTCATGCCCTGGTTTTTCACCAGCGACACGCCGATCGCCGAGGTGAAAATCACCAGCAGCATGGTCAGCAATACGCCCAGCGCGTGAGCCACCTGAATAAACAGGGTGATCTCAATCCAGGCGAGCGCAAAAATAATGATTAACGGTAACCAGCGCACCGTATTCTCCTTTTAGTCGGGCTGCTCTGCGTCAGGCAGGCAGCGGAAAACGCCCTATTAGACGGCATAGCCATGAGATGGGCCTGCCGCGACGCTAATTCAACCGCTGTTTTCAAATATTTACAGTGAGGTTAAATTTGTGCGCAATCTCACATATCGTGGTTATTGCAGCGATAATTGATACATGGATACGTATCCAGACTCGCGCTTTAGCCCGGCGGCAGCATATGATCGTGCGCGCCGGTGACGAGGCGGATACACTGTCGGCTCCGGCTTTCCACGACAAATCAACACATCACCTGTGATGGATGGCGCCAGCGCAAGCGGCCAATAACAAGAAGGTTATCATGGCGAACAACATTCGTATCGAAGAAGACCTGCTAGGCATGCGTGAAGTCCCCGCCGATGCCTACTACGGCGTTCATACTCTGCGTGCGATTGAAAATTTCCGTATCAGCAACAGTAAAATCAGCGACATCCCCGAATTCGTCCGCGGCATGGTGATGGTGAAAAAAGCCGCCGCGCTCGCCAATAAAGAGCTGCAAACCATTCCGCGCAATATCGCCAATACCATTATTCAGGCCTGCGACGAGGTGCTGAACAACGGCAAATGCATGGATCAGTTTCCGGTCGACGTCTATCAGGGCGGCGCGGGCACCTCGGTCAACATGAACACCAACGAAGTGCTGGCCAATATCGGGCTGGAGCTGATGGGCCACCAGAAAGGCGAATATCAGTTCCTCAACCCGAACGATCACGTCAATAAGTGCCAGTCTACCAACGACGCCTATCCCACCGGCTTCCGCATTGCGGTCTACAGCTCGATTCTGAAGCTGCTGGACGCGATCAAAGAGCTGGGCGAAGGCTTCGAGCGCAAGGCGGCGGAGTTCGAAACCATTCTCAAGATGGGCCGCACCCAGCTGCAGGACGCGGTGCCAATGACGCTCGGCCAGGAGTTCCACGCTTTCCACGTGCTGCTGAACGAAGAGACGCGCAGCATCCTGCGCACCGCCGAACTGCTGCTGGAGGTGAACCTGGGCGCCACGGCGATCGGCACGCGCCTTAACACGCCGGACGGCTATCAGCAGCTGGCGGTTCAGCGTCTCGCCGAGGTGAGCAACCTGCCGGTGGTGCCGGCGGAAGATCTGATCGAAGCGACCTCCGACTGCGGCGCCTACGTGATGGTGCACTCGTCGCTGAAGCGCCTGGCGGTGAAGCTGTCGAAAATCTGCAACGACCTGCGCCTGCTCTCTTCCGGCCCGCGCGCGGGCCTCAACGAGATCAATCTGCCGGAACTGCAGGCGGGCTCCTCGATTATGCCCGCCAAGGTCAATCCGGTGGTGCCGGAAGTGGTGAACCAGGTTTGCTTCAAGGTGATCGGTAACGACACTACCTTAACCATGGCGGCGGAGGCGGGTCAGCTGCAGCTCAACGTGATGGAGCCAGTGATCGGCCAGGCGCTGTTCGAGTCGATCAGCATCCTGACCAACGCCTGCTACAACCTGCTGGAAAAATGCGTTAACGGCATCACCGCCAACAAAGCGGTGTGCGAAGCTTACGTTTTCAACTCTATCGGCATCGTGACCTATCTCAACCCGTACATTGGCCATCACAACGGCGATATCGTCGGCAAGATTTGCGCGGAGACCGGCAAAAGCGTGCGCGAAGTGGTGCTGGAGCGCGGCCTGCTGACTGAAAGCGAGCTGGACGACATCTTCTCGGTGCAGAACCTGATGTATCCAGTCTACAAGGCGCGTCGCTACACTGACGAAAACGAACAGTAGGTCAATTTTCACAATGATAAAAAAGGCGCGCCGCGATCAACACGGCGCGCCTTTTTATTTGGTACATAACCGGCTCTTTTTCTCACTCTCAAGAGGTGACGAATGATCGTCGTTGAATTAGCGATCGTCCTGCTGGCGATCTGGTTGGGCGCGCGTCTGGGCGGTATCGGTATCGGATTCGCGGGCGGGCTGGGCGTGCTGGCGCTGACGCTGATCTGCGGGCTGAAGCCCGGCGCCATCCCCTTTGACGTGATTGAAATTATTATGGCGGTGATTGCCGCTATCGCCGCGATGCAGGTCGCGGGCGGCATGGATTATCTGGTCAGCCTGGCGGAACGGCTGCTGCGCCGTCATCCGCGCTACGTCACGCTGCTGGCGCCGCTGGTAACCTATATGATGACGCTGCTGGCGGGCACCGGCCATACCGCCTTCTCGACGCTGCCGGTGATTGCCGAAGTGGCGAAAGAGCAAGGCGTGCGCCCGTCGCGCCCGCTCTCTATCGCCGTGGTCGCCTCGCAGATCGCCATTACCGCCTCGCCGCTCTCCGCCGCGGTGGTTTTCTTCGCTTCGCTGCTGGAGCCGCGCGGCGTCGGCTATATCGCCCTGCTGGCGATCGCCATTCCCTCGACGATGATCGGCCTGTTTCTCGCCGCGCTGGTCACCAACTTCCTCGGCAAAGAGCTGCATGAAGACGAGGTCTATCAGGCGCGCCTCGCCAAAGGCGAAGTAAAGCTACGCGGCGCAAGCCGCTATGAAGAGAAGCCCGGCGCCAGACGGTCGGTACTGCTGTTTCTGGTCGGCATCGTCGCCGTGGTGCTCTATGCTACCGCCATCAGCGACGGCGTCGGTCTGATTGCCGATCCGCCGCTGCCGCGCAACGAGGCGATTGTGGTGTTTATGCTGACCATCGCCACGCTGATCTCGCTGAGCTGCAAAATCGACACCAGCGCCATCCTCAGCGCCAGCACCTTTAAGTCGGGCATGAGCGCCTGCGTCTGCGTGATGGGCGTCGCCTGGCTCGGCGATACCTTCGTCAAAGCGCATATCGGCGAGATCCAGCAGCTGGCGGGCGACTTGCTGCAGCAGGCACCCTGGCTGCTGGCGGTGGCGCTCTTTTTCGCCTCGATGCTGCTCTATTCACAGGCGGCCACCGCCAAGGCGCTCATGCCCGCCGCGCTGCTGCTGGGCGTGTCGCCGCATACCGCTATCGCCTCCTTCGCCGCCGTTTCCGCGCTGTTCGTGCTGCCGACCTATCCGACGCTGCTGGCGGCAGTGGAAATGGACGATACCGGCTCGACGCGCATCGGCAAATATGTCTTTAACCACGCCTTTATCGTGCCTGGCGTGCTGGCGATCGCGCTGTCGGTGCTGTTCGGCTTTTTGATCGGCGGCCTGGTGCTGTAGGGCTGTTACAACCGGTAAAGCCTGAGGCGCGGCGAGCGTGCTATCATCCTTGCTTTCCGCAACAGGAGCCACGCGATGAACGCCGTTGTGATTCTTTGTACCGCGCCGGATGAAGCCTGCGCGCGCAGGCTTGCCGCCCTGGCGCTGGAGGCGAAGCTCGCCGCCTGCGTCACGCTGCTGCCCGGCGCCACGTCGCTTTACGTCTGGCAGGGCACGCTGGAGCAGGCCAGCGAAGTTCAGCTGCTGTTAAAGAGCAGTACGACGCACCAGCAGGCGCTGATGGATCTGCTGAAGCGCGAACATCCCTTTGAGGTGCCCGAACTGCTGGCGCTACCGGTTCAACATGGAGACAGTGAATACTTGTCATGGCTGCACGCATCTCTTGCCTGATCGCCTTTGCGCTGGCGCTGTTTATCACGCTGCCGACGCAGGCGTCGATTTTCTCCCCTAACGCCAGCAGCCGCTTTGTCCCCGTGGACCAGGCGTTTGCTTTCGATTTCAGCCAGCAGGGCCGACAGCTGACGCTCAGCTGGAAGGTCAAAGAGGGCTACTACCTTTACCGCCAGCAGATTCATGTCAGCGCGCAGCAGGCGCAAATCGCGCCGGTGGCGCTGCCGCCAGGGCAGCCGCATGAAGATGAGTTCTATGGCAAAAGCGAAATCTATTCGCAGGATCTTCAGCTGCCGGTGCAGCTGCGCGAGGCCGCCAGCGGTGCCAGCCTCCGCGTAACCTATCAGGGCTGCGCGGCGGCGGGCTTCTGCTATCCGCCCGAGACGCGCACCATTCCGCTCACGCCGGTGGCTGCCGACGCAGCGCCGCCCGCGGGCAGCGTCCAGCCCGCGCCAGCCGCGCCGCTGCCCTTCTCGCCGCTCTGGGCGCTGCTGATCGGCATCGGCGTCGCCTTTACCCCCTGCGTGCTGCCGATGTATCCGCTGATCGCCGGAATTATCCTCGGCGGCCAGCGCAGCGGCTCTCTGCTGCGCCTGTTTAGCCTCGCCTTGATCTACGTGCTGGGCATGGCGCTCACCTATACGCTGCTGGGCGTGGTGGTCGCGGCGGCGGGCCTGCGCTTTCAGGCGGCGCTGCAGCATCCTTATATGCTGATCGGTTTGTCGCTGATCTTCACTCTGCTGGCGCTGTCAATGTTCGGCCTGTTCCAGCTGCAGCTTCCCGCCAGCGTCCAGACGCGACTGACGTTATGGAGCAATCGCCAGCAGGGCGGATCGCTGCCCGGCGTTTTCCTGATGGGCGCGCTGGCAGGGCTAATCTGCTCGCCCTGCACCACCGCGCCGCTCAGCGCTATTCTGCTCTACATCGCCCAGAGCGGTAATCTCTGGGCCGGCGCGGGCACGCTGTGGCTCTACGCCATGGGCATGGGCCTGCCGCTGATTGTGGTCACCCTGTTCGGCAACCGCCTGCTGCCGAAAAGCGGGCCGTGGATGCAGACGGTAAAGCAGGGTTTCGGCTTCGTTATCCTTGCGCTGCCGGTATTTTTGCTGGAGCGCGTGCTGGGCGATTTGTGGGGAGTACGGCTCTGGAGCGCGCTGGGCGTCGCCTGTTTCGCCTGGGCCTTTTGCAGCAGTCTGCGCGGCCAGGGCGGCAAATGGCGTCTGGCGCAGATAGCGATGCTGGCGGCAGCGCTCATCAGCGCGCGCCCCTTGCAGGAATGGGTCTGGGGCGCGCCCGCCGCGTCGCAGACGGCGGCGCAGCTGCCCTTTCAGCGTATCGCCTCCGCGCCGCAGCTGGACGAGGCGCTGCGGCAGGCCAATGGCCGCGTCACTATGGTCGATCTTTACGCCGACTGGTGCGTAGCCTGCAAAGAGTTCGAAAAATATACCTTTAGCGATCCGGGCGTGCGTGAGGCGCTGAGCCGTTACCAGCTGTTGCAGGCTAACGTCACCGCGAATAACGCCACGGATAACGCCCTGTTGCAGCATCTTCAGGTGCTCGGCCTGCCGACCATTCTGTTTTTCGATGCGCAGGGCCGCGAGATCCCCGGCTCGCGCGTGACGGGCTTCCTTAACACAGAGGATTTCCGCACGCATTTGCAGAATCGGGCGCGTTGAACGACACTGGAGTCCCCCGCCTCAGGCGGACTCGTACAGAGAGGAGACGTCATTTGCAGCGTGAACAGGTACTCGAGCATGCGTTGAATGTGCTCGAAAAAAATGGACTGGCGGCGACGACGTCATTACTACCGCAGCTGGCTGCCCACTGCGACATGACGCTGACGCAGCTGGAAGCGCTCTGGCCCGACAGCGACGCCATGCTTTACGATGCGCTGCGCTATCACGGGCAGCAGATCGACAGCTGGCGGCGTCAGGTTTTGCTCAGCGAGCAGCTCGACGGCGAGCAGAAGCTGCTGGCGCGCTATCATGTGCTGAGCGAACAGGTGCAGAAAGGCCGCTTCCCCGGCTGCCTGTTTATCGCCGCCTGCAGCTTTTATCCGCAGCCGGAGCAGCCGGTGCATCAGATTGCCGAACAGCAGAAACAGGCTTCCTGGCACTTCACGCACAGCATTCTGGTGGAACTGGGGCTGGATAATCCGACGATGGTGGCGGACCAGCTTGAGCTGATCCTGGAAGGCTGCCTCAGCAAGCTGCTGGTGAAGCGGAACGTGCAGGACGTGGCGACAGCCAAACGTCTGGCGGAAGATGTGCTGCGCATCGCGCTGTGCCGCGCTAACGGCGCGCTGGCCTAGGGTTTTGCCGCTTCTGCCTGAAAAGCAGGCAATCAGTCACGTTTTCCCGCTTTTTTACCGGAAAGGCGTTGACGCGAAGCGGCCATTACGGTTTAATGCGCCCCGTTGCCCGAATAGCTCAGTCGGTAGAGCAGGGGATTGAAAATCCCCGTGTCCCTGGTTCGATTCCGGGTTCGGGCACCAAAATTAAAGAACCCAGCCTATGGCTGGGTTTTTGCTTTTGTGCGGAACCCGTCATCGAACCGGTTCGATGACCTCGCCGCGTCCTGCGGCTCGCCCTGCGGGTTTGCCGCGCAGGCGCGACAAAGCAAAAATGCTCCCGGCATTTTTGTCCGGGTTCGGGCACCAAAATTAAAGAACCCAGCCTATGGCTGGGTTTTTGCTTTTGTGCGGAACCCATCATCGAACCGGTTCGATGACCTCGCCGCGTCCTGCGGCTCGCCCTGCGGGTTTGCCGCGCAGGCGCGACAAAGCAAAAATGCTCCCGGCATTTTTGTCCGGGTTCGGGCACCACAAATTAAAGAACCCAGCCTATGGCTGGGTTTTTGCTTTTGTGCAATTTATGACTGACTCCGCACGCATCCAGTCGCACAGGTTGCCCAGCATCTGCATACAGCGCTCAAGCTGCTCGACGGCGACGAACTCGTCCGCCTTATGCCCCTGCGCCATACTCCCCGGCCCGCACACCAGCGTCGCAATGCCAATCTCGTCGAACAGGCCGCCTTCCGTGCCAAACGCGACGGTGGAAAATTTTTCGCTGCCGCTCCACTGCGCCAGCCAGCGGGCGAAGTCGCCCTGCGGATCGGTCAGCAGGCCGGGATAGGCACCCAGCGGCTGAAGCGCGATCTCGCTCTCCGGCGCCCGTTCCCGCATCGTGGGCAGCAGCTGGTCGCGCGCGAAGGCCGCGATATTCTCCAGCACGCCGTCGACATCGGCTGCTGGCAGCGTACGCAGCTCAAAATCGAACTGGCAATCCTGCGGCACGATATTGAGCGCCGCGCCGCCCTGAATGGTGCCGACCTGCAGCGTGCTGAACGGCGGATCGAAGCGCGCGTCCTGCGTCTGCCGCAGCGACTCGCCGACGCGAACGATATGTCCAATCAGCTGCGCTGCCTGTTCGATAGCGTTGACGCCCTGCGGCGCATAGGCGGAATGGCAGGCGCGGCCGCGCACCTGACAGCGCATCGCCACTTTGCCCTTATGGCCGTAAACCGGCTGCATTGCCGTGGGTTCGCCGATAATGCAGAGCGCGGGCTTTTCAGGGGATGCCTTGAGATGCGCCACCAGCGAGCGCACGCCCAGGCAGCCGACCTCCTCATCGTAAGAGAAAGCCAGATGCAGCGGCATCCGCAGCGGCTGTGCTAAAAAGCGATCCAGCGACGCCAGCACGCAGGCGATAAACCCTTTCATGTCGGCGCTGCCCCGGCCATAGCAGCGCCCGTCGCGCTCGGTCAACGCAAAAGGCGGCACCGTCCAGCGCTGTCCGTCGACCGGCACCACGTCGGTGTGGCCCGACAGCATCACGCCGCCGTCTCCCGCCGGCCCCAGCCGCGCGTAGAGGTTGGCTTTCGCGCCGCTCTCGTCATAAAACAGCTCAGCCGCAACGCCGCGCTGCGCAAGGACGTCGCGGATAAAACTAATCAGCGCCAGGTTCGATTCGCGGCTGGTGGTATCGAACGCGAGCAGCGCGGACAGCGTGTCGCGCAGCGCGTTATTCATCGCCCGGCACGCCGTAGCTCGGCGCGTCGCGCGGATCAAGCGCGCGCGTCACGTAGGCCTCCATTTGCGGTTCGTAGGCGAGCCACAGGCGCGACAGCTCGCCGACCGGATCGTCGTCGACCCAGTCCACGCGCAGATCCACCAGCGGCCAGGTATAGTCGTCCACGACTTTCACGGCGGCGGAATGCACCGGTCCCGCCTCGCCGCCGCGCGCGATGCCCGCCTGAAGCGCCGCGATCAGTCGGCTGGCCAGCTCGCCGGAAGAGGCTGCAAATGCCGCGACCATCGCGTCGATCACCGCGCCGTCCGCCAGCATATTGCCCGCCGCCACGCAGTTTTCGCCCTGCGCCACCTTCCAGACGCCCAGGGTTTCGCTGCCGCTGAAGTGCGCCACGTCGCCGGCGGAATCGATCACCGTCACCTGGCGATAGTCGCTGAAGCGATCCTCCGCCAGCGCCAGCTTCAGCGCCTGCTGCGCCGATACCCCTGCTTCCAGCTGCGCCAGGATCTGCTGACCGAGCGCGGGCAGCGTAATGTTCTGGCTGGAGACCGCGCCCGTGCCCGCCTGTAGCCAGGGGCAGCGCGCGCCGACCGCGATGCTGGAAGAGCTGATGGCGATGCCCAGCTGTCCGCTCTCCGGACAGCGCGCGCTAATAGAGAGCGTCATAGCGCCTCCTTGCCGTGCCAGTCGTCAGGGATCACGGCGATAACGTCGATCTCCATCAGCCACTGCGGCTGCGCCAGCGCCGACACCACCAGCCCGGTCGAGATCGGAAAAACGCCCTTCAACCATTTGCCCACTTCCAGATAGACCGGCTCACGGTAGCGCGGATCGGTGATATAGGTGGTGGTTTTCACGATATGCGACAGGTCGCTGCCCGCCTCTTCCAGCAGCTGCTTCACGTTCTTCATCGCCTGCTCTGCCTGCAGGCCCGGCTCGCCCAGCCCCACCAGCCTGCCGTCGAAATCGGTGCCGACCTGGCCGCGCACATAAACGGTGTTGCCTGCACGCACGGCCTGGCAGAGATCGTTGTCGAGCGCCTGATTGGGATAGGTCTCTTTGGTGTTGAACATGCGAATACGGGTATGGGTTGGCATCATTGCTCTCCTGCTGGGTTAAAAGGGCGACGCGGTCTGGTAGTGCTGATACTGGCGCTGAATCGCGATCTGGTCGGCGATATATTTCGCGTCGTGCCATACGCCCCAGATAAAGGTAGAGCCGCGACGGGAAAGCCAGGGCAGTCCGAGAAAGTAGACGCCCGGCTCGCTGGAAACGCCGCGGTGGTGCTGCGGTTTGCCTTTCGCATCAAAGGCGTCAACCTTCAGCCAGCTGTAATCCGCCACGTAGCCTGTCGCCCAGATAATGCTGCTAATGCCAGCGCTGGCGAGGTTCAGCTCGCTGAGCGGATGCGCGACACAGTCGGGATCGGGCAGAAAGCGCCGCGCCTCCGGCTCTTCTGGCAGATCGAGGCCGTTACGAGCGATATAGGCATCCGCCGCATCGAGCAGCGCCAGATAGCTGGCGTCGCCGCGCGCGATGTTATGTGCCAGATCGGGCTGAAACCGCACCGTTTCGCCGTCGAACGTCTCGGTCATGCCGACCAGATTGACGCCCTGGTTCGCCAGCGCGCGGAAATCCACGGTATGGCCGCCGCGCGCTCCGCTCACCGCGATGGTGACGTGCTCTTTGCCCGGCTGGCTTGCCGCCGCATCCCACATGCCGAGCACGCCCAGCCACCAGCAGAAGTCGCGGTTGCGATAGGCGCGCGGCGGACGATCGTGCGGACCGACCGAGAGATAGACCCTTTTTCCAGCGCGCTGCAGCTCATCAGCGATCTGCACGCCGGAGGATCCGGCGCCGATCACCAGCACGCCGCCCTCCGGCAGCTGCTGCGGGTTGTGATAGTCGGCGGAGTGGATCTGCGTCAGGCGCTCGCTGCGCGGCGCGATCGCCGGGATCACCGGCTTCTGGAAAGGGCCGGTGGCCGCCACGATGCGCTGCGCCTCAATCACTCCGTCCGAGGTGTGCACGGTGAATCCCGCGCGCCCGCTGTGACGCTCTACGCGCAGCACCTCCACGCCGGTGCGGATCGGCGCATGGAACTTCTCCGCGTAGGCGACGAAGTAGTCCGCCACCTTCTCTTTGGCGACAAAGCTGTCGGGCGCGCACTCCGGAAACGCCATGCCGGGAAAGCGGTCGTGCCAGGCGGGGCCGTTCGCCACCAGCGAATCCCAGCGCCCGCTGCGCCAGGCTTCGGCGATGCGGTTTTTCTCCAGCACCAGGTGCGGAACGTCGAGGCGGCTCAGGTGTTCGCTCATCGCGACGCCCGCCTGCCCGGCGCCAATCACCAGGGTATCTATTTCTGTTTTCATCTCTGTCATGTCCGCGTCCTTCAACCAGCCACCGGCCGATATATTCACCATGGGGAAGGTTTCCAAGACTATTTGAGCCGACAGAGCGGGTAAAATATTATAAAGCTAACGCCTGCATAGGAATTTATTAGGCTGCGCGACAGACGCGCCTGAAATGCGTTATTGAAGTGACGGCGCAGGGAAAAGTTCAGCGCGGCGACAATACTCCATAAACAATTGCGCCGGTCTTGTCGGCTCATTATTTTGCAGATAAGCCATGATCAGCATCGAATCCGCCATCTCATCTTCAATCTCAAGATGAATTAATTGCTGTCCGTCGTAGGTAATATCGGAGCAGGGACGCGTCACCAGCACGGAAAAGCCTAATCCCTGGCCCACCATACAGCGCACCATTTCAATTGAGGGCGAACTGTAGGCGACCTCAGGATGGTAGCCCTTCTCTTTAAAGATGCGGATAAAGTAGTTTTTGCTCGGGATCGCATCCAGCAGAATCATCGGCTCGCGACTCAGCTGCTGTAGCGTCACCGTCGCCTGACGCGCCAGCGGATGCGCGGCGGGCAGCAGCGCATAGGGCCGGTGCGGCGCGTTCAGCGGCTCTTTTTTGATCGAGTGGTCGAGGTCGAGATCGTAGAGAAACGCCAGGTCGAAACGCCCACGATGCAGCCCGTGCATCAGCTCGTGCTGCTCGCCGTCATAGAGTTCGATGGTGATATCGGGATAGATTTTTTTAAAACCGGCGATAAGTTTCGGCAGATAGAGCGGCGCGGCAGACTCAAAGCAGCCGACGGCGATGGTGCCGGAAACCAGCTGATGCTCGGCGCGCGAGTTCTGCTCAAACTCATAGGAGAGCCGCAGCAGATCGCGCGCCTTCTCGTAAAAGCGGCGGCCGCCCGGCGTCAGGGAAACGCCCTGCGCGTGGTGGCGGATAAACAGCTGCTGGTCAAAGGTATCTTCCAGATTTTTAATGGCGATGGAGATAGAGGGCTGCGCGATATGCAGCTGGCGTGACGCTTCGGCGATGCTCTCTGTTTCGACCACCGTGACGAAATACTTAAGCTGTTTCAGCGTGAATCGCATCATAAAAACCTTACTTATCTCTTTTAGCGCGCTCGACTGGCGCGCTTTTTTACAGGTCATCTGTTGCTGCAAGGGCCATGCCACTCCTGCGCCCTGTTAACGCGCAGCCTGTCGCCGTACGGCGCTGTTGGCAACATTCGCTTTGTTGCTGATAGATCAACGGCTGAATAAATTTAATTTGTCAGCGAAAAGGTTTTATTTTTTACGCTGCATCATTTTGGCACAGGGCTGCTCTTTAAAAGAGCAAATGCGCGGCAAGATAAATGGCGCCGACCTGAAACGGCCTCTCTTTTTAAATTAATCAGCGCCGCGCACCATTCGCCCGTTTTTTTTGGCTGGATAGTTTTTTTAAAGTCTGAAGGCAACATTTTACTAATTGCCTCAAATTAGCCGCTGCCGCCATAGTGTAAATAAATCGACAGCGGCGAATTCCTCTTTTTGAAATTCGCGTTTATTTAAGCGAGTGAAATGCCTCATGACTTTTAACTGGAACTATATGTTCAGCCTGTTCAGCGACGCCGAATTCTGGCTGGCGACCTGGACCGTCATTAAACTGAGCTTGCTCACCTGGGGCATCAGTATCGTAGTAGGGTTTGTACTCGCGCTGGCGAAGCAGTCGAACCGCCTGCTGTTCAACCTGCCGGCGCGCGGCTATATCTGGCTGTTCCGCAGCCTGCCGCTGCTGGTGCTGCTGATTTTCGTTTATAACCTGCCGCAGGCCGCGCCGGGAACCTCCGCGCTGCTGAGCGATCCCTTCTGGGCGGGCCTGATCGCCATGGTGCTCAGCGAAAGCGCCTATATCGCCGAAATTCACCGCGGCGGGCTGCTCTCGATCCCGAAAGGCCAGAGCGAAGCCGCCCGCGCGCTGGGCCTGCGCTTCGCCGGCATTCAGTGGCGCATTATTATTCCGCAGGCGGTGCGCGTCGCCCTGCCCGCTCTGGCGAACGAATATATCGCCATCGTTAAGCTCAGCTCGCTGGTGTCGGTGATCTCTCTTACCGAGATCCTGATGGTCGGCCAGCGCCTCTATTCGCAGAACTTCCTGGTGATGGAAACCATGGCGGCAGTCGCCTGCTACTACGTGCTGATCGTGACGGTGTTCGACTTCCTGCTCAAACAGCTGGAGCGCCACCTCGACGTTACCCAGCGCCGTCCGGCCGGCAAGGTAGATGACCAGCTTTTCGCGCTGGCGCAGCGCGCCGCCACGCCGCTCGCACGTCCGGCGGCGCAGACCAGCGGTCCGGCGCTGCAGGCGTCTCGGCTGCACAAAGCCTATAACAACGTGGAAGTGCTGGGCGCGGTCAGCCTGCAAATCCAGCCTGGCGAGGTGGTGTCGGTGATTGGCCCGTCCGGCTCCGGCAAAACCACGCTGATCCGCCTGCTCAACGGGCTGGAGCAGATCGACAACGGTGAAATCCGCATCAACGGCCAGCCTTTTATTCACCTTAGCCAGCAGGGCGAACAGAAGCCGCGCTTTATCGAGCACGCCGAACACCGCCTCAACATCGGCATGGTGTTCCAGAGCTTTAACCTGTTTCCTCACCTCAGCGTGCTGGACAACCTGATGCTGGCGCCGCGCTACCACCGGCTGGCGCCGCGCGACGCGCTGAAGCAGCAGGCCTGCGAGCTGCTGCACAAGGTCGGGATGCTGGAACACGCGTGGAAATATCCGCATCAGCTCTCCGGCGGCCAGCAGCAGCGCGTCGCCATCGCCCGCGCCCTGATGATGCGTCCGCAGATCATGCTGTTTGACGAGCCGACTTCGGCGCTCGATCCGGAAAAGGTCAACGAAGTGCTGCAGGTGATCGAAACCCTGGCGCATGAGGGCATCACCATGGTGATCGTTACCCATGAGATGAACTTCGCCTTTAAGGTCTCCGACCGCATCGTATTTATGGAAAAAGGCCGCGTCGTGTGCGACGACGCGCCGCAGGCTATGCGCAGCGGGCAGCATCCGCGCGTCGAAGCCTTTTTGAAAGATGTTTCTCTGGCTTAACCCATGTAACCAGCACGAGGGAAAATCATGATCGAACAGTGGCAGATAGACCAGTATCACCAGCAGGGTTTTCTGGTGGTGGAAAACGTATTAAGCGCCGAGGAGATCGCCGCGCTGCAGCACGATTTTGACGGCTGGGTGGAAGAGAGCCGCAGCCAGCAGGCGGCGTACGGCGACACGCTGGACGGCCGCGCGCGCTTCGATCTGGAAGGCGATCACCGCGCCGACCATCCGTCGCTGCGCCGGGTCAGCTCGCCGACCGAAATCTCCGCCGCCTATCGCCGCGCCGCGCTGCAGTCGCGCATGGCGCAGATTGCCGGTCAGCTCACCGGCGGCCAGGGCGCGCGCTTCCACCACAGCAAGATCAACTCCAAACTGCCGCACACCGCCACCAAAGTTGAGTGGCATCAGGATTTTCTCTTCACGCCGCACAGCAACGACGACATCGTCACCGCGCTGCTGATGGTCAGCGAAGTGACGCCGGAAAACGGCCCGCTGAACGTGGTGCCGGGCAGCCATAAAGGCCCGCTCTACTCCCACTGGCAAAATGGCCGCTTTACCGGCGCGGTGGATAAAACGGTGGTCGAGGCGCAGTGCGGCCAGCCTGCCGCCTGTTTCGGCCCGCCAGGCTCGGTCTGTTTTATGCACACGCGCCTGCTGCACGCCTCCAGTCCGAACGAAACCGAGCTGCCGCGCACGCTGTTTATCGCCGTCTATGCGGCGGAAGATGCCCTGCCCTTCGGCGAGAACCCGCTGCCGAGCCTGGACGCCGGCGCGCTGGTGTTCGGCGCAGAGAGCGGCACCATCCGCAGCACCGCCAACCAGTTCCGTTTGCCGCAGAAGCCGAGCGGCGCATCCTTCTTTGTTCAGCAGGCCGGAAACGATCTTGCCCGCGCGTAATCGCCACCACGGAGGCTCTATGAAATCTGTTGCCCTGACTTTTTTGGCCGCCAGCGTCGCGCTGGGGTCGTTTAGCGCCTCGGCGTTCCAGCAGCCGGGAAAAATTATCGCCGGTTCCGACATGACCTTTTTTCCCTATGAATATATTGAGAACAACAAACCGACCGGCTTCGATATCGAGTTTCTCGACGGGCTGGCGAAGGTGATGGGCCGCCAGGCGGTTAATCTCGACACCCGCTTTCCCAACCTGATCACCGGCCTGCAGGGCAACCGTTTCGATATCACCAACTCTTCGATGTACATCACCGCGGAGCGGCTGAAGGTGATCGATATGATCCCCTATCTCAAAAGCGGCGAGGCGATCCTGTCGCTGAAAGGCGCCGCTTTTCAGCCGAAAACGCCGGAAGAATTTTGCGGCCATAAAATCGGTTCGATGGGCGCCACCTCCTGGCTGCAGCAGCTGCATAAACTCTCCGCCGACTACTGCGTGAAAAACGGCAAGCCGCCGATCGCCATCAGCGAGTACACCACCGATCCGCAAACCACCCAGGCGATGCTGTCGCACGCGGTGGAGGCGCAGATTACCGACGCCGCCGTGGCGCGCGGCGTGGTGCAGAAGCTGGGTAACCGCGTGCAGATCTCCTCGGAAACGCTGATCTATCCGGTGCTGAACGGCTTCGGCGTGAAGAAAGGCAACGATGAGGTGAAGCAGGCGCTGATCGATGGGCTGGAGAAATACAGCAAGACGCCGGAATACGCCGCGCTGCTGAAGAAGTATAACTTTGAGGCGCCCAGCGCAGAGGATATCAAGACGCTGATGCCGCAGCCGTGATCCCGTTGCGGGCGTCAGATATTCGTCGCCCGCGCTCCTTTTTCTACCCTCTGTCAGGAGAGATTTATGGCGCTCTCGTTTGAAGAACAGACCCGCATCGATCTGGCCGCCACCTTTCGCATCATTGCCCACCTGGGCATGCACGAGGCGGTAGCCAACCACTTTAGCGCGGCCGTCTCCTCGGATGGTCGACAGTTTCTGCTGAATCCGAAGTGGAAACACTTTTCCCGCATTCGCGCCAGCGATCTGCTGCTGCTCGACGCGGACGATGCCGCCTGTGCGCAGCGCGACGACGTGGACGCCACCGCCTGGTCGATACACGGCCAGATCCACCAGCGTCTGCCGGAGGTGCGCGTGGTGCTGCATCTGCACCCGATCTACACCACCAGCGTCGCCTGTCTGGCCGAGCCGCATATCCCGCCGGTCGATCAGAACACCGCGCGCTACTTTAACCGCGTGGCGATCGATACCCTTTACGGCGGCATGGCAGACACGGCAGAGGAAGGCGCGCGGCTGGCGAGCCTGCTGGCGGGCAAAAGCCGCCTGCTGATGGGCAACCACGGCGTCATGGTCACCGGCACAGATATCGGCGAAGCCTTCGACGATATCTGGACGCTGGAACGCGCCTGCCAGATCCTGGTCACCGCCTGGTCCACCGGCCAGCCGCTGAAAATTCTCAGCGATGCGGTAGCGGAGAAGACGGCACGCGCCTGGGAAGGCATACCCGACTTCTCGCGCCAGCATTTCGAAGAGATGAAGGCGCTGATGATCGCCGCCGATCCGTCGCTGCTCGATTAGCCTCGCAGGCGGTCGCTAACACTCGACCCAGACCGCGCCCGCCTCCGCCGACTTAACGCACTGTTCCACCCAGCGCACGCCCGCCAGCCCGGCATGGACGTCGGGATACCAGAAGCTTTGCAGGAAGGCGGCGTCGCCGCGATCGCTGGCGGCGAACGCCTGCGCGAAGCGGCGATAGAGATTCGACCAAGCGTCGAACAGCCCTTCGGTATGGCCGCCGCCGATGCGATCCTCTTCCAGCGCGCGCGGCGCCAGGTAAGGCATGCCGCGCTCAAGAATGCGCACCGGTTCGCCCTGCACCTCGTAGCGCAGCTGGTTGGGCTGTTCGTCCCACCACTCCAGACTCGCCTTCGCGCCGACGATACGGATCTTCTGGCCATGCATTGACCCGCAGTTCACCGCCGAGGCCCAGAGCGTGCCGACCGCGCCGTTGCCATACTCCATCATCACAAACGCGTTATCTTCCAGCGGCGCGCGCGTGGCGACAAAGCTCTGGCGCGCGCAGAGCAGCCGTTTGACCTTTAGCTGCGGCGCCATGGTCTCGGCAAGGAACAGCGGATGGGTCGCCAGATCGCCCAGCACATAGCTGGGGCCGACGAAGCGGGGGTCGACGCGCCAGCGCGTGCTGGGATTTTGCAGCTCTACCGCCTCATGGTGAAAGCCGTGGGCGAACTGCATGTTGACGATGCGGATCTCGCCCAGCATTCCCTGCGCAATCATCTCCCGCGCCTGCTGGATCAGCTGATGTCCGGCATAACCGTAGGTTACGCCGATCAGCTTGTTTTTCTCCACGCAGAGCCGTTCCAGCTCGTCCGCCTCCTGGGTGGTAAAGCAGAGCGGCTTTTCACAGACCACGTGCAGCCCGGCGTTGAGCGCCGCACGGCAGATGGCGAAGTGGGTATTATTGGGCGTGGCGACGGAAACCGCTTCGATGCCGTCCTCGCGCGCCGCTTCAGCGGCAAACAGCGTCTCGTAGTCGGGATAGCAGCGTTCGGCCGTGACGCCCAGCGAGGTGCCGAAGGCGCGGCCGCGCTCGGCATCAATATCAAAGGCGCCCGCCAGCAGCTGAAAGTTGCCGTCGCGCAGCGCCGCCGAGCGGTGAATATAGCCGATCTGGCTGGTGCCGCCGCCGCCGACCATGCCCCAGCGCAGGGCGCGATCTACCGCTTTTGTACCGTTAATCATCGTCTTCTCCTTAAAAACCCACGGTTTTGAGATAGGTCAGGCTGGCGCTGACGTCGCGCAGGCTGGTGTCGGCCTGGCGCGGATCGCGCTCCTGTTCCAGCGTGATCCAGCCCTGGTAGCCCTGTTCGGCCAGAAAGGCGCGCACCGCCGGATAGTCGATTGCGCCCTGCCCGATCGGGCACATTACCCCTTCGGCGCAGGCGCTAAAGAAGTCGAGGCCGCGCGCCAGCACATCGCGCCAGACCGCATCGTTAACGTCTTTGAAATGGAGATAGTCGATGCGGCGCCAGTAGTGCCGCAGCGCGGCGATGGGATCCATGCCCGCATAGTAAAGATGCCCCGTATCGAGGCAGAGCCCGGCAATCTCATGCGGAATATCTTGCGCCAGCTGCGCCAGTTCGTCGGCGAACTCGATGCTGCCGCCCGCGTGCGGATGGATCACCGGACGTACACCGTAGTCGCGCCAGGCGATCTCGCTGATTTGCGTGATATGGCGCATCAGGCGCTGCCAGTCAGCCGCCCCGAGGCGCGGCGCGCGTTCAGACTGGCCGGCCAGCCGGGCGCGCTCGGGGTTGCCGAAGTCGATAATCACCAGATAAGGCGCGGGCGCGTTGTCGCCGTGCGTTTTCTCAGCGGTGGGAATGCGGGACAGGTTGCGGCACAGCTTGTGCGTCAGATCGACCATCGCCTGAAAGTTGGCCTCGCTGACCAAATCGTCGAACAGCGTGGCGGCGACGATCGACAGGCCGTGCTGGTTCAGGGCGCGGCTGAGTTCGTCAGGGTCGCTGGGCAGATAACGCCATGGGCCTAGCTCGATGCTGCGGTAGCCTGCCTGCGCCGCTTCGCGCAGCACCGTCTGCCACGGCGGCAGAAAAGGATTGTCGGGATTATCGACGCCCCAGCTACAGGGCGCGTTGGCGATATGGATGGTCACGATAGCTCTCCAGGCATGCACACTTGCCGCGAGTATCGAACATATTTTCCATATTAAACAATCGTGGAAGTTTTATTCTTTGATAGCGATCATAGTTATTCTTATCATAAAAATGATAGAAAATTATCATTAAAATCAGTAATTAGCTGATTTACATATTTTCTCTGGTGATAATCTCGAAAGGCAGAATCACCTGCTCATATCGCGCGTCACGCTCGCTCTGGCGCTCGGTGCAAAGCCGTACCACGGCGGCGGCCATCGTTTCGATGTTATGACGCAGCATCAGGGTAATGCTGCCGTCGATAAGGGCCAGCTCGCCCTCCTGCACCGGCCCGTGACACACCAGCATGACCCTGCGCTGCGCCTGTTCGCGCAGCGCGCGCACCACGCCTTCAATGCCGCCGCACGGCGCATAGATCAGCTGCAAATCGGCATATCCGTCCAGCAGCGCCTGCGCGGCGCGATAGCCGCCTTCGACGCTTTCCCGGGTGTTGAGCGGCTCGAGCACGCGCTGCGTCGCCCCATATTCCCGCATCCCGGAGCGAAAGCTGATTTCGCAGCTCTCCTGGCAGGTAAAGCGATGGTCGCCGAGCAGCACGCCGACGCTGCCGGGCCGACGCAGCAGATGCTGCGCCATCCAGGCGGCGGTGCGCCCCGCCTTCTGATTATCCACGCCGATATAGCCCGCCTGACCGCAGGGCGAAAAGTCGGAGAAGAGCGCGTAGACCCGCACGCCCTGACGCGATACCGCCTGAATGGCATGGCGGATCAGCGGATGATCGAGCGCCACCACGCCAATCACGTCGACGCGCGTCGCCAGCGCGCGCAGCGATAGCGCCGCCTGCTCAACCTCATCGATGCCGTGGGTGACGAAAAGCGGCTCGACGCCGGTGGGATGGTGCGGCATAGCCTGCTCGCGCAGCGCCTCGCTCAGCTGCCGGTAGAGCGAATAGTCGGTGGAAAGCAGCAGGAATCCCATGCGCAGCGTCGCCGTCGGCGGCGCGCCGGGATGCAGCAGCCGGGATTGCGCATGGCGATAGCCTAACCGGCTGGCTGCCGCCAGCACCTTTTGTTCGGTTGCGCCACGCACCGGGGCGCGCTGATTCAGCACGCGATCTACCGTCGCCACGCCGACCCCCGCTTCGCGCGCGATAGCGCTCATGGTGACTTTCGTCATTCTCTGTTGCCTCCTGTGACGGTAACGCCGTTGCCCGGCCGCGAGCCATCTCGCGCTGTCGCTATCCTAACCGCTCAAGCGCGCCTGCCCGACCTTTTGATAAAACAGAACGCGCATAAATTTGATCCTCTTCGCATAACGAAACATTTATTTCTAAATTATTTTTATTCGGAAAAAACATTTGCTAGAAATTTTCCTCAATCCGCCCGCGGGAAGGCTGATGGAATTCCATCAGCAAAAGGTTAGAGAGGGCAGCCTCAGGCTTTCTATAGTGAAAGCCTGACGGAGGCAGCGGCACGCCGCAGCTGGCCATTAACAGACTAATAAGTATGGAGTTGTTATGTTTCTCTCTACCCTACCTGCTCCGCGCCTGCCCGATGCGCACCAGATCCCTGCGCTGCGCTGGGGCATTGTCGGCCCTGGCTGGATCGCCGATCGCTTCGCCAGCGCCTTGTGTCATCACACTCATCAGCAGCTGACCGCAGTTTCATCGCGTAGCGTTGACAAGGCGCAGGCGTTCGCCGACAAATGGTCGATTCCTCATGCGTGCGGCGGCATTGACGCCCTGCTGGCACGTGATGACGTCGACGCAATCTATATCGCTACCCCGCATAACCACCATTTCCCTGACGGCCTGCGCGCGCTGCAGGCGGGGAAACATGTGCTCATCGAAAAGCCGCTGGCGCTCAATGCGCATCAGGGCGAAGCGCTGCAGCAGGCGGCGCAGCGCGCACAGCGGCTCTGTATGGAGGCGATGTGGTGCGACTTTGCGCCGAAATATGACGTTATTCGCCAGCTGCTGGCAGATGGCGCGCTGGGCGACGTACACAGCCTGATCGCCGATCACGGCGAATTTTTTACCCCGGATCACCGCATTTTTAACCCCGATCTCGCCGGCGGGCCGATGCTCGATCTCGGCAGCTATCTGGTCGCTTTCAGCATTCTGGTGGGCGGCGCGCCTGAACGTATCGTCGCGCAGGGCGAACCTGCGCCAGGCGGCGTCAACGGCCAGACCTCGATGCTCTTTACCCATGCGCACGGCATGCAGTCGGTGCTGCACACCACGCTGTTCAGCAATACGCCGGGCACCGCGGTGATCGCGGGACGCGACGCCACGCTCTACCTGGACGGGCAGTTCTATGCGCCGGGCAACTTTCGCCTGGTCTCCAGCGATAAGCGCCGGACGCTGCACTGGGAAGAGCAGGCGAATCGCTATCAGCAGCTCAGCCATGAGATTGACCACTTCGCCTGGTGCGTCGGCCAAAGCCTGACGGACTCGCCGGTGCGCTCGCTGGCGACCTCGCTGCTCACGCTGCGCGCAATGGATGAGACGCGTCGTCAGATCGGCGTGGTATTCAACGAAGAACGCTAACTAAAGCCAGGAGTCGTAAAGATGAAAATCGCTTTTGACGTGGATGTAATCAGAGATATGGGCATTACCCGCATGGTGCATCAGGTGGCCGAATGGGGATATAACTATATCGAGCAGTCGCCTCATCCGCAGATCAACCCGTTCTACAAGCACCCGAAGGCCAGTCGCGAAATTATGCGCGAATATAAAAACGCGCTGAATGCCACCGGCGTGGAGATCTCGTCGTTTATCGTGGTCTATCGCTGGTCCGGTCCGGACGAGCTGCGTCGCCAGGCGGCGGTAAAAAACTGGAAGCGCATGATTGAGATTGCCGTGGAGATGGGCGTGCAGGTGATCAATACCGAGCTATCCGGCAACCCCAACGAGCCGGAGATATGCGAAGAGATGTTCTACCGCTCAATGGAAGAGCTGCTGCCCCTGTTCGAGCGCGAAAATATCCGCGTCGAGATTCAGTCGCATCCGTGGGATTTTTGCGAGAACAGCAACGAAACTGCCGATATGGTGAAGTCGTTCCGCAGCGACAACGTGAAATATGTTTACAGCGTGCCGCACACCTTTTTCTACGACAACGGCAAAGGCGACGTTCGGCCAATGCTGGAGTATGCCGGCGAGGATCTCTCCCATGTGCTGATCGCCGATACCATGAACCACACTAAGCACTGCCGCTATATCGTTAACCCGCCGGGCGTGGACGCCACTATCCACCAGCACGTCGGCGTCGGCGAAGGCGAGGTCGATTTCGACACGCTGTTCCAGACGCTGCGCGAGATGGACTTCGCCAACCGCACTTATAAAGTGGGCGGCGAATCCATTATCGCGTCCGCCCTGTTCGGCTATCCGGAGAAGATGAAGACGCAGGCGGTCGAGACGCGCGAGCTGATCGAGCGCGAGCTGCTGAGCCGATAGAAGACTATGCCAGCCGCTCGACCTGAACGAAGCGTCTGCTGGTCAGCGACTCGCACGCCGCTTCGGCAATCGCCTGCGCCTGCAGACCATCCATCAGGCCAGGCAGATCCGCCACCGTTTCGCCGCCAAGATAGCGCAGGAAGGCGTCCAGCTGAGCGTAGTACGTGTCGCGCACGCGGCTGAACCAGTCCGGGAACAGGCCGGGCTGAGTGATGCCGCTTTGCTGATAGAGCGTCGCGCCGCGCATCGCCTGCGGCTCCGACGCCAGCATGCCTTGCGATCCCACCACGCTGATGCGCTCGTCATAGCCGTATGCGGTACGTCGGGTATTATCGAGCTGCGCCAGCGCGCCGCGCGCCAGCCGCATAATCAGCACCGAGGTGTCGACATCGCCGAAGTCGCGCAGCGCAGGCTGCGCCAGCGCCGCACCCAGCGCGCCGACCGTTTCAACCTCGTCGCCGGTCAGAAAACGCAGCAGGTCGAAAAAGTGAATGGCCTGATCGCGCATCTGTCCGCCCGACGCGCGCAGATAGTCGAGGGGCGGCATCTCAGAGGCGCGACACACCATCTGGATCAACTCCGGCGCGCCGATGACGCCCTGCTGAAGCTGCTGCTTCAGCTGCTGGTGGCTGCGGTCGAAGCGACGGTTAAAGCCGACGGTGATCGGCACCTTCAGCGGCGCAAGACTTTCCACCACCGCGCGCGCCTTCGTCAGCGACAGATCGATGGGCTTTTCGCAGTAGACCGCCTTGCCGGCGTTTGCCGCCTGCGCCAGAAAATCGGCGTGCGTCGGCGTCGAGCTGGCGATCAGCACCATATCGATATCGTCGCGATTCAGCGCCTCGCTGACGCGGCCTGCGCGTGCGCTATACCGCTGCGCCAGCGCCTCGGCGCGCGCCGCGTCGAGGTCGCACACCAGCGCCAGATGCGCGCCTGGATGCGCCGCCAGATTCACGGCGTGCACCTGGCCGATAAAACCGCTGCCGATCAGGGCAACGCGTTGAGTTACAGGGGACATTTGCGATCTCCTCTTCACAGTTCGGGATAGCTGACCTTGTCAAAATAGCCCGTTCTGTCAGGCTGGCTGAACGCAGAAATTGATGGAATTCACTCAGCATGAAGCGAATGACGCTCAGTAAGCTGGCGCACGCCGCCGGCGTCGGCGTGGCGACCGTAGACCGGGTGCTTAACGATCGCGGCGGCGTGTCGCCAGCGATGACCAGAAAAGTGCTGGAGGCGGCGCGTGCGGCGGGGCTTAACCGCATTTTGCCGGAAGAGCATCGCCAGCCGTGGCAAATCGAAGTGATCCTCAGCAGCGCCGACGCCTTTTTCTTTCAGCAACTGGCGCAGGATTTTCAGCAGCTGGCCGACGCGCTCGGCTATCGTCGCCTGCGTCTGCAGCGCACCTTTATCGCCGAGAACGCGCCGGAGAAGCTGGCGGCGCATATTCTCGCCAGCAGCCGCAGAATGGACGGGCTGATGCTCTTCGCGCATGAACATCCCGCGATTTATCAGGCGCTGAGCGACTGCAAAGCGCGCGGCGTGCCGGTGATCACCCTGGTTTCCGATCTGCCCGACGCCGATCGTCTGCTGCACGTGGGCATCAATCAGCTGCAGGCCGGACGCACCGCCGGGCTGATGATGGGCAGCATGCTGGCGCGCGCGGGCGAGGTGCTGGTGATCAGCGGCCGCGTCGACTATCGCGCGCACCGTCAGCGCATCGAGGGGTTCCGCGACGTGCTGCAGCAGCGCTTTCCCCATCTGGCGCTGCGCGAAGCGCTGGCCGGTCTGGAGGATCGTTCGCGCATCAGCAAGCTGCTGGAGAAGGCGCTGGTGACCTCCCCGTCGATTGTCGGCGTCTACAATACCGGCCTTGGCAACCGCGAGATCTCCGAGGCGCTGGCGCGCCACCGCCGCGAGCACGATGTGGTTTACATTACGCATGAGCTTTACGCCACCACGCGCCGCCTGCTACAGCAGCGCACGCTTACCTTAACGCTCGACCAGAATACCCAGCGCCATGCCCAGCTGGCGCTCAACCTGCTGTTGCAAAAGCTGGAAAAAGGCGGCGATTTTTCCACTTATGAAGAGGGTCGCGTCGACTTTATGCTCTACACCCAGGAGAACGTCGATTAGCGAACGCCAGCAGAGTTAAACCGCAATTATTCGCCCTGCTACACTCAGAGACGTCTGACACACTCTCATCAACAAGGCGAACTCACACTATGTCGGAAAACAGTTATCAGCCCGCAACAGTCTGGAAATGGGATCCGGAAGCCAAAGGCAACGGCGCAAAAACCAACCGTCCTGTCGCAGGCGCGACCCATGAAAAAGCGCTGCCGGTCGGCAAACATCCGCTGCAGCTCTACTCGCTCGGCACCCCCAACGGCCAGAAGGTGACAATCCTGCTGGAGGAGCTGCTGGCGGTCGGCGTCAAAGAGGCGGAGTATGACGCCTGGCTGATCCGCATCGGCGACGGCGACCAGTTCGGCAGCGGCTTTGTTGATATCAACCCTAACTCCAAGATCCCGGCGCTCAGCGACCATTCGGTGAACCCGCCGCAGCGCGTGTTCGAATCCGGCAGTATTCTGCTCTATCTGGCGGACAAGTTCGGCCACTTCCTGCCGGACGATCCGGCGGGCCGTACCGAAGCCCTGAACTGGCTTTTCTGGCTGCAGGGCGCCGCGCCCTTCGTCGGCGGCGGTTTCGGCCACTTCTACCACTACGCGCCGGAGAAAATCGAATACGCCATTAACCGCTATACGCTGGAGACCAAGCGCCTGCTCGACGTGCTCGATCGCCGTCTGGCGGAGAGCCGCTTCCTTGGCGGCGACGCCTACACCATCGCCGATATCGCCACCTGGCCCTGGTTCGGCGGCCTGGTGCTGAGCAACCAGTATGGCGCGACCGAGTTCCTCGACGCGAAATCCTACAAAAATGTGGCGCGCTGGGCGCAGGAGATTGCGGAGCGTCCGGCGGTGATCCGCGGGCGCAAAGTGAACCGCGTGATGGGCGATCCGGCCGATCAGCTGCACGAGCGTCACGACGCATCCGATTTTGACACCAACACCGAAGATAAACGCCAGGCGTAAAGGAGCCGACAATGAGCGCATATGTAATCTTTATTCGCGACAAAATTACCAACCCTGAAGAGTTCGCGATTTACGGCGAGAAAGCGGGCAAAGCGCGCGGCGACCACCCTATTACGCCGCTGGCGTTTTATGGTCAGCTGGAGACGCTGGAAGGACCGGAAGCGGATGGCGTGGTCGTGCTGGAGTTCCCGACGGCAGAAGCGGCGCACGGCTGGTATGACAGCCCGGAATATCAGGAAGCGAAACAGCATCGTCTGAAAGGCGCGGAGTACCGCGTGGTGCTGGTGCAGGGCGTCGAGCAGTAATAAAAGGGACGCCGTTCGGCGTCCCTTTAAAGTCTGGCAGCGTGCCGACGCGGGTTGCATGGCCCGATCGCAAAGACGCAAAAAGCGGCATCCCTGCCAGCTCGGCCCGCGCGGATACGCACCTCATCCCTGAGGCGCGCCCGTCGCCGGGCCAACGTTACACGTTGTTCAAAAGCGCTCCCGGCGCTTTTGTCCCTGTCGCGGGACGCTTTGCTCCCCGGTCCATGCAACCCGCGTTTTACGATTTGTGCCCGCTATGAAATAAAAACCACTCCGCTTCGCCTTAATTCAGCTGAATGCGCGCCACGCTGTCTGGCCCTTTGCTGCTGTGGTCTTTATTGAAGCCCTGCTTAATAGTGACGTAGAGCGTCTGACCATCCGGCGTCACCAGCAGGCTGTTGGGATGCCCCTCGAACGACCAGCTGTTTTTCACCGCATAGGTGGTGGCGTCAAGCTGCAGCACCTTCTGCGACTCACGCTGGCTGATATAGATCTCGTTGCGTTTCGCGTTGAATTTAATGCCCAGCGCGTCGCCGTCGATGCGTTTAATCACCTTGCCGCTGCGCTCATCGAACACCAGCGTGGTTTTCGCTTTCGAGTTGTCGGTAACGAACAGGCGGCCCGTCGCCGGATCTTCCGCCATATTCAGCAGCAGATAGGCTTTGCCGTCGCCTGGGGTCAGACGCTTCTCGATCTTATGGCTGCGCGGATTGATCACCAGGATCTCGCCGCCGCCGTTCGCGGCGTAAATGCGATCGGTGACCGGCGAATAGATAATGCCGGTAACCCATTTGCCGGCGTTTTTGATGCGCGTCTTCAGCTTCATGGTCTGCGCGTCTACCACCCAGATCACACCCGGATCGCCCACGCCGCCGATATAGAGCTGGTCGTTATGCAGGAAAATCTCGCGCGCGCCAAACGGGAAGCCCTTCTCGTTGCGCTCGCTGAACAGGGTACGCGCCAGCACCTTGCCCTTAACCGGATCGATCTTCGAGACGCCGCCGTCCAGCGTATTGGTGACGTAGAGCAGGCTGCCGTCGCTGTTCATGGTCATGCCGAAGTTTTTCAGATCGGTGTAGCCTTTGCCGGTGGTCTCCAGCGTGGCGGGATCGAGGCGATAGATCACGCCGCCGCTGACATCCTTAAAGGCGTCGGCGCTGGCGACGTAGAGCGCGTTGGCGCCCGGCACGTAAGCCATCTCATACAGGCCGAAGCCGAGTTCGCGCTGTTTCACCGCTGAGGCGGCGGGCTTTGCGGCAGCGGTGGCGGCTGGCGCCTCGGCTTTTTTCGCCGGCGCCTGACAGGCCGTCAGGCCGAAAGCGGCGGCGACCGCCAGAGCAAGCGCCGCGTTGCGCGGACTGAACAGAGATTTCATGCATGACTCCCTTGGGAAATGATGCGCCGCCGCCCGGCTCAGCCGCCGCGGCTAACGCTCAAAAAGAATGAGAATCATACTCATTAACAATCAAGGTGTAAATGTTGCTCGTTGTAGCGCCACCCTTTACGTCTCCCTCTTTAAACGCGCCTGTAAAAAATCCACGAAGGCGGTAATGCGCGCGGGAAGCTGTCGCTGCGCCTGCCATACCGCGAAAATATCGCCGTCGGGCGCCTGCCATTCCGGGAGCACGTGCAGCAGATCGCCGCGCTCGACGGCGTGCCGCGCATCCCACCACGAGCGCAGCAGGATGCCGTGACCGTCCAGCGCCATGCGCATCGCCACCTCGCCGTCGTTGGTGAGCAGGCTGCCGCGCACCTTCTGGCTGACGCTTTCGCTGCCCTTTACAAAGCGCCACAGGGTGAAATCTCCTTCATGCTGGCGCAGCAAAATACAGTTGTGCTGCGCCAGCGCATGGATATCGGCCGGCAGGCCGCAGCGCTCGGCATAGGCGGGCGAACAGCAGAGAATGCGCGGGTTGGCGCGCAGCCGACGCGCCACCAGCCGCGAATCGGGTGGTTCCCCGACGCGCACGTCAATGTCGACGTTAGCATCGAGAAAATTGAGCGGCTGGCTACTGAGCTGCAGCGACAGCGCCAGCTCGGGATGCAGCGCCGCGAACGCCGACACGCAGGGCGCGACGTGGCGACGGCCAAAGCCGAACGACGCATTGATATTCAGCGTGCCGCGCAGCACCTCGGTCTGGCCGCTCACCGCCTCTTCCAGCGCCGCCAGCTGGTCCAGCAGCGGACGCGCGCCCTCCAGATAGCGCCGTCCTTCCGCCGTCAGCTCCAGACGCCGCGTGGTGCGCTTCAGCAGCTGCACGCCGAGCCGGCGCTCAAGCTGGCTGAGACGCTTGCTGACCGCAGCCAGCGACAGGCCGAGATCGCGCGCCGCCGCCGTCAGGCTGCCAAGGGTGGCGATGCGCACAAAGAAGGCGAGATCGTCGGTTGAGGTGCGGGATTCTTTACTTTGATTCAACATTGGCTTGCATTTCAGGCTAATTATTTCCCGGTGATGCAAAGTTATACTGCGCAGACAATTCGAACATCAACCCTGTGAGGTGCCCTGTGTCTGAAAAAATCCATCGTATTGCCGTCATTCCCGGCGACGGTATCGGTAAAGAGGTGATGCCGGAAGGCATTCGCGTAACGAACGCGGCGGCAGAGAAATTTGGCATCGCGCTGCGCTGGGAGTGGTTCGACTTTGCCAGCGCCGAATACTGGCAGCAGCACGGCAAGATGCTGCCCGACGACTGGTTCGCGCAGCTAAAAACCTTCGATGCGATCTATTTCGGCGCGGTGGGCTGGCCGGCGATCGTACCGGATCACGTCTCGCTATGGGGATCCCTGCTGCAGTTCCGCCGTGAGTTCGATCAGTACGTCAACCTGCGGCCGGTGCGTTTAATGCCTGGCGTTAAAGCGCCGCTGGCGAACCGCAAGCCGGGCGACATCGACTTTTACGTAGTGCGTGAAAATACCGAGGGAGAATACTCCAGCGTCGGCGGCACCATGTTCCCCGGCACCGAGCGCGAAGTGGTGATTCAGGAGACCGTGATGACGCGCATCGGCGTCGACCGCATCCTGAAGTTCGCCTACGAGCTGGCCAACAGCCGCCCGAAAAAGCACCTCACCTCCGCCACCAAATCCAACGGCATCGCCATCACCATGCCCTACTGGGACCAGCGCGTCGAGGCGATGGGCGAGCACTATCCTGAGGTAAACGTCGACAAGTACCACATCGATATTCTTACCGCCAACTTCGTGCTGCATCCCGACTGGTTCGACGTGGTGGTCGCCAGCAATCTCTTCGGCGACATTCTCTCCGATCTCGGCCCGGCCTGCACCGGCACTATCGGCATCGCGCCTTCGGCCAACATCAATCCCGACCGCGCCTTCCCTAGCCTGTTCGAGCCGGTGCACGGCTCCGCGCCCGACATCGCCGGTAAAGGCGTAGCGAACCCCATCGGCCAGATCTGGTGCGGCGCGATGATGCTGGAGCATCTGGGCTATAAAGCGGCGGGCGACGCGGTGCTCGACGCCATCGAACGCACGCTGGCGCAGGGCGAATGCCTGACGCGCGATCTTGGCGGCGAAGCCAGCACCGAAGCGCTCGGCGCGGCGATCGCCGCAGCGCTCAGCGCCTAGTCGATCGCGAAAAGTTCTGGATTCCAGCCTGGCGGCAGCGGTTCCGGCCGCTCTACCGCCAGGTGATGCCAGCGCAGATTCTCGACGCCGCGCGCGAACAGCGCAGGCAGGCCGCCGGGATAGCGCTCGACGCCGAACGCCTCCCCGGTCGCAGGATCGAGCTTATAGGCGTTATCCAGCCCCATGCCGATCGGCGCGTCGGGATTGCACGGCGGGCGAATATCAAACTGCCCCTGCGCGCTATCGCGGCTGACCACCTGACGCAGCTGCACATCGGCGATCAGCACGTCGCGAATATCGCCAGGCCGGGCGGCATGCAGGTTGATCGCCCCTTCCGCTATGCCGCTCGCCTGCGTGAACTGCAGCTGCTCGACTCGCCCTGGCCGCACTGCCGGATCGCGCGGACGCACCGACACAAACAGCGGATCGGCCTTGCCCCAGTGGCACGGCGGCGCGTAGCGGCAGACAAAGGTCAGATGGCTGAAGAGCAGCCGCCGCATCGTGCCGCCGTCGCGCGACAAAATACCGATACCGCGGTTGGAGTCAAACAGGGTGCAGTTGGTCACAGTAACGTCCTCGATATCGTCGAAGGTTTCGGTGCCGATCTTAAAGGCGCAGCTGTAGGAGCGCAGCAGGCAGTTGCTGATGGCGATCTGACGCGCAGGGCGACGTAGCGCGTCGGGCTTCAGGGTGGTTTTAATGCAGATGGCGTCATCCGCCGCGCTGAGGTAGCTGTTGCTGACGAACACCGCCTCGCAGCTGTCGATATCGAGCGCGTCGGTATTGGGCATCGTCATCGCGTTGTCGATGGTGAGGCGATCGATATGCACATGGCGGCAGCTCACCAGATGCACCGTCCACATCGGCGCCTGTACGATGGTGAATCCCTCCAGCGTCACCTGCTCGCACGCTTCGAACACGATGATGCGCGGCCGCTCGGGACGCGGCAGCCGGTAGCCCTGCGCGTCGCGCTCGGCGGCAAACCAGATTTCGCCGTCGCCGTCGATGCAGCCCTTGCCGCTGATGGTCAGATTGCGCTGCCCGAGAGCGTAGAGCAGGACGTTATGCGACTTCTCGGCGCTGCTCAGCGTCTGAAAGCGCTGATAATCGGCGCGCCGCTGGCTGGCGAGCAGCACCGCGCCCGCTTCAAGGTGCAGCTCAAAATGGGAAGGCAGATTCAGGCAGCCGCTGCGGTAACGCCCGGCGGGCAGCGTCAGGCGGCCGCCGCCCGCGGCGGCGATCTGGTCGATAGCGCGTTGCAATACCGCCGTATCCAGGGTTTCGCCGTCGGCGGCGGGATGAAAATCAGCAAGGGAAAGGTGCATAGTGCGGCTCCTGATTAGAGAGAAGCCGCTATTTCAGCGCGTACGGCGCGGGGAAACCTTTATCTGGCCGCCACCTCGCCGCTTTGTGAGGCGTCTCGCAAAATCAGCCGAGGCGCGCCAGCGCCAGCGCGCCGCTGAGCGCATCGCCCTGCGGCGCCGTCAGCACGCGCCGCAGCGATTCCGGCAGATAGGGCTCGATGGGCTGCGCCAGGCCGCCCATCAGCGCCAGCTTGCCGCTCTGACGCGCCAGTAGCGGCTGCGCCATCAGGGCGATCTCCTCTGCGCTCTGCCGCACCAGCGTCAGGCCGTGCGCGTCGCCCTGCTGCGCGGCGGCAAACACCTCCGGCGCCACGCTGCCCCAGTCGGCGGTGGTCGCCCGCTGCGACCAGAGCAGCAGCGTTTCGGCATCCTGCGCGAAACGGGCCATCAGCCGCTGCGTCAGCGGCGAGGCGGGCACAACCGCTTCATGCGCCAGCAGCGCCAGCCGCAGCGCACGCTGCCCCAGCACGGCGCCAGAACCCAGATCGGAAAGCGCGAAGCCCCAGCCGCCGAGCAGCGTAAAGCTGTCACCGTCCCAGCAGGCGCCCTGGCTGCCTGTACCGACGATAAATACCGCGCCCGGCGCACCGCCGTGCGCGCCGATGCAGGCGATCTCTACGTCGGTGACGACGCGCAGCGCAGCACAGCGCGGCCGCCAGTCGGCGAGACGCCGCTGAACCGAAGGCACATTCGCTCCCGCCAGACCGGCGACGATGCGCATCTCCGTGGCGGGCAGCTGCGCCTGGTCGGCAATCTGTGCGATCAGCGCATCAAGCGTGCCGATCGCAACGTCCCAGGCGGAAAAGACATTGGCCGGGCCGCCTTCGGCCTGCGCCAGCACCTTGCCCTGCGCATCGATGAGTCGAGCGCGACAGCGGGTGCCGCCGCCGTCAATGCCAAGATAGTAGGGAGAACTCATGCTTTATTCCGCGTCGCTTCATGTTGGGGATCATTTTCCAGTTTCTGCCGCTTACGTAAATGCGGAAATAGCGCCATCCACACTCCCACCACCACCAGCGTGCCGATGCCGCCAATCGCTGCGGCAGGCACCGCGCCAAACCAGGCTGCCAGCATCCCCGATTCGAACTCTCCCAGCTGATTCGAAGTATTGATAAAAATGGCATTAACCGCGTTGACGCGGCCGCGCATATCGTCCGGCGTATCGAGCTGCACCAGCGCGCCGCGGATCACCATGCTTACCATATCGAATCCGCCGAGCGCGGCCAGCGCCAGCAGGGAGAGCCAGAGCTGCGTCGAGAGTGCAAACACCAGCGTCGCGATGCCGAATCCCGCCACCGAGCCAAACATAATCATACCGACATGTTTTTCCAGTTTGTTGCGGCTCAGCCACAGCCCCACCAGCAGCGCCCCTACCGACGGCGCGCCGCGCAGCAGACCGAGCCCCCAGGGACCAGTATGCAGAATATCCTGGGCGAAAATCGGCAGTAGCGCGGTCGCACCGCCGAGCAGCACGGCGAAAAGATCGAGCGAGATAACGCCGAGCACATCTTTGCGATCGCGGATAAAACGCACGCCGGCGAACAGATTGGGCAGATTCATCGGCAGACGCGGCTGCGGCGGGCGCTCATAGCGCAAGCGGGCCACCAGGAAAAGCGACAGCAGATAGAAGGCGGCGGAGACGCCATACACCACGTCCGGACCGGCGACATAGAGCAGGCCGCCCAGCGTAGGGCCGACGATAACCGCCGCCTGGCTGCCGACCGAAGTCGAGGCCATGGCGCGCGCGAGAATACCGGGCGGCACCAGCGAAGGCAGCATCGAGGTAATAGCGGGCCACTCCAGCGCTTTCGCCACGGAAATGAGAAACACCAGCCCCCAGATCTCTATTTTGCCAGCCCAGTTGAACAGGGTTAGAAACAGCAGCGCCACCAGCGCGGCGCACTCGATCAGCTGGCCCAGCAACACGATGCGGCGCCGGTCGAGCTGATCGGCCAGATGGCCGGCGGGCAGCGCCAGCAGCACCGACGGCAAAAACTGCATCAGGCCGATAATGCCCAGCGCCATCGCGCTGTTGGTAAGGGCATAAATCTGCCAGCTGATGGCGACAGAGAACATTTGAAAACCAAACGATGAGCAGGTGCGCGCCAGCCAGAACGCGACAAACGCCCGATGCTTTAACAGCGATTCATCCGCTGCCTGTTCCATAGAATCCATAATTTATCCCGTTAATTATTCTGCCGGTTCACGTCATAGCGCGAACCTCTCTTTTTTAATCTGCGCAGGCGAACGCGCAGCACAGCGTGCTTGATTTCTCGTCGGCTGGCAATGCTGGGATGTGCTTTAGCGCGCCGCTAAAATGCGGCGGACATCGACACGGTTATTATTGACTATTATCAGACTATTTATTTCCAGAAATGGCAGAATTAGGACCATTTAATTATTAAAGTATACTTTATGATGCACCTTAATAGCCGCGCAACTAGGCGCATAAAAAGGGTGACGTCTTTATTAATTCCGTTTTATATTGAGTCCAGCAGTAACCTGAGCGTTACCTTGAGAAACACTTATAATTTTGTCCGACTTTTTCTTTTAACCAGAGATGCATGGAAAATAGCTTGTACAATCCATATGTTACTGAAAATATTCTCAGCCCGGCAGGCACGTTGCTGGGTTTTTGTTATTCGAAACCTTACTTACTGGATGATGCAGAGGAAACCAATAATAATGACGATATAGTTGCATGGAAAAATCATTGTGCAAATGAAGCGGCATTAATGATTATTCCCGTCGCCATGAAGCAGCTAAAACAAATCATTGCTGCGACAGATCAATATCTTTGCTGGCAACATTCACGCGTTCGCCTCGCTATTAACTACGACGCGCTGAAAGAGTGCCGCCTCGCTTTGTCTGAAATAACAAATGTTTTTCAGTTCTGGATGCTCGATTTCGCTCCGCCCGGCGCTGACTGGCGGCTGATTGAATCTTTCCCCTTTTCCGGCATCGTGTTGAGCGAAGATTTCTTTAACGCTAATTATCAAAAATTTACCTTTCCCTTTTTATTATCTTCATTTGCTGAAAGGGAAATTAAGGTTATTGTCCGCAGCGCCCAGCCGGCACCACCCGCCGAGGTGATGAAGGCGCTCAATATATCGGGGTGGCAGCAGCAACGTCGCGCAGGTAGCCTTATCAGCTGAAATACCGAGGAAAAAACCAAACGCTGGCGTTGTGAGCGTAGCCTGAGCGCCATAACGCAGCGTAAACCTCATAAAATGTCGTACTAATTGCGCGCTCAAGCGCAAAGCGCTAAAAAAATCAAACCTCTTAACGTTTTTACTATAAAATTTAACTCACACGGATTGCGATGCTCACGGGAAGAGCAGCATTGAACACCTGCTTTCTTACGTACTTTATATAACGTGAAAACAGCCTAATGCGTTGTTTTCTGTGTTTTTATGGCAAAAAAACGAGGTCGACATTATGGGGAAAAGTTCCTCATCTTTTGGCGTAATTCGTTTCCTGACGGTGCTGTTCGCATTCCTGACGGGCGCGTTTATGCTGATTGGCGGTGGTTGGTTAGCCGCTATCGGAGGTTCCTGGTATTACGTTATCGGCGGTGTGGTTATGCTTATCACCGCCTGGCTGCTGTCACGTCGCAAAAGCACCGCGCTGGTTCTCTATGCGCTGCTGCTGATCGGCACCCTGATCTGGGGCGTGTGGGAAGTCGGCACTGACTTCTGGGCCCTGGCGCCGCGCACCGATGTGCTGGTGATTTTCGGCGTCTGGCTGATCCTGCCTTTTGTTTACCGTAGCGTAAACGCCGGCAGCAAAGCCGCGCTGGGCAGCATGGCCGTCGCGCTGATCGCCAGCGCCCTGGTGCTGGCCTATGCGGTGTTCAACGATCCGCAGACGGTGAACGGCAAGCTGCCGGAAACCGCGCAGAACGCTACGCCAGCGCAGCCGCTGAGCAATATCGCCGACGCCGACTGGCCCGCCTATGCGCGCGATCAGCAGGGTACGCGTTTCTCGCCGCTGAAGCAGATCAACGAAGAGAACGTGAAAAACCTGCAGGTTGCCTGGCAGTTCCAGACCGGCGATCTCAAGACCGCGAACGATCCGGGCGAAATTACCGATGAAGTGACGCCGATTAAGGTCCGCGACACGGTCTACCTCTGCTCGCCGCACCAGATTCTGTTCGCACTCGACGCGACCACCGGCAAGCAGAAGTGGAAATTCGATCCGGGCATGAAGCCGAATCCGACCTTCCAGCATGTCACCTGCCGTGGCGTCTCTTACCACGAAGTGCCTGCGGCGGCCGATGCCGCTAACAGCCAGCCTGCGCTCTGCTCGCGCCGTATTTACCTGCCGGTAAACGACGGCCGTCTGTTCGCGCTGGATGCGGACACCGGTGCGCGCTGCCCTGCCTTCGGCAACAACGGCGAGCTGGATCTGCAGCACAAGCAGCCGGTCACCACGCCGGGCCAGTATGAGCCGACGTCGCCGCCGGTTATCACCGATACCACCATCGTTATGGCGGGCGCGGTAACCGATAACTACTCGACGCGCGAGCCGTCTGGCGTAATTCGCGGCTTCGACGTCAACACCGGTAAACTGCTGTGGGTCTTCGATCCGGGCGCGAAAGATCCTAACGCGATTCCGGCTGATGAACACACCTTCACCATGAACTCGCCTAACTCCTGGGCGCCGGCGGTCTACGATCCGAAACTGGATACCGTTTACCTGCCGATGGGCGTTTCTACCCCGGATATCTGGGGCGGCAACCGCACGCCGGAGCAGGAGCGCTACGCGAGCAGCGTGCTGGCGCTGAACGCCACCACCGGTAAGCTGGTGTGGTCGTATCAGACCGTGCATCACGATCTGTGGGACATGGATCTGCCGTCGCAGCCGACGCTGGCCGACATCACCGATAAAGACGGCAATACCGTTCCGGTGATCTACGCCCCGGCGAAAACCGGCAACATCTTTGTGCTGGATCGTCGTACCGGTAAGCCGGTCGTGCCTGCGCCGGAGACCCCGGTTCCGCAGGGCGCCGCGAAAGGCGATCACGTTTCGCCGACGCAGCCTTACTCCGAGCTGACCTACCGTCCGAAGCAGAATCTTACGGATAAGGATATGTGGGGCGCGACCCTGTATGACCAGCTGGTGTGCCGCGTGATCTTCAAGCGTCTGCGCTACGAAGGTCCGTTCACGCCGCCGTCCGAGCAGGGCACGCTGGTGTTCCCGGGCAACCTGGGCATGTTCGAATGGGGCGGCATCGCGGTCGATCCGCATCGTCAGATCGCCATCGCCAACCCGATGGCCCTGCCGTTCGTCTCTAAACTGGTGCCGCGCGGCCCGGGCAACCCGATCGAGCCGCCTGAAGGCGCGAGCGGCGGTTCAGGTACCGAAACCGGCATCCAGCCGCAGTACGGCGTGCCGTACGGCGTTGAGCTGAACCCGTTCCTGTCACCGTTTGGCCTGCCGTGTAAGCAGCCGGCCTGGGGCTACGTTTCTGCCGTCGACCTGAAAACCAATGAAGTCGTCTGGAAGAAACGTATCGGCACCACGCGCGACAGCGCGCCGGTTCCGCTGCCGTTCAAGATGGGGATGCCGATGCTGGGCGGCCCAATCGCGACGGCAGGTAAGGTGTTCTTTATCGGCGCGACCGCAGACAACTATCTGCGCGCGTTCAGCACCGAAACCGGCGAGCAGCTGTGGCAGGCGCGTCTACCGGCTGGCGGCCAGGCGACGCCGATGACCTATGAAGCGAATGGCAAGCAGTACATTGTCATCGCGGCGGGCGGTCACGGCTCCTTCGGTACCAAGCTGGGCGATTATGTCATTGCCTACGCGCTGCCAGACGAGAAATAAGCCTTTTTGAGGCAAGTAAAAAAGCGGACTTCGGTCCGCTTTTTTTATTGGCAACGCGCCAGCCTGGCTCTCCTGCTTACCGCCGCACTTTCCGGCTTTTCCGCCAGTTCACTGCCCCGCACAACAACATCACCGCCGCCGTCAGCAAAAACACCGGCCGCATGCCGAACGCGCCGCCGATAAAACCGCCAAACAGCGGGCCGGTTACCTGGCCGATATACTGCGCGGAAGTCGAGTAGCCCAGCATGCGCCCGACCTGCCCTTCCGGCACGCTATGGCGAATAATCGCCGTAATACAGGGCAGCAGTCCGCCGAGCGCCATCCCCATCAGAAAGCGCAGCGCCACCAGCTGCCATGCGGCGGTGATAAACGCCTGTGGGATCAGCAGCGCCGCGCACATCAGCAGTCCGCCGCTCAGCACGCGCCAGTGGCCGATGCGGTCGGCCAGCTTGCCCAGCCGCGGCGCGGAAAGGATGCTGCCCAGCGCGGCAGCGGCCATCACCAGTCCGGCGGTGACGGTCATCGCCCTATCCCCCGCGACAAACTGCCCGATATAAAGCGTGATAATTGGCTCAATCGACATATTGGCGAAAATCAACAGCATGCCTGACAGCCACATCAGCTTCACCACGCCGCGATTGACGGCGCCGGACGCGTCGCCAGCGGCGCGCGTGGCCGCAGGCGGACGTGGCTGTTCTTTCAGCAGGAAGGTGGTCGCCAGAAAGGCGAGGAAAATAACCCCGCCGGTCAGCCAGAAGGTGTGGCGGATGCCGATCAGCGGCGGCAGCACGCCGCCCAGCAGCGGACCGACGACGTTGCCCGCCATGATGCCGGAAGAGAGCACGCCGAGCGCCCAGCCGGTCTGCGCCTTCGGCGTCTGTGCCGCCACCAGAATAGTGGAGCCTGAGGCGTAGCCGCCGAGCAGCCCCGCCAGCAGCCGCAGCGCCACCAGCTGCCAGGGCGCGGTCGCCATGCCGATCAACGCCATCGCCACCGCCATGCCGAGGCTGGCACGGATCAGCATCAGCTTGCGGCCATAGCGATCTGCCAGCCTGCCCCAGAGCGGCGCGGTCAGCGCGGCGCTGAAGAAGGTCGCGCCGTAGGCCAGCCCGGACCAGCGCGCAATCGCCGCCGGTTCCGTCACGCCGAGCTGTCGCACGTAGAGCGGCAGAAAGGGCAGCAGCAGCGTCATCGCCACGATAGTGCTAAACGAGCCCAGCACGCATACCCATAAGTTACGTTTCCAGATTTGCGCGTCTGGCGCGGCGATCGCTTCCATCAAGCCCTCCTTTTTGTCTGGCTTTCAGGCTAGCGTCGTTGACACTGCAACAACAGTACCGGCGCGATAATTACTCAGCGCCGCCCGTTGTTGCCAGACAGCAACAATCAGCCGCTCAGCGCGGCGACCAGCGCGTCGCACAACAGGCTGACCGGCGCGGCAGGCTGCGCCTCTTTCAGCAGCAGATAGCTTTGCAGGCGATCCATCTGCCACTCCGCCAGCAGCTGGGTAATCTCGCCGCGCGCCAGCGCCGCCTGCGCCATATAGGACGGCAGATAGGCGATGCCGCTGCCCGCCTGCGCGGCGTTGAGCAACGCCATACTGTTATTGGCGCGAAAGCGGCTGCGCACATCGATCGCCAGCCGCTGCTTATCGCGGCGAAAAGGCAGCGCGGCGGTGTGCGCCGGGCCGTGAAACATCAGCAGATCGTGACGCGGCAGCATATCGGGATGGGTTACCGGCGGGCGCTGCGCCAGGTAGGCCGGCGCGGCGTAGAGTCCCCACTCGATATCGCCTAACAGCCGGACGTGCGCGCCCTGCGGCGCGCGAGCGCGGATCGCTACGGCGATGTCGACCTGATCTTCCAGTCCCTCGCTGCCGCGATCGGTCAGGTCGAGATCGACGTTGATATGAATATGGCGACGCAAAAAGAGGTTGAGCGCGGGGGAGACGCACTGGCAGCCGTAGGTAACCGGCGCCTGCAGCCGCACGCTGCCTGCGACGTTCTGATGCAGCTGCTGCACAAAGGTGTCAGCGCGATGCATCTCCGCCAGCATGCGAGTGCAGAAAGGATAGTAGGCCTGCCCCAGCTCGGTAAGCGCCATATTGCGCGTGGTGCGATGCAACAGCTTAAAGCCGAGTCGTACCTCAAGCCGGGCGATCTCCCGGCTGACGTGGGATTTCGACAGGCCGAGCGCGCGCGCGGCCTCGCTGAAGCTTCTGCACTCCACCACGCGGGCGAACATCATCATCGCCGTTAAGTTTTCGCTGTTATCCATGATCGTCTGGTCCGCCGCAAAAAAGCAGACTAAACAATTTCGCTACCGGTTACATCTGTTTGCTGGCGTCAGCTCGCCATCGCCAGCGGAAAAAGCAGCCTGTCCGGCTCGACGCGGCGCTGACGGCGCAGCTGCCCCGGCGTAACGCGGAAATAGTTTTTAAAGGTGCGCGTGTAGGCCTGCTGGGTGTCGAAACCGTAGTTCATCGCCACCTGCAGAATCGCCTCGTTGCTGTTCAGCAGCAGCAGCGCAGACTCCGTCAGGCGGCGCTGACGAATATATTCCGCCAGCGAAAAACCGGTATGCTGGCGGAACAAACGCTGCAGATGCCAGCGGGAATAGCCCGAGCGACGCGACACCTCATCCAGATGCAGGTCCTGGCCTAAGTTGCTTTCAATCCACTGCAGCAAACTACGAATAAATTCGCGCTGATTCATGAGTTCCTCCCGATACGGCATGATGTTCAGTGAACCCACTTTAGCGCGGAAAATTTATCCCTTAATTAGCGGAAAATTAGCGCAGAATTAGCATCGCATCTGGCAGGCATCGCCGTGCGGCGACTTTAATTCTGTGCTAATAATCCCGGCGTAAACTGCGGCTAATCACTGACGAGGCGATTTTCCATGCGCGTACTTTTGGTTGAAGATGATGAAATGATCGGCGCCAATCTGCAGCAGGCGCTGGAAGCCGCAGGCTGGTCGGTTGACTGGGCGCGCGACGGCGTCTTTGCCCATCACGCCTGGAATGAAGGCGACTATACCTGCGTGCTGCTCGACCTCGGCCTGCCGCGCGACGACGGGCTGCAGGTGCTGAAGCGCGCGCGCGGACGCGGCGACACCACGCCGGTGCTGATTTTAACGGCGCGCGACACGGTAGCGCAGCGCGTGCAGGGGCTCGACAGCGGCGCCGACGACTACCTTCTGAAACCTTTCGATCTGCAAGAGGTGCTGGCGCGCATGCGTGCAATAACCCGACGTCGCCACGGCGCGGCGGACTCGCTGCTCGGCAGCGGCGACGTTCAGCTGGACATGATGACGCGCGAAGTGCTCTATAAGGGCCAGCGCGAGCAGCTGACCGCGCGCGAATATGCGCTGCTTTACGCCCTGCTGGAGCGTCCCGGCGCCATCCTGTCGCGCGAACAGCTGGAGAACCGCATCTACGGCTGGGGCGAAGAGGTTACCAGCAATGCGGTGGACGTGCTGATCCACGGCATGCGCCGCAAGCTCGACAATGACGCCATCCGCAACGTGCGCGGACTCGGCTGGCGCGTGCCCGCGCTATGAAACCCTTCACCTTTATGCGTTCCCTGCGCAATAAGCTACTGAGCACGCTGCTGATTATTCATCTGCTGATGATCGGCGGCGTCACCTGGTATTTCTTCAGCTGCTACGGCGACATGATCGGCACCATGAAGGATGACCAGCTGTCGAAAATCGCCGACGCCTGGGCGACCAACAAAGAGATTCCGGCGCTGATGCCGCTGATGCTGCACGCCGACAAAATGAAAAGCGCCTACGTCGTGCAGCTGTGGGACAAGGACGGCAGGCTGCGCGCCAGCTCCTGGCCGGAGCTGCACGCGCCGCTGCAGGCGCAAAAAGGGTGGCATGATATCGACGTCGGTGACTGCGACGAGTGCGCCTGGCGTATCTACACCCGTCCCGGCGAGCCGGGCAGCGACATTAAAACCATTCAGGTGATGCATAACCTCAGCCATATGCGTGCCGAGATGGTGAGACGCGCGCTGGCGGCGATTATCCCCCTGATTTTGATGATGCCGCTCTCCCTGCTGGTGATCTGGCTGGTGGTACGCAAGATCACCCGCGATCTGCGCGTCGCCTCGCGCGAAATCGCCGCGCAGGAGACGCTGCATCCCCATCTGGTGTCGCCTGAAGGGCTGCCGGATGAGATCCTGCCGCTGGTAGAGGCCTACAACTCGCTGCTCAACAAGCTGCGCGCCGCCTGGTCGTCGCAGCGTCAGTTCCTGGAGGACGCGGCGCACGAGCTGCGCACGCCAGTCACGGCGGTGACGCTGCAGCTGGAGAACCTGCGCCAGCATATTCAGCCGGGCGAAGCGAGCCGCCAGTTCGATCAGCTGGAAGCGGGCGTGACGCGCACGCGCCATCTGGTGACGCAGCTGCTCAATATTTCGCGTCAGGAAGATAAAACCGTGGTCGCTTCGGTAGAAAACATCGAGCTGGAGGATCTGCTGAAAGAGAGCATCGAGCAGTTGATGGTGGTAGCCGACAAGCGCGGCATCGATATCGGCTTTAACGGTTCGACGCACTATCATTTGCAGGCGAGCCGTTCCGAGCTGCGCAGCCTGTTCGATAATCTGATCGGCAACGCCATGCTGCATACGCCGGAAGGCAGCCTGGTGGACGTCTTACTGCATCGCGTCGGCGATCGCACGGTGGTCGATATCGTCGATAACGGTCCCGGCATGCCGGAAGCCTTTATCGATCGCGCCTTTGACCGCTTTACCCGTTCGCCGACCGTGAAGGCACAGGGCAGCGGTTTAGGTTTGTCGATCGTGCGCAGCGTGGCGCAAAAGCACCATATCCATGTTTCCCTCTCCAACTGCCTCAATCCGCAGGGCGCCATCTGCGGTCTACAGGTTCGCGTCACCCTGCCCTGATTTTCACGTTCGCGCGCGATGCCGACAACGTAAACGGTTGCGGCGTTCCGTTCGCCGCCGCTTATTTTCGTGACACACTTCACATTTTCACGTAAATGCAATGCAACACATTTTGACAAACGTGAGCAAAATCTATTTTCTATCGCCCTGTAACGGTCAGGCTACGCAGGTCAAAAACCGGCTGTAAAAAACGGTTACATCTTCGCCGCCCCACTCTGGGATCGATTTCACTCTGACTGCGTTCCTGCGCGGTCAAAAGCATGTGGTTAATGATAATGAAATTTAAAACCTTGATAGCAGGCGCCTTGCTGGCAACCTCCCTGAGCAGCGGCGCGCAGGCCGCCGAAAGCGATCCGCAATACCTCTCCGACTGGTGGCACCAGAGCGTCAACGTGGTGGGCAGCTATCACACCCGCTTCGGACCGCAGTTCAATAACGACGTCTATCTGGAATATGAAGCCTTCGCGAAAAAAGACTGGTTCGATTTTTACGGCTACCTCGATCTGACCAACTTCTTCGGCATGGGCAACAGCAACGCCAACGGCATTTTCGACCACGGTTCGCCGATGTTCATGGAAATCGAGCCGCGTTTCTCTATCGATAAGCTGACCGGCACCAGCCTGGCCTTCGGTCCGTTCAAAGAGTGGTACTTCGCCAACAACTATATCTACGATATGGGCCGCAACAGCGATAACCGTCAGAACACCTGGTATATGGGCCTCGGCACCGACATCGACACGCACAGCGACGTCGGCCTGTCGCTTAACGTCTACGCCAAATATCAGTGGGAAAACTACGGCGCGGCGAACGAGAACAGCTGGGATGGCTATCGCTTCAAGGTGAAATATATGGTGCCGATCACCACGCTGTGGGGCGGCAACCTGAGCTATATCGGCTTTACCAATTTCGACTGGGGTTCCGATCTGCGCGACAAGTCAGACGCGTCGCGCACCAGCAACTCGATCGCCTCCAGCCACATTCTGTCGCTGGGCTACGACCACTGGCATATTTCCGCCGTGGCGCGTTACTTCCATAACGGCGGTCAGTGGGCGGATGGTCAGGAGCTGAACTTCGGCCGTGGGCCTTTTGAAGTGAAATCGACCGGCTGGGGTTACTACCTGGTGGCGGGTTATAACTTCTGATAAAAGCGGGCTAATTGCACGCTTAGAAACAGTGCTGTCGCGTGAGAGCCAGCCCGATCGCAAAGACGCAAAAAGCGGCATCCCTGCCAGCTCGGCCTGCGCCATCCATGGCGCAGGACGCTTTGCTCCTCGGGCTGGCTCTCCCGCTTGCAAGCTTGTTCAGCCGTTTATAAGAAAGGCCTGGCGAGCACTTATTCCTGCGGCTTCTCGACGTTAATGCGCCACGGAATACCGAACTTATCGATAAACATCGCGAAGCCGTTGGACCAGAAGGTCTCCTGCCACGGCGTCGTGACCTTGCCACCGGCCGACAGTTTCTCAAACCAGGCTTTACCCTGTTCCACGTCGGTGGTCGACAGGCTGACCGCATAGCCGGCGTGCTCCGATGCCGGCGGCTTCTCGGTATTGCCGTCGCTCAGCATCAGTTCCCCTTCGCCGATACGCAGCTGGGCATGCATAATCTTTTCCGGCGGCAGCGGCGGCGCAGATTGATCGCCCACCTGCTCGCCCTGATCCGGCATATCACCGAACGTCATTTTATAGAGCAACTCTCCCTCGGTAGCCTGTAGGTAAAAGTCGATAGCCTCTTCACAACGGCCATAGAGAAACAGATAAGGACTGACTTGCATCTTCACCTCTATATTGTCGGTTGGATTTCTTACAGTACCCTAACAGTGTAGACGATCGACTTTACCTATTGTTTTTACTGGCAATAACGGCGAAAGAGCTGAGCCATGTAAGCGCTCATCGGCGTCAGCGCCGTCTCCTTTCGCTGAATCAAATAGAAGGTCGCTTTTGGTAAGGGATCGTCCAGATCCAGCGCCACCAGCTGCTGGCCAAGTACCGCATCGTTGATGACATCGACCGAGAGAATACTGACAAAGTCGCTCTGCGCGACCAGACTGGTGCAGGCCATAAAGGTCTCGCAGGACACCACGATTTTGGGCGCCATGCCGCGCTCGGCAAAGAGATCGTGCAGCAGGCGATAGTAGCTGCCCTTCGGCGTCGGCATCGTCCAGTCGCACCGCTGTAGCGCCTCAAGCGATCGCGCCTTTTCCATCGGGTGCCCCTTGCGCACCACCACTTTATAGTCGCGCTGCATCATTTTCTCAAAACTCAGCTCCTGGTCGAGATGGCTCTGATCGTAGGTATTGATGGTGAAATCGAGTTCGCCCTGGCGCAGCTCCGGGATCATCGACACCAGCTGGCCTTCAACAATACGCACCTTGACCAGCGGATACTCGCGATGAAACTGGGTGATCACCTGCGGCATGATGGTGCGCGCCACGCTGCCGCCCACGCCGATATTCACCTGGCCGCCTGCCAGTCCAAGCCGCTGCTGAATATCCTCCTGCGCCACACGTAATTCTTCCAAAACCAGACTGGCATGGCGAAAAAAGTTATCACCCACGTCGGTCAGCACCACACCTTGCTGGCGGCGAACAAACAATTTTGCGCCTAAAACCTGCTCCAGTTCCTGAATCGCTTTGGTCAGCGCCGGCTGAGAAAGCCCGGAAAGACGGCTCGCGGCGCGGATGCTGCCCTGGCGCGCAACCTCAACGAAGGCGCGTAGCTGATGCAATTTTAACTGTGACGGCATGATAACCACTGTTTATCAGGAGAAAGATATTCGCATCTTATGCGGCCTGCACGGCTTGTGTAAATTCGGTAGGGTGCATAAAAAACCATCAATAAGGATCTCCTATGACAACCCTCTCTGAGCAGGTTCAGGCGCTGGCGCCGCAGATGCAAAGCTGGCGGCGCGATCTTCATCAGTTTGCCGAATCCGGCTGGCTGGAATTCCGCACCGCGACGCGGGTGGCCGACGCGCTGCATAAACTGGGTTATCAACTGCAGCTGGGTCGCGAGGTGATTAACGCCGAGGCGCGTATGGGACTCCCCAACGCTGAGGTTCTGAAACAGCAGGAGGCGCGTGCGCTGCAGCAGGGCGCGCTGCCGCAGTGGCTGCCCTATTTCTCCGGCGGCTTTTGCGGCGTTGTCGCCACGCTGGAGACCGGTCGTCCCGGCCCGGTGATGGGATTCCGCGTCGATATGGACGCGCTCGATCTTAACGAGAGCCAGGCGCCCGATCACCTGCCGCAGCGCGAAGGTTTCGTCTCCTGCAATCCCGGCATGATGCACGCCTGCGGCCATGACGGCCATACCACTATCGGGCTGGCGCTCGCCAGCGTGCTGATGGCGATGAAGTCGCAGCTGAGCGGCACGATCAAGCTGATTTTCCAGCCTGCCGAGGAGGGCGTACGCGGCGCGAAGGCGATGGTGGAGGCGGGCGTGGTAGACGATGTCGATCTCTTTACCGCTATCCATCTCGGCACCGGCGTGCCCGCCGGCGAGCTGGTGTGCGGCAGCGACAGCTTCCTCGCCACCACCAAGCTGGACGTGCATTTCACCGGCGTCGGCGCGCATGCGGGCGGCAGGCCTGAAGAGGGGCGCAACGCGCTGCTGGCGGCGGCGCAGGCCACGCTGGGACTGCACGGGCTGCCGCAGCACAGCGGCGGCGTCGCGCGCGTCAACGTCGGCGTGCTGCAGGCGGGCACCGGCCGCAACGTGGTGGCCGACACCGCGCTGATGAAGGTCGAGACGCGCGGCGTCAGCAACCAGGTTAACGACGACATTTACCAGCAGGCGCTGCGCGTCATCGCTGGCGCAGCGGCGATGTACGGCGTGGAGTATGAGGTCAGGCTAATGGGCGCGGCGCGCAGCTGCACGCCGACCCAGCCCTGGGTCGATTTCCTCCACCAGCAGGCGGAGGCGCTCGGCATCTTCGACTCGGTGGTGGATCGCAAGGCGCAGGCCGCCGGATCGGAAGACGCCACCTACATGATGGAGCGCGTTAAACAGCGCGGCGGCCAGGCGACCTACGCCATCTTCGGCTGCGATCTGGCGGCGGGCCACCATAACGCCCGCTTCGACTTTGACGAAAGCGTGATGGGCAAAGCGGTGCAGACGCTGGCGACGCTGGCGCTCAATCAGGCGCAGTTCGGAGGCGGCCGATGAACGCTGATTTCCTTGCGGACTATATCGACGCCCATCAGGCGCGCTTTACCGCCCTTAGCGACGCCATCTGGGACACGCCGGAAACCCGCTTCGCCGAAACGCGCTCCAGCGCGCTGCTGGCCGACGCGCTGGAGCAGGAAGGTTTCGTCGTAACGCGCGGCGTCGGCAATATCGAGACCGCCTTTGTCGCCAGCGCGGGCGAAGGCCAGCCGGTGATCGCCATTCTCGGCGAGTTCGACGCGCTGGCCGGACTCAGCCAGCGAGCGGGCTGCGCGCGACCGGAACCGCTGGAAGAGAACGGCAACGGTCACGGCTGCGGCCATAATCTGCTCGGCACCGCCGGACTGGCGGCGGCGTTCGCGCTGAAAGCGTGGATGGCGCAGCACGGCGGGCGCGGCACGGTGCGTTTCTACGGCTGTCCCGGCGAAGAGGGCGGGTCCGGCAAAACCTTTATGGTGCGCGAGGGATTGTTCGACGATGTCGACGCCGCCGTCACCTGGCATCCCGAAGGTTTCAGCGGCCTGTTCAACCTCAGCACCCTCGCCAATATCCAGGCGGCCTTTCGCTTTAAAGGGGTAGCGGCGCACGCGGCGACCTCGCCCCATCTCGGGCGCAGCGCGCTCGATGCGGTGACGCTGATGAACACCGGCGCCAACTTTTTGCGCGAGCACATCGTGCAGGAGGCGCGGCTGCACTATGCGGTGACCAACAGCGGCGGCGTCTCGCCCAACGTGGTGCAGGCCGACGCCGAAGTGCTCTACCTGATCCGCGCGCCCGAGCTGCCTCAGGCGCAGGAGATCTACCAGCGCGTGATCAATATCGCCCAGGGCGCAGCGCTGATGACCGACACGCAGGTGACGGTGCGCTTCGACAAGGCGTGTTCCAACTACGTGCCGAATCGCGCGCTGGAAGCGGTGATGGAGCGTTATTTGCATCACTTCGGTTTGCCGCGTTACAGCGAGGACGAGCGCGCTTTCGCCGCCGAGATCCGCGCCACGCTGAGCGAGGAGGATCTACGCACCGCGCGGCTCAATGCGGCGCGCACCGGCGGCGAGGCGGGCGCGGCGTGGATTGAGGCGCACGGCGATAAGCTGCTGATGGATGAGGTGGCCCCCTGCGCGGCGACGCGCGAGCTGCTCTACGGCTCCACCGACGTCGGCGACGTCAGCTGGGTGACGCCCGTCGCGCAGTGCTTCGCGCCCTGCTTCACCTTCGGCACGCCGCTGCATACCTGGCAGCTGGTGGCGCAGGGCCGCACCACTATCGCGCACAAGGGCATGCTGCTGGCGGCCAAAGTGATGGCCGCCACCGTGCTGGATCTGCTGACCGACGAGCAGGCGCTGGCGCGCTGCCGCGCCGAGTTCGACCGCGCGCGCCGCGCGCAGCCCTATACATGCCCGATTCCTGAAGGCGTCGCGCCTTCAAAACTGGCCAACTGAGCCGCGGCCGCGCCTCAGGCGCGGACCGATAACACAATAAAAAAAACGCAAACACGACCATACAAGACGAGGAATATCATGACCGTAATGTCGGAGAGTCGCAGCCCTGGGAAAGTGTTCGGCTGGATCGAGCGGGTCGGCAACAAAGTCCCCAATCCCTTCCTGCTGTTTGTTTATCTAATTGTGGTGCTGATGATAGCGACCGCCGTTATCAGCAGTCTCGATCTGGCGGTGAAAAACCCGGTCAGCGGCGAGATGGTGCGCGTCAACAACCTGCTGAGCGTCGCGGGCCTGCAGTGGATCCTGCCCAACATCATCAAAAACTTCAGCGGCTTTACGCCGCTCGGCTCGATTCTGGCGCTGGTGCTCGGCGCCGGCCTGGCGGAAAAAGTGGGCCTGTTGCAGTCGCTGATGGTGAAGATGGCGTCGCGCGTCAGCCGCCGCTATGCCAGCTATATGGTACTGTTTATCGCCTTTTTCAGCCATATCTCTTCCGATGCCGCACTGGTGGTGATGCCGCCTCTCGGCGCGCTGATCTTCCTCGCCGTGGGACGCCATCCGGTGGCGGGCCTGCTGGCGGCAATCGCCGGCGTCGCCTCCGGCTTTACCGCCAACCTGCTGATCGTCACCACCGACGTGCTGCTCTCCGGCATCAGCACCGAAGCGGCGAAAGCGGTCAGCGACACCGTGCACGTCAGCGTAATCGATAACTGGTTCTTTATGGCCACCTCGGTGATCGTGCTGACCGTGGCCGGCGCCATTCTCACCGACAAATTTATCGAGCCGCGCCTGCCGCAGTGGAAAGAGGGAAGCAGCGAGCGGCTGGCGGCCCTGACGCCGCTGGAGAATCGCGGCCTGCGCGCGGCGGGCATTGCGGCGCTGCTGTTTATCGGCGTGATGGCGCTGCTGGTGGTGCCGGAGCATGCGCCGCTGCGCGATCCTAAGACCGGCGGCATCGTGCCGTCGCCCTTTATCAGGGGCATCGTGCCGATCATCATTCTGTTTTTCTTTGTGGTGGCGATCGTCTATGGCGCGGTCACGAAGCAAATTCGCCGCCCGGACGATATTCCGCAGCTGCTGGTTGAGCCGATGAAGAGCATGGCGGGCTTTATCGTGATGGTGTTTCCGCTGTCGCAGTTCGTGGCCTTCTTCAACTGGAGCAACATGGGCAAGTTTATGGCCATCGGGCTGACCGACGTGCTGGAGAGCGCAGGCATCAGCGGCGCGCCAGCCTTTCTCGGCCTGATGTTCCTGTCGGCGTTTCTCTGCATGTTTATCGCCAGCGGCTCGGCGATCTGGTCGATTCTCGCCCCGGTGTTCGTGCCGATGTTTATGCTGCTCGGCTTTCACCCCGCCTTTGCGCAGATGATCTTTCGCATCGCTGACTCGGCGGTGCTGCCGCTGGCGCCGATGTCGCCCTTTCTGCCGCTGTTCCTCTCTTTCCTGCAGCGCTACCAGAAAGATGCTCAGCTTGGCACCTATTACGTGCTGATCTTCCCCTATCCGGTGGTCTTCTTCATCACCTGGATCGCGCTGCTGCTCGCCTGGTATGCGCTGGGTTTGCCTATCGGACCGGGCGTCTGGCCGCAGATGCCGTGACGGCTTCGCCAGGGACGGCGAAAAGTGCAACGTACGTTGCTAAAAACTCACCAACAACCCTCTCGGCAAGGATCGCCGAATTGATTATTCTGCACTCTCTTCGCTTGCTAACGGTCACTATTTTTACAACATCGCCATGCCGTTAGCGAGACAGGCAAACACCGTCACACCGAGGTTTATAAAATAATGACAACCACCTGCACTCCAGGGATGGCGCCGGGGTTCGCTGCGCCGACGCCGAACAACAGCTTAGCGGGGCGCATCGACGCGCTGCCTTCGTCGCGCGGCCTGTGGCGTTTTATTACGCTGCTCGCGCTCGGCGGCTTCTTCGAACTCTACGATCTGTTTGAGACCGGCTATATCAGCTCCGGGCTGCTGGCCGCCGGCGTCTTCCACACCGGCAGCGCGGGCGTGTTCGGCATCGCCGATCAGGCTGCCTTCGCCTCCGCCACCTTTCTCGGCCTGTTTGTCGGCGCCAGCCTTCTCGCGCCTTATGCCGACCGCTTTGGCCGACGCCTGACCTTTATGTGCGCGCTGGCGTGGTATGGCATTTTCTCGCTGCTGATGGCCTTTCAGCAGAGCGCGGAGATGATTATTCTGTTTCGCTTTCTGGTAGGCATTGGCCTCGGCATCGAACTGGTCACCATCGACACCTACCTTTCTGAGTGGGTGCCAACGCATCTGCGCAGCCGCGCCTTCGCCTTTTCGTTTTTCGTGCAGTTTCTCTCTGTGCCGACGGTGGCGCTGATGTCCTGGTGGCTGGTGCCGCAGACGCTGTTAAGCCTCGAAGGCTGGCGCTGGGTGGTGATCGCGGGCGCGCTCTGTTCGCTGATTATCTGGTTTATTCGTAAGGATCTGCCGGAGTCGGCACGCTGGCTGGCGCAGCAGGGCCGTCATCAGGAGGCGCATCAGGTGCTGAGCGCGATGGAGAAACGCTGCGGCGTCGCGCCCGGCGCAGACTTCCCGCCGGATGACGCGGCGGCGCAGCTGCCGAAACGCGGCCGGTTCAGCGAGATCTGGTCGCCGGCCTACCGCAAGCGCACCCTGATGCTGGTGGTAATGAACTTCTTTCAGGCGATCGGCTTTTTCGGCTTTGGCAACTGGCTGCCCGCGCTGCTGTCGGGCAAAGGCGCGACCGTGACCCACAGCCTGCTCTACGCCTTCTTTATCACCCTCGCCTACCCGCTCGGCTCGCTGATTTGCAGCCGCTACGCCGATAAGTTTGAGAACAAATGGCAGATCGTTTTCTCCTGCCTGATGACGGTGGTATTCGGCACGCTGTTCGCTTTTCAGACCAACCCGGTGCTGCTGATCCTCTGCGGCTTTCTGATCACTTACTCCAACGCCTGGCTGACCTTTAGCTATCACGCCTACCAGACGGAGATTTTTCCCACGCATATTCGCGCCCGCGCGGTCGGCTTTTGCTACTCCTTTAGCCGCCTCTCGACGGTATTCAGCAGTATTTTGATTGGCTTGATTTTGCAGTATGCGGGCAGCCAGGGCGTTATCGCCTTTATCGTGGCGAGCATGCTGATGGTGATGCTGTCGGTGGGGATTTACGGACCGAAGACGCGCGGCATCGATCTGGAGAATATTTAAGGGAGAGGCGCAAGCCAAAGGAAAACAGGCCCGACGTCAGCCGGGCCTGTTCAGAGGGTTACTGATTTTCGAGCTGATGGATATCCGCGCTGCCCTGATAAGGCTGGATGGTATTATCTTTACGCAGCTTCGCCACATCCTTCGCCGTAACGTCCGCCTTGCCGCCGTTGCCCCAGCTGGTGCGGATAAAGTTCACCACGTCCGCCACCTGCTGATCGTTAAGCCGCCAGCCGAACGCCGGCATGGTAATGGTAGTTGGGGCGCCTTTTACGCCCGGCAAGGTGCCGCCCGCCAGCACGATATGGATCAGCGAGGTCGGATCTTCGGCCATCACCACCGGGTTGCCGCGCAGCGCCGGGAAAAAGCGCTGATAGCCGCTGCCGTCAGTTTTATGACAGGCCGCGCAGCTATCGACATAGACCGATGCGCCGGTCGCGCTGTCGTCGCCTTTCCACAGCGCTTTCGCCGTGGCGTCATCGACGCTAAATGCCGCCTGACGCGGATCTTTCGCGCCGAGCGACTTCAGATAGTGGGCAATCGCCGCGATATCCTCATCGCTAAGATGCTGCAGGCTGTGCTCCACCACGTCAGTCATGCCGCCGAACGCAGCGGTATGGTCGTTGCGGCCGTAGCGCAGGAACTGGCGCAGATCCTCTTCGCTCCAGCGTCCCAGTCCGTCGCGGTTATCGCCGCGCAGGTTGCTGGCGGTCCAGCCGTCAATCGGCGCGCTGCTGCCCGCCAGATAGTCATTGCCTTCGCCGTTGTTCAGCGCTTTTTCCTGCATGGTAATGCTGCGCGGCGTATGGCAGGCGCCGCAGTGGCCCAGGCCTTCCACCAGATAGCGGCCGCGCGCCAGCTCAGGATCTTCCTGCGCCATCGGCTGAAACGCTTTTACATCCGGCGCGAACATCGAGCGCCAGATCGCCAGCGGCCAGCGCATCGACAGCGGCCAGGGGATATCGCTTTTGTGGTTAGTCTGCTCGACCGGCGCGACGCCGTGCATAAAGTATGCGTAGAGCGCCTGCATATCCTCGTCGCTCACCACCGCGTAGGAAGGGTAAGGCATCGCCGGATAGAGGGTATCGCCGTTCTTCGCCACGCCGTGACGCACCGCCTTCTGGAAGTCGTCGTAGCTGTAGTCGCCGATGCCGGTTGCTTTGTCCGGCGTGATATTGGTGGAGTAGATGGTGCCGATCGGCGTCGCCATCGGCAGGCCACCAGCGAAGGGTTTGCCATCTTTGCTGGTATGACAGGCGACGCAGTCGCCCGCGCGCGCCAGATACTCGCCGCGTTTTACCCGATCGCCGCCGTTATCGTCCGCCAGCGCGGCAAAGGTCATCGTGCCCAGAATCAGGGCCAGTAAGCCGTTTTTCATCGCCATTTCCTTATGCCTGCACCAGTGGGCCCGGGTTTTTCAGATACTGTTCGCGGATCGCTTTCGCCGACCAGTAGGTCAGCGCCGCCACCATGCCCGTCGGGTTGTAGCCCAGGCCCTGAGGGAAAGCGGAGGCACCTGGCACAAAGACGTTCGGCACGTCCCAGCTCTGCAGATAGCGGTTCACCGCGCTGGTGGCGGGATGATCGCCCATAATGGCGCCGCCGCTGATGTGCGTGGTCTGATAAACCGTGGTGTCGAAATGGCTGCCCGGCTTTTTCGCGCCGCCGATAATCATCTTCGGACTCATCGCTTCGGCGATTTTATGCATCTTGCCGACCATAAACTGCGCCATCTTGATGTCGTTATCCTGCCAGTCAAAGGTCATGCGCAGCAGCGGCTGGCCGTGGGCATCTTTGTAGTTGGGATCGAGGTCGAGATAGTTCGCGCGGTAGGACTGATGCGCGCCGTGGGCGTCCATAGAGATATGGTGCGTGTAGGTATCCGCCACCGCCGCCTTCCATTTGCTGCCCCAGTTCGGCGTGCCGGTCGGCGTCGGCAGACCGGAGATCGGCTTGGTGCCCGCCTGGTTGACCCAGAACGGCGAACCGCCGACGAAGCCGTGCGGCCCGTGGTCGAAGTTGTCGGCGTTGAAGTCGTCGACGCCGACGCCCGCACCGCCCGCGCCGATAAACGGGTTGGTGGTGGTGTTTTTGTCGAACAGCGCCTTCAGGGTCGAGATATTCTGGTAGGCGAAGTTGCGGCCGACGGTGCCTTCGTTGGTGATCGGGTTATAGGGCTTGCCGATGCTGGAGAGCAGCATCAGGTGCACGTTGTGGAACTGGAACGCCGACAGGATCACCAGATCCGCTGGCTGCACCACTTCACGCCCCTGCGCATCGACGTAGGTGACGCCGGTGGCGCGCTTTTTGTCGTCGGTCAGGTTGACGCGCAGCACGTAGGAGTTATTGCGCAGCTCGAACTTCGGCTCCTGGCGCAGCGCGGGCAGGATGTTCACGTTCGGCGACGCTTTCGAGTACATGTAGCAGGCGTAGCCGCTGCAGTAGCCGCAGAAGTTGCACGGCCCCATCTGCGCGCCGTAGGGGTTGGTGTAGGGGCCGGAGGTGTTGGCCGACGGCAGATCGTAAGGGTGATAGCCCACCGACTTCGCCGCCTCGGCAAAGAGCTGCGCCGAGTATGTGCGCTTCTGCGCCGGCAGCGGGAATTTGTCGGAGCGATCCGGCGCGAACGGGTTGCCGCCGCTCTCCTTGCCGACCACCTGACCTTTAATGCTCCACGGCGTGCCGGAGGTGCCGAAGACCTTTTCCGCCTTGTCGAAGAACGGCTCCAGCTCGTCATAGGTGACGCCGAAATCCTGGATGGTCATCCCTTCCGGAATAAAGTTTTTGCCGTAGCGCTCTTCATAGTGGCTACGCTGGCGCAGCTCGGTCGGGTCGACGCGGAAGTGTACGCCGGACCAGTGCAGCCCTGCGCCGCCGGTGCCGGTGCCCGGCAGAAACGCCGCCAGCTGGCGATAGGGAACCGCCGTCTGCGAGGCGTCGTGACGAATAGTCACGGTGCTTTTCGACAGATCCTGGAAGAGCTTTTTGCGGATGTTATAGGTCAGCTCGTCGATTGACTGCGGATAGGATCCGTCTGGATAGGTGTCGCGATGCGGGCCGCGCTCCAGCGCGACCACGTTAAGACCGGCTTCGGTCAGCTCTTTCGCCATAATCGCCCCGGCCCAGCCGAAACCGACGATTACCGCGTCTGCTTTTTTCATCTCGTTTGCCATGATTACGCGCGCTCCCCGCGAATAGATACTGACGGGAACGGATAGCGTTCGCCGCGTTCAACCCAGTCCATAAAGTCGGCGCGCGCGCCTGGGAAGCCGATCAGCTTCCAGCCCACCATATTCTGGTTGCCGCCGTGAATCGGGTCGCTGAAGAAGCCTTCGCGGGTGTTCTGGATCAGAAAGGCGAAGAAGGTTTTCGCGGGCAGCTGATGGAAATCGGCCTGGCCGCTCTCCATCGCCTGCAGCAGGGCATCCTGCTGCTCGCCGCTGAGATCGGCGAACACCTTGCCGTGCTGGCGCTTGCTGTAGTCGTCGGCGTCCGCCAGTCCCAGACGGTAGATCTGCTGCGGCACCAGCGGCAGCTGATAGCCCAGCTCTTTCGGCAGGTCCGGATTGAACGGTCCCTGCATATACCAGTTGGCGCCGGTGGCGTAAGGGGTATTCATCTGGCGATCGATAAATTCCGGCACGCCCGCTTCCAGCGCGCCTGGACCGCGCTCGTCATTCGGGATCAGGCGGGCGACGGCAGCCTTGATAAAGGCGAATTCCTCAGCGGTAAACCAGCTGGGCTGGTAGTCGCGCGCCGGCTGCGCCGCAGCGGGATCGGCAGCCTGCACCGCAGGCGCCATGCTGAAGCCGCCGACGACGGCGCTGCCCGCCGCCATAGCTGGCGCCAGCGCAATGGTCTTTAACAGAAAATCCCTGCGCGTCTGCCCACGTTTTTGTTCTGACATGACATTGCCTCAGTACCGCTTATAATGCGGCATGAAAGTTAAACAGTTGCGTTGTAATGGTTTTTTTATGCGGATTAAGGGTTACAGCAGTACTGTTACCGGTAACAGCGGGCGCTAGTGTAACACTGTTGTGGTGAAACATTTAGTTCGCCGAAACAAATTCGCACAAATTCATTAACATCTCGTCGCAATGCTTTACCTGGTGCGGACGATAACTGTCACCACCAGAAACAACACTCAACAGACAGATAACGCTAAAAGACGTTATAAAAGAGTGCACACAACAGCGGAGAGCCCATGTTTAAGTCCTATTTCCCCCGGCCAGCGCTGTTTTTCAGCTCGGCGGCGATCTGGAGTCTGATCGCGATTTTTGCCTGGTTCGGCTTTGCCGATGACCTGCCTTCCCGCTGGCCAGCGCTGCATGCTGCCATGCAGCAGCCGCTGCCGACCACGGCCGCGCGCTTTATCGCCCCGAGCCAGCTCTGGTTTTATGGCTATTACTGGATAGTGGTGGCGATATTCGCCCTGGCCTGGCGCATTATCGATAACCATCCGTGGCAGCGCTGGTCGGTATGGGGATCGGCGCTGATTATCTTCGTCACCTGGTTCGGCGTGCAGGTCGGCGTCGGCGTCAACGCCTGGTACGGCCCGTTCTACGATCTTATCCAGCAGGCGCTGACCAAAGCGGGTTCGGTGCCGATTAGCCGCTTTTACGCGGAAGTAATGGCCTTTCTCGGCATTGCCGTGATTGCGGTAGTGATTGGCGTAATGAACTCATTCTTTATCAGCCACTGGGTGTTCCGCTGGCGTACCGCGATGAACAACTACTACATGCACAACTGGCAACGCCTGCGTAAGGTCGAAGGCGCGGCGCAGCGTGTGCAGGAAGACACCATGCGCTTCGCCAGTACGCTGGAAGACTGGGGCGTCAGCTTTATTCAGGCAATCATGACGCTGGTGGCCTTTCTGCCGGTGTTGATCGGCCTGTCGCACCACGTCAAGGATGTGCCGATTCTCGGCAATATTCCCTACGCGCTGGTAATCGCGGCGCTGCTCTGGTCGCTGTTCGGCACGGCTCTGCTGGCGCTGGTGGGCATCAAGCTGCCGGGGCTGGAGTTCCGCAATCAGCGGGTCGAGGCGGCCTATCGTAAAGAGCTGGTGTATGGCGAGGATAATGCCGATCGCGCGACGCCGCCGACGGTGCAGGCGCTGTTCAGCCGCGTGCGCTTTAACTACTTCCGTCTCTACTTTCACTATCTCTACTTTAATATCACCCGCATTCTCTATTTGCAGGTTGATAATGTTTTCGGCCTGTTTGTGCTGTTCCCCTCTATTGTGGCAGGTACCATTACGCTCGGTTTGCTGAACCAAATCACCAACGTTTTCGACCAGGTGCGCTCATCGTTCCAGTATCTGATCACCTCCTGGTCGACGCTGGTGGAACTGATGTCTATCTATAAGCGTCTGCGCAGTTTCGAGCAGATCCTGCAGGATGTTCCGCATCAGGAGATGCTGCGCGAAGCGGCGGAAAACGAGTAAAGCAGCAAACTCACCCGGGCGCAGCGCGACAGGGCGCTGCGCCTGCTGCGCCCGGAACGGCCTGCTAACTGCGCCTTCGCCCCCTTCCCCCTTGCGCATTTCGCATTCTTGCCGCCAGCAATACCACGCCCACCGCTCTCAAAACCCTTTAGCATTGTTAAAATAATCACATCTATCGTTGCCGTTAACAGGCGATTTAACCGTTTGCATCGCGATTTCAGGTTGTGAAATTTGTCACATTATTAACTTTAACAAGCTGATAATGTGATTTTAATAACATTAAAACAGAATAAATTCACCTGGGAGCAAACAATGGACATCGCGGTTATCGGGTCAAACATGGTTGACCTTATTACCTATACCAGTCAGTTGCCTAAAGCAGGCGAAACGCTGGAAGCGCCAGATTTTGCCATTGGCTGCGGCGGGAAAGGCGCGAATCAGGCGGTTGCGGCCGCGAAGATGGGCGGACGCGTGATGATGGTTAGCAAGGTCGGCGACGATCTCTTCGCGCCGGAAACCGTCGCCAACCTGCAGCGTCAGGGCGTGGATACGCGCTACGTCACCACCGCGCCGGGAACCTCGAGCGGCGTGGCGCCGATCTTTGTCGACGAGCAGTCGCAGAACCGCATCCTGATTATCAAAGGCGCCAACCAGCAGCTTAGCGCGGCCGATATCGACGCCGCCGCCGAGGCGCTGAAAGCGTGCCAGCTGATTATCCTGCAGCTGGAGATCCCGCTGGAAACCGTCTACTACGCCATCGATTTCGCCCGTCAGCACGGCATCAAAGTGATCCTCAATCCGGCGCCGGCGGTGGAAAATCTCGATATCGCTTACGCCTGTAAATGCGACTTCTTTATGCCCAACGAAACCGAGCTGGAGATCCTGACCGGCATGCCGGTCGCCACCGATGAAGAGGTCAAACTGGCCGGCCAGACGCTGCTCAAGCGCGGGCTGAAAAACCTGATCATCACCATGGGGGCGCGCGGCTCGCTGTGGATGAGCGGCGACAGCCTGCACCAGGTGGCGCCGACGGCGGTGAAAGCGGTCGATACCAGCGGCGCGGGCGATGCGTTTATCGGCTGTTTCGCCCAGGCGCTGGTGCAAAGCGGCGATATCGCGGCGGCGATGGCGCAAGCCTCCGCCTACGCCGCCTGCAGCGTGACCGGCCGCGGCACGCAGCGATCCTATCCCGACGCGGAAACCTTCCAGCGTTTTCTTAACGTTAACTGAGGTCGAGCTATGCAGCAGAACATTGTTCAGCAATCCGACGGCTACTTAAATAAAACGCCGCTGTTCCAGTTCATTTTGCTCTCGTGCCTCTTCCCGCTGTGGGGCTGCGCCGCGAGCCTGAACGACATCCTGATCACCCAGTTCAAAAGCGTTTTTGCGCTCAGCGACTTCGCCAGCGCGCTGGTGCAGAGCGCCTTTTACGGCGGCTACTTTCTCATTGCCATTCCGGCCTCGCTGGTGATCCGCAGAGCGAGCTATAAGCTGGCGATCCTGATGGGGCTGGCGCTCTATATCGGCGGCTGCGTGCTGTTCTATCCCGCCTCGCATATGGCCACCTATACCATGTTCCTCGCGGCCATTTTCGCTATCGCCATCGGCCTGAGCTTTCTGGAAACCGCAGCCAATACCTATAGCTCGATGATTGGCCACCGCGATCGCGCCACGCTGCGCCTCAACGTCAGCCAGACCTTCTACCCGGTCGGCGCGCTGATGGGCATCGTGCTGGGCAAATATCTGGTGTTTCAGGAGGGCGACAGCCTGCAGAGCCAGCTGGCCGGAATGAACGCCGAACAGGCGCACGCGTTCCGCCTCAGCATGCTGGAGCATACGCTGGAGCCCTATAAATATCTGGTGATGGTGCTGGTCGTGGTGATGCTGCTGTTTCTGTTTACGCGCTATCCGCGCTGCAAACCGGCGTCGACCGAGAAATCCCTGCCGTCGCTCGGCGAAACGCTGCGCTATCTGGCCGGCAACCGCCACTTTAAGCGCGGCATCGTGGCGCAGTTCCTCTATGTCGGCATGCAGGTGGCGGTGTGGTCGTTCACGATCCGTCTGGCGCTCACGCTGGGCGCCGCGAATGAACGTCACGCCTCTAACTTTATGATCTACAGCTTTATCTGTTTCTTTATCGGCAAATTCGTCGCCAATTTCCTGATGACGCGCTTTCGCGCCGAGAAGGTGTTGATTGCCTATTCAGCGCTCGGCGTGCTGACCCTGGCGTGGGTGATGTTCGTGCCGAACTTCACCGCGGTCTATGCGGCGGTGTTTGTCAGCGTGCTGTTCGGCCCCTGCTGGGCGACAATTTATGCCGGCACCCTGGCGACCGTCGACAACAAGTACACCGAAGTGGCGGGCGCGTTTATCGTGATGTCGATTGTCGGCGCCGCCTTTATCCCGGCAATTCAGGGATTTGCCTCCGATCATCTGGGCTCGATGCAGCTGGCGTTTGGCGTCTCGCTGCTCTGCTTTGCCTGGGTGGGTTTCTATTTCTGGGGCGAACTGCGTCATAAAAAACAGGCGCTGCAAACCGGCCGTTTAGTCGAGGAGATGCCATGAAAACCCGTCTGCCGCTCTGTCGGGAACAGTTTCACGCCACGCCGACCACGCTGCTGCAAAACGCCGAGTTCCACGTCGAGCTTTTCCGCTATCCGGCCGGGATCGAAGCGGTGCGTATCAGCAATCAGCGCGGCACGGTAACGGTGCTGCCTTTTTACGGCCAGATGATTTGGGATGCCTGTTTCGACGGCCGGACGCTGACCATGGGCCACAGCTTTAAGCAGCCGCTGCCGGGCAGTTCGATTATCGACACCTACGGCTGCTTTGCCTTCCACTCTGGGCTGCTGGCGAATGGCTGTCCGGCCGAAGATGATAACCACCCTCTGCATGGCGAAATGGCCTGCGCGCGCATGGACAGCGCGTGGCTGGTGCTGGAGGCGGATCGCCTGTCGCTTGAGGGTGAAACCGAGTATGTGAAAGGCTTTGGCCATCACTATCTGGCGGCGCCGGCGGTGCGGGTCGAGGCTGGCCAGCCGCGCCTGCATATTGAGATGAACGTGACCAACCTGGCGGGCGCGCCGATGCCGCTACAGTATATGTGTCACCTGAACAGCGCATGGATTGATGACGGCGAGTTTAAGCAGTCGATCCCGCAGCAGGCTTTCCAGCTGCGCACCTCGGTGCCGGCGCACGTGAAGCCGACGCCGCAGTGGCAGACCTACACCGCCGCTCTGGCGCGCGATCCGCAGGCGTTTCAGCGGCTGGATCGGCCGGAGATGTGCGATCCGGAGATCGTCTTCTTCGCCGACGATCTGCCGCAGTATGGCGACGAGATGCAGTTCGAGCTGCATTCGCCGCAGGGTTTCGCACTGATGACGCGCTTCAGCAGCCGGCAGTTTCCGCACGCCACGCGCTGGATGCTGCACAACCGCGATCAGCAGGTGGCGGCTTATATTCTGCCGGCTACCTGCCGGCCGGAGGGCTTCAACGCCGCGCAGCGCGCCGGCACGCTGCTGTGGCTGGCGCCGGGCGAACAGCGCCGTTTCAGCGTCGAGACGGGAATATTGTAACGTCGTGCGTGATGGCGACCCGTCAGGGTCGCCAGACGACCATGCAGCAGCGCGAGAGTTAACCCGCCAGCGCGGCGAAAACCTGCTCTACGGCGTAAGCGCCGGGATCTTTTACCCCATCCAGCGTCTGCTGATTCAGGTAGGATGAGCGACCCGCTCTGGCGCTCTGCATCTGCGCGGTGGAATCGGCGCCCTGGGCAGCCGCCTCTGCCGCCTCCGCCAGCGATTTGCCCGCCGACAGCGCCTCCAGCGCCGGCTCCAGCGCATCGACCAGCGTGCGGTGGCCAATCTGCGCGCCGCCGTAGTGCTTCATCTGCTCCAGACCCTGCGTCAGCGCCTCTGGCAGCGTACCGCCCTGCGCCAGCCGCTGGCCCGCCGCGGTAAAGAGGATCGACATCAGCACGCCGCTCGAACCGCCCATCACCGTCGCCAGCTGCTCGCCCACCAGCGCGAACAGCGACGGCAGATCCGCTAGCGGCAGCTGCTGCGCTTCCAGCGCGCTCTTCACCTTACGTGCGCCCGCGGCGAAGGTCGAGCCGGTGTCGCCGTCGCCGACTTTCGCGTCCAGCGCGTTCAGCTCGGCTTCAAGATCGATCAGCGTCTGCGCCACGCGTCCAACCACCTGCGCCGTCCGCTCGTCCTGAGAAGGCGTAAACTCGAGCTTGCTTACCACGCGCTGGCTGCTCAGCGTCGTGACCGGCTCCACCGCATGGACTGGTGCCCAGCCCAGCACTTCTACCGGCGCTTTCAGCGCTTCGAGAAACACCGCCTCTACCTGCAGCACCGTCAGCGAGAAGCCTTTCATATCGAGCGCGCTCACCAGCGTCGCCGGACCGATCAGATGGCTGATCTGCGCTGCCAGCGGGCTTTTCAGCACGTCGCGCGTCACCAGCGCCAGCTCCAGCATTGAGAAGCCGCCGAGATTGTTCACCAGCAGCACCGCGCGGGTGCCGGAAGAGAGGCTGTTGGCCAGCTTCTCCGTCATGATGCTCACCAGCTGCTGGCTGTTCTGCGTGTCCAGCGTGATAACGCCCGGCTCGCCGTGAATGCCCATGCCCAGCTCGCTCTCGCCCTCTTTCACGCGGTTGTCGCGCTTTTCGCCGGGAATATGGCAGGTCGAAAAGGCGACGCCGATGCTCGCCGTGCCTTTAATGGCGCGCTGCGCCAGGGTTTTCACCTGCGCCAGCGACTGCCCCTGCTCTGCGGCGTAGCCGGCGATTTTGTGGATCAGAGCGGTGCCGGCGATGCCGCGCGGCTGGGGGTTGTCCGGCAAGGCGATATCGTCCTGTACCATCACCATCTCAACCTTGTAGCCCAGCGCGCGCGCCTTCTCCGCCGCCAGTCCGAAGTTAAGGCGGTCGCCGGTGTAGTTTTTCACGATCAGCAGGCAGCCCGCGTCGCCGGTAATGTTGATAATCGCGCTCAGCACCGCGTCGACGCTGGGTGAAGCGAAAATATCGCCGCAGACTGCGGCGGTCAGCATCCCCTTGCCGACGAAGCCGGCGTGCGCCGGTTCATGCCCCGAGCCGCCGCCCGAAATCAGCGCCACCTTGCTTTTATCCCAGTCGTTGCGCACCACCACCCGAATGTCGTCGCCTAAGTCGAGGCGGCTAAGGTTGTGCCACGGCGTGCTCAGCAGCACACCCTCGATCGCTTCGTTGACCAGATTATTTTTTTCATTCATCAGGAACTGGCTCATTGCATCCTCTCCAATGGTGTTGATGCCGCCAGGCAGCGGCACGCTTTAAAGGTAGCCGAAGAAATGCAAAGGGCGGCCGATGGCCGCCCCTGAGGATGTGGCTGGAATCAAAGCGCGATGCGCGTCACGCTGTCGGGGTTTTTCGGCGGCGCTTTGCGCGATCCCGGCTGTTTGACGCTGACGTAGAGCGCCTTGCCGTCGGCGGAGAGCGCCAGGCTGTTAGGCAGGCCCGCCGTTTTCACCGTGCGTTTCACTTTATAGCTGCTGGCGTCGATGATGCTGACCTCGCCCGCTTTGCGGTGGGTGACGTAGAGCTCATCGCGCTGCGGATTGAACAGCACCGCCAGCGACTCTGGCGCGGCGATCGTCTGGATCACTTTCCCATCGCGCAGATCAACCACCAGCACCTGCGGCTGTTTCGAGTCGCTGAAGAAGGCGCGCTGGCCCTGAGTATCGAGCGCGATATTCAGAAAGAAATGCGCTTTGTCGTCGCCGATTTTCTGGCGCTTTTCAACGGCGTTGGTGCGGGAGTTGATGGTGATGAGTTCGCCGTCGGCGTTAGTGACGTAGAGTTTTTGCCGCTCGCTGTCGACCGCCAGGCCAGTAGCCATTTTGCCGGTGTTCGGCACCACGCTGAGAAGCTGCAGGGTTTTGCCGTCCACCACCCAGACCACGCTCTGCGGCCCCAGCCCGGTGACGTAGACGCGGTTGGTTTTCACATCGACGGCGATTTCGCGCGGCTGCAGCGGACGCACGCTGTCGCCGCGCTGGCGGCCGTCCAGTACCAGCGTGTTGAGCACTTTGCCGCTGACGGCGTCGATAGCAGTCAGCGCGCCGTTCAGGGTGTTGCCGATATAGAGCACGTTGGTTTGCGGATTGATCGCCGCGCCGAAGCTTTTCAGCTCGGTGGGGATGGTTTGTTTAATCGCCAGGTTTTGCGGATCGAGGCGGAACACCGCGCCGCCTGGCGCATCGCTGCCCTGCGAGGCGGCGAGGAACAGCGTATCGTCGCTGGGGCTAAAGGCGAGTTCATAAGCGCCCTTGCTGACCGGCTGGGTAAGTTCGTCCGCATGCGCCAGCATGGCGGAGGCGGAAAAGAGCGCGGTGGCGAGCAGCGTCACGCGCAGCGCAGAGGATAAGGATTTCATGATCTCTCCATAGCAAAAATTCACCGCCGTCAGGCAGTGCTGGAAAGCTCACATTGCAAACCGAACAAAAAAGCGAAAGGGCCTTAAGGCCAGCAGAGACAATTTTTTTGGCAGATCATAAGGATTTATCGCCAGAAGGGAAGCGGTTTCACCCGCTTAAACGCCGCCAGGACGCCCGGAGGCGTCCTGTCAGCAACAGCCGGTCGGACTTATTTCAGCAGTTCAGCCGTCATGTGCACGCCGTTGTTGGTGTAGGCTTCGGTCACTTTGTATGACGCGCCCGCTTCTTTCGCCTGCGCCGCGATTTTTGCTTCCGCGCCGTCAAGGGTAGCGTCGGTAGCGGTCACGCTCTGCGCGAAGCTGGTCAGCGGAAGAACGGAGAGAGCGATAACAGCAGCAAAAGTTTTGATAGTTTTCATGGTCAATTCCTCGGTAGATGTTTAGTCAGATAAGGCGTGTCGCCTTGTTGATATGAATAATAGACCGAGGATGACACTGCTGATAGCGGAGATAATTGCCGTTCTTTATCAAATTTACTGACAATCAAATCGCACATTGGGTGTAGCGGCGCCGCAAAAGGTTAACTTGCTGGCAGAAATAAAAAGGGCAGCATATTCCGCTGCCCTCTGGCCTGTTAGCCGTGATGTCGCACGCGAGTGAAGATGGTGAGCGAGGCGAGCAGCATCAGCACGCCGCTGGCGAGAAAGACGCCGCCTGCGCCCTGCAGGTCGAACATCCAGCCGCCCGCCGCCGCGCCAGCAGTAATCGCCAGCTGGATGGTGGCCACCAGCAGGCCGCCGCCCGATTCAGCGTCGTCCGGCACCGCGCGCGAGATCCACGTGGACCAGCCGGTCGGCATCGAACCAAACGCCAGGCCCCACAGCGCCACGCCCGCGCCGACCAGCCAGGAGACATCGACAAAGCTCACCAGCAGCAGCGCGGTGGCGCTCATCACCAGCGCCATCGCGCTCAGCGTCAGCGATACGCTGCGCGTCACCAGATAGCCTGCCAGCGAAGTGCCGAAAAAGTTAGCCACGCCAAACGCCAGCAGCACCAGAGAAAGCTGGTTGAGATTAAGCTGCGCGCTGCTCTCCAGGAACGGACGCAGGTAGGTAAAGAAGGCGAAGTGGCCGGTAAACATCATAATCACCGCCAGCATGCCCCAGCGCATCAGCCCGCTGCGCAGCAGATCGAGCACGCCGCCGCTGCGCGCTTTGTTCTCCGGCGGCATCGCCGGCAGGGTAAAGCTCTGCCAGATCAGCGCCAGCACGCCCAGCCCGGCGGTCAGCATAAAAATATTGCGCCAGCCGATCAGGCCGCCGAGATAGCTGCCGAGCGGCGCGGCGATAATGGTCGCCAGCGAAATGCCGCTGAAGACGATCGACAGCGCGCGCGGCACCTGATCGCTGGGCACCAGGCGCATGGTGATGGCGGTCGAGAGCGTCCAGAAGCCGCCAATCGCCATGCCGAGCAGCACGCGCGCCAGCAGGATCAGCGTCAGGTTGCTCGCCAGCGCCACCAGCAGCGCCGAGGCGACCAGCAGCAGCGTAAAGGCGAGCATCACCACGCGGCGATCGAGCCGCCGCGTAACGCTGCCCACCACCAGACTGGTCAGCAGCGCCACCAGCGCGGTCACCGTTACCGTCTGTCCCGCCTGTCCTTCCGACACCTGCAGCGAGGCGGCGATCGGCGTCAGCAGACTGACCGGCAAAAATTCGGCGGTAATGAGGCCGAATACCCCAAACGCCATGGCAAAGACCGCGCCCCAGGCTGGACGCGCGGGTACGGAAACCTCATCAGCCACTTCTGTACTCAGACTCATGCAGCTTCTCCATAAAAAATTTATTAAGGCTGGAGCATAGAGGCAGCGGGCAAGACGATCTATGATGACAACACCTTCATTATTGATAATTCGTCTGGAATGCAATGAGCCACTATGAAGATCTGACCAGCGAACTGCTGATGGGCATGCGCCTGCACGGCGTGACCTATCAGCGTATTCAGCTCGCCGCGCCCTTCGGGCTGCGCTATGAGCATGCGCCGGGCCGCGCGCAGTTTCACTTCGTCGGGCGCGGCCCGCTGCTGGTGCGCGGTGCGTCAGGCGCAATTTTTACGCTTAATACCGGCGACGCGCTGCTGATCCCGCACGGCAAACCCCACAGCCTGCTCTCCTCGCCCGACGCCGACTGCGAGAATATCGCCGCCTTCAGCAGCAAGCCGATCTGCGACAGCGTCTGCGCCATTGGCGCGCCTGCCGACGCCTGCGACGACGAGGAGAGCGTGATCCTGTTCAGCGCCTGCATGAAGTTCGAGCTGGGCGGCATGCAGCCGCTGATCAACACCATGCCGGATATCATGCTGGTGAGCACCCTGCTGTCACAGTATCCGGAGATCCAGCCGATTCTCGACGCTATGGAGCGCGAGTCGCGCACGCGCCACGCCGGCTTCGCCGGTATTCTGTCGCGGCTGGCGGACGTGGTGGCGGCGCTGATCGTGCGCGGCTGGGTAGAGAACGGCTGCGGTCAGGGCAGCGGGCTGGTGCAGGCGATGCGCGATCCGCGCCTGAGCAAGGCGATCGCCGCGATGCACCGCGAACCGGGAGAGAACTGGACGGTAGAACGGCTGGCGCGCGTGGCGGGCTGCTCGCGGTCGGTGTTCGCCGAACGCTTTCAGAACGCCACCACCATGACGCCGCTGCGCTATCTCACCGAGCTGCGCATGCGGCTGGCGGTGCAGCGCATCGTTAATAACGGCGAAGCGGTGGAAGTGGTGGCTTTTCAGCTTGGCTACGGCTCGCTGGCCGCTTTTAGCCGCGCCTTTAAGCGCATTGTCGGTCAGCCGCCCGGCGCGCTACGCGCCGGGCGGGAAGAGGCGCGTGCCTCCTAGCGGAAGACGCTGATCGCTTCCACCAGGCGGTTAGCCTGATGCGTCATGCGGCTGGACGCCTCGGCGCTCTCCTGCACGCGCGCCGCGTTGCGGTGGGTGATATCGTCGAGATCCTCGACTGCCGTAGAGACTTCGCTCAGCGCGGTGGACTGCTCGGCGGTAGCGGCGCTGATCTGCGCGATCAGCGAGGAGACGTTCTGCACCTGCGCGACGATGTCCTGCATGGTGCGTCCCGCCGCATCGGCGTGCCGGCTGCCGAGCTGAACCCGGCTGGCGCTGGTTTCCACCAGGCTTTTGATTTCGCTGGCAGCCTTGGCGCTGCGCTGCGCCAGGCTGCGGACTTCTCCCGCCACCACCGCGAAGCCTTTGCCCTGCTCGCCCGCGCGCGCCGCTTCCACCGCCGCGTTGAGCGCGAGGATATTGGTCTGGAAGGCGATGCCGTCGATCACGCTGGTGATGTTGGCGATGCGCTGCGAGCTTTCGGCGATTTCCGCCATCATCCCCACCATTTCCTGCATCACGTCGCCGCCCTTGCTCGCCGCCTGGCTGGTGCGCGCCGAGAGCGTATTTACCTCACCCGCCGTTTCGGTGTTGCTTTTTACCGTGGCGGTCATCTCATTCATGGTGGCGGCAGTCTGCTGCACGTTAGCCGCCGCCTGTTCGGTGCGACGGCTCAGCTCGCTGTTGCTGCTGGCGATGGCGTCGCTGGCGCTCAGAACGTTAATCGCCTGGCCGCTGACGTCATCCACCAGCCAGCGGAACATCAGGCCGAGCTGGCCGATAGCACGCTGCGTCATCCCCACCTCATCGACGCGATCGATTTGCTCTACTTTATGACTGGCGCCGGTGGCCACGCTAAGCGCCTGCTGGCACATGCGTTCGATGGGGCGCGAGATTTGCTGTTCCATCCACAGGCTGGTCAGCAGCAGCAGCAGCGCCATGCCGCCGGTAAAGCAGCCCAGCGAGGCGGGCGTCATGCCGAGCAGCGCGGCGCTGAGCGCCGCCAGCGGCAGCAGCGCGATCAGCGGCAGGCGAATACGCCAGCGCAGCGGCAGCGTTTTCAGCAGTGACCCGACGCGACGCCAGCCGGTGCGTACGATTAGCCCTTTATGGAAGCGGCGCCCTTTCGTCCGCCCTTCGCGAAAATCGCGGTAGAGCGCTTCAGTGGCGCGAATTTCCGCTTCGCCAGGTTTGGTGCGCACCGACATAAATCCCTGCACTTTGCCGTCACGCACCACCGGCACCGCATTGGCGCGCACCCAGTAGTGGTCGCCGTTTTTACGGCGGTTTTTCACCAGCGCCGACCAGGGTTCGCCCTGCTTCAGCGTCGCCCACATGTCGGCAAACGCCTCGGGCGGCATGTCGGGATGGCGCACCATATTGTGCGGCTGCCCGTTGACCTCTTCCGGCGTAAAGCCGCTGACCTCGATAAAGGCGTCGTTGGCGTAGGTGATGTAGCTGTTGATATCGGTGGTCGACATTAACGTCGCGTCATCGTCAAACACGAATTCGCGCTGGGTGACTGGCTGATTGTTACGCATGACGGGTCCTTGAAAGGGCTGCTGAATGTAGGGAGATTATCAGTTATGTTTTTTTATATTTTCGGCAGCAAAAGACCCGGGCTTTAGGGGCGGCAATAAATTTTCCCCGCTAAAAAAGAGGACTGGAGAGCATTTGACCCGCCAGCCGCGTATATATAATCCTTTAGCCCTTTTTAATAATCGTGTTTGTCAGCCCTGTAGCGCGCGGCGGATAAAGCCCTGATGCCTTTTGAGGCGTGCGCGGGCTTCTCCGGCGTCGATGTCGGCCAGCAGCATCAGGATGGCGGTTTTGCAGTGGCCGTCGCAGGCCGCCAGCGCGCGGCTGGCGTGCGCTTCGTCGCAGTCGGTGGCCTGCATGACGATGTTGATCTGGCGCTGTACCAGTTTCTGGTTGGTGGCCTCTACGTCGACCATCAGGTTGCCGTAGACTTTGCCGCTGCGGATCATCGCGCCGGTGGTGAGCATGTTGAGCACCAGTTTTTGCGCGGTGCCCGCTTTCATGCGCGAGGATCCGGTGACCACTTCCGGGCCGACCACCGGCGTGAGCGCGATGTCCGCTGCCTGCGCCATGGCGCTGTTGGGGTTGCAGGTGAGCGCCGCCGTGGTGGCGCCAAGCGTCCGGGCATATTCCAGCGCACCCAGCACGTAGGGCGTGCGGCCGCTGGCGGCGATGCCCACCAGCACATCTTTCTTGCTGAACTGGATGTCGCGCAGATCCTGCGCGCCCTGCTCGCGGTCGTCTTCCGCGTTTTCTACTGCCTGCAATATCGCCTTGTGGCCGCCGGCGATGAGCCCTACCACCTGGTCGCGCGGCGTGCCGAAGGTCGGCGGGCATTCGCTGGCGTCGAGGATGCCGAGTCGCCCGGAGGTGCCTGCGCCGCTGTAGATCAGTCGGCCGCCCTGTGCAAAGGCGGCGACGATGGCGTCAACCGTTTGGGCGATCTGCGGCACGATCGCTTCGACCGCCAGCGCCACTTTTTTATCTTCGTTGTTGATGACGCGCAGCATGGCGTCGGTGGAGAGCTCGTCGATGTTCTGGCTGGCCGGGTTACGGCCTTCGGTGATGAGCTGGCTGAGGTCGATTGTCATGGGACGTGCTCCGGGCATGATTTATCCAGGCCCGGTTTTATCATATTTGCGGGATAAAAAAAGGGTTCAGACGTTGTCTGAACCCTGTTACATGGCCTGATGTTGCCTGGAAAGCCGGAGCCTGCGCGGATAAGACGGCCCGATCGCAAAGACGCAAAAAGCGCCATCCCTGGCAGCTCGGCCTGCGTCATCCATGACGCAGGACGCTTTGCTCTTCGGTCCGTCTTATCCGCTGTTTAGCCTGGCTCGTCGCCTGATGGTCAGGTCAAAAGAAGGGTTAGCTCGCCGTTTGTGCGCGCAGCTTCAGCTCGTAGGCTTTCGCCTGCTCGGCGTCGAACTGGTTTTCCCAGCGGGCGATAACCAGTACCGCCAGCGCGTTGCCGATGACGTTAAGCGCGGTGCGCGCCATATCCATGATGCGGTCGACGCCCGCGATAAAGGCCAGGCCTTCCAGCGGAATGCCGACGCTGCCCAGCGTCGCCAGCAGCACCACGAACGAGACGCCCGGCACGCCTGCGATGCCCTTGGAGGTCACCATCAGCGTCAGCACCAGGATGATCTCATCGGTCAGCGACAGGTCGATGCCGTAAAGCTGCGCGATAAAGATGGCGGCGATGCTCTGATAGAGCGTTGAGCCGTCCAGGTTAAAGGAGTAGCCGGTCGGCACCACGAAGCTGGTGATCGCCTTCGGCGCGCCGTAGGCCTCCATCTTCTGCATGATGCGCGGCAGCACGGTTTCCGAGCTGGAGGTCGAGTAAGAGAGGATCAGCTCATCTTTCAGGATACGCATCAGAGTGGTGATGCGCAGCTTACAGAAGCGCGCCACGCCGCCGAGGATAACGAACGCGAAGAAGAGAATCGCGGCGTAAACCAGCAGCACCAGCTTCGCCAGCGGCCACAGAGAGGTGAAGCCGAAGTTGGCGATGGTCACGGCGATCAGCGCGAAGACGCCCACCGGCGCGTAACGCATAATCATGTGCGTCACTTTAAACATGGTTTCCGACACGCTGCGGAAGATGTTGACCAGCGGATCGCGCTGCTCCGACGGCAGCGCCGACAGGCCCATGCCGAACAGCACCGAGAAGAAGATAATCGGCAGCATGTCGCCCTTCACCAGCGAAGCGAAGATGTTCTGCGGGATCAGCGACAGAATGGTGGCGACCAGGCTGTGAGGCCCGTTCTGCACCGCTTCGGTCGTGGCTTCATACTTAGAGATGTCCACCGTTGCCAGCGTTGACATATCAATGCCGGTGCCGGGTTGAAACACGTTAGCCAGCGTAATGCCGACCACAATGGCAAGGGTGGTGATCACTTCGAAATAGACGATGGTTTTGACGCCGATTCGTCCCAGTTTCTTCGCATCGCCCACGCCGGCAATGCCGACAATCAGCGATGAAATCACGATAGGCACAACGATCATCTTGATCAGATGAATAAAGATATCGCCCGCCGGGCTGAGAATGTTGGTGATTAACCATTCACGATCGTCTGGCTGATTATGCAGCACTGAACCGACAACGATGCCGAGCACCAGCGCAATCAGAATCTGCCAGGCCAGGCTTATTTTAAAACCTTTCATAACGCGTTATTTCCTCAGTCAAAACCCCTATTGCTACGCTGCGAAGGTGCAGAGAAGGATACACACAGGGAAGTGAGCAAAAGCCCGGTAAATTAGAGGGTTATTGAGGACAGCGTCCTCGACGAAAATGCGAAAATTCCCGTACTTTTTTCAGACGCCGTCTGGTTGAGTCCTGCTGAGCAGGGGCGAGATAAGTACCATTTTCACTGTGGTAAATGCAACCCCTGGCGTGTTCGATTAAAGATTAGCCACTCTTCTAGCATAAAATGCTGTTTAGTTATAAAAACCCTAACCTGCTGTTCTAAAAAGTAATAGTTATTAAATTATCCGCATAGCTATGCAGCGCTGCGCAAAAAGGCGACGGGTTCGTTTGCTGCATTTTTCGCCAGCCACAGGGTCGAATTGCGGAGCATGTTCGATGGTTTTGCAAGGGATAACAAGCAGGCGGGCGCTCTCGTGATCTAAGGCGCAAAAAAGAAACAAAGCATTGGCTCAGGCTTCACTTAACCTTTGATTGACATATTATTAACATCTTCAAGGAGATCCGCCATGAGCCAACAACATAAACACCCGATTCCTGCCGGCATTGCCGCGAATGCCCTGATCACTGCCGAGCAGTATCAGACGATGTATCAGCAGTCCGTCAGCGACCCGGATGCGTTCTGGGGCGAACAGGGGAAAATCCTCGACTGGATCAAGCCCTACAGCAAAGTGAAAAACAGCTCTTTCGCGCCGGGCAATATTTCTATTCGCTGGTATGAGGACGGCACGCTTAATCTGGCGGCCAATTGCCTCGATCGCCATCTGGAAAAGCGCGGCGACCATCCCGCCATTATCTGGGAAGGCGACGACGCCAGCGAAAGCAAGACCCTGACCTTTCGCCAGCTGCATAACCAGGTGTGCCGCTTCGCCAACGTGCTGCTGTCGCTGGGAGTGAAAAAAGGCGACGTGGTGGCGATCTATATGCCGATGGTGCCCGAAGCGGCGGTGGCGATGCTGGCCTGCGCGCGCATCGGGGCGGTGCATTCGGTGATTTTCGGCGGCTTTTCGCCGGAAGCGGTGGCGGGCCGCGTGGTGGACTCCAGCGCGAAACTGGTGATCACCGCGGACGAAGGCGTGCGCGCCGGACGTCCTATCCCGCTAAAGAAAAACGTCGACGACGCGCTGAAAAATCCCACCGTCAACAGCGTGAAAAATGTGGTGGTGCTGAAGCGTACCGGCGGGTCGATCGACTGGCAGGATGGCCGCGATCTCTGGTGGTCCGAGTTAATGGATAAAGCGAGCGAGCAGCACGCGCCCGCCGAGATGCAGGCGGAAGATCCGCTTTTTATCCTTTATACCTCTGGCTCTACCGGCAAGCCGAAAGGGGTGCTGCACACCACCGGCGGCTACCTGGTTTATGCGGCGACCACCTTTAAATACGTTTTCGATTATCATCCGGAAGATATCTACTGGTGTACCGCCGACGTCGGCTGGGTCACCGGTCACAGCTATCTGCTCTACGGGCCGCTGGCGTGCGGCGCCACCACCCTGATGTTCGAGGGCGTGCCGAACTGGCCGAAACCGAGCCGCATGGCGGAAGTGGTGGATAAACACAAAGTGACCCTGCTCTATACCGCGCCGACGGCGATCCGCGCCCTGATGGCGGAAGGCGACAAGGCGATTGAGGGCACCAGCCGTCAGAGCCTGCGCATCATGGGCTCGGTGGGCGAACCCATTAACCCGGAAGCCTGGGAGTGGTACTACAATAAGATTGGCGACGGCCGCTGTCCGATTGTCGATACCTGGTGGCAGACTGAAACCGGCGGCTTTATGATCGCGCCGCTGCCGGGCGCCATCGAGCTGAAAGCGGGCTCCGCGACCAAACCTTTCTTCGGCGTGCAGCCTGCGCTGGTGGATAACGAAGGCAATCCGCAGGAGGGCGCGGCGGAAGGCAATCTGGTGATCACCGACTCCTGGCCGGGCCAGGCGCGTACGCTGTTCGGCGATCATGACCGCTTCGAGCAGACCTACTTCTCTACCTTCAAAAATTGCTATTTCAGCGGCGACGGCGCGCGCCGCGACGAAGATGGCTACTACTGGATCACCGGCCGCGTCGACGACGTGCTTAACGTTTCCGGCCACCGTCTCGGCACCGCCGAGATCGAATCTGCGCTGGTGTCGCACCCTAAAATCGCCGAAGCGGCGGTGGTGGGCATTCCCCACAGCATTAAAGGCCAGGCGATCTACGCCTATATCACGCTGAACCATGGCGAAGAGCCGTCGCCAGAGCTCTATACCGAGGTGCGCAGTTGGGTGCGGAAAGAGATCGGCGCCATCGCTACGCCCGATATCCTGCACTGGACCGACTCGCTGCCGAAAACCCGCTCCGGCAAGATTATGCGCCGCATTCTGCGCAAGATCGCCGCGGGCGACACCAGCAATCTGGGCGATACCTCAACGCTGGCCGATCCAGGCGTCGTGGATAAACTGCTGGAGGAGAAGCAGACGCTCCGTATGCCGTAAACCGTCTTACCGGCGGGAGGTCTCTTCTTCCCGCCGCCCTTTCCTTACGCAGTGTGTTTCTGAAGTCACATAACAATATCTGACCAGGCCTTTCTCGCGCAGCAGCGTGAGGCTGCCGCCTGCATAACCTCTGGAGAAACTGTGATGAACGACGCCCTTTCCACTCAGGAGGCGCTCAATCAACGAATTGAGCGTCATCCGCGCTTTCAGGAGCTGGTGCATAAGCGCCAGCGGTTCGCCCTGGTGCTGTCGCTGATTATGCTGGTGCTCTACGTCGGCTTTATTCTGCTGATCGCTTTCGCGCCCGGCTGGCTCGGCACGCCGCTGCATGACGGCACCAGCGTGACGCGCGGCATTCCCATCGGCGTAGGCCTGATTGTGATTTCTTTTGTGCTGACCGGCGTTTACGTCTGGCGCGCCAACGGCGAATTCGATCGCCTGACGAAGCAGATCCTCAGCGAGGTAAAACCATGAAGCGTCTTTCTCTCTGGCTGCTGGCGCTGCTGCCCGCCTCCGCGCTGGCGGACGCCCTGACCGGCGCGGTGCAGAAGCAGGCCACCAACTATCAGGCGATCGGCATGTTTGTGGTGTTCGTCGCCGCCACGCTGGGCATTACGTACTGGGCGTCGAAGCGCACCCGCTCGCGCAACGACTACTATACCGCCGGCGGCAATATAACCGGTTTCCAGAACGGCCTGGCGATGGCGGGCGACTTTATGTCCGCCGCCTCCTTTCTCGGCATCTCCGCGCTGGTTTATACCTCCGGCTACGACGGGCTGATCTACTCGCTCGGCTTCCTGGTGGGCTGGCCGATGATCCTGTTTCTGATCGCCGAGCGCCTGCGCAACCTGGGTCGCTACACCTTCGCCGACGTCGCCTCTTATCGCCTGCAGCAGAAGCCGATTCGCACCCTCTCCGCCTGCGGCTCGCTGGTAGTGGTGGCGCTCTACCTGATTGCGCAAATGGTGGGCGCGGGCAAGCTGATCCAGCTGCTGTTCGGCCTCGACTATCATATCGCCGTGGTGCTGGTGGGCATTCTGATGGTGCTCTACGTGCTGTTCGGCGGCATGCTGGCGACCACCTGGGTGCAGATTATCAAAGCGGTACTGCTGCTGTTCGGCGCCTCTTTTATGGCGATCATGGTGATGAAGGCGACCGGCTTCAGCTTCAATAACCTTTTTACTCAGGCGATGGCGGTGCACCCGAAAGGCGCGGCCATCATGCAGCCGGGCGGGCTGGTGAAGGATCCCATTTCCGCGCTCTCGCTCGGACTGGGGCTGATGTTCGGCACCGCCGGATTGCCGCATATTCTGATGCGCTTCTTTACCGTGGCGGACGCGCGCGAGGCGCGTAAAAGCGTCTTCTGGGCCACCGGCTTTATGGGCTACTTCTACTTCCTGACCTTTATTATCGGCTTCGGGGCGATTCTGCTGGTCGGGGCGAATCCCGCCTTTAAAGACGCCAGCGGCGCGCTGATCGGCGGCACCAATATGGCGGCGGTGCATCTGGCGAACGCGGTAGGCGGCAGCACCTTCCTCGGCTTTATCTCCGCCGTGGCCTTCGCCACCATTCTGGCAGTGGTCGCCGGGCTGACGCTGGCGGGCGCGTCGGCGGTATCGCACGACCTGTACGCCAGCGTTATTCGCAAAGGCCAGGCGACCGAGCGCGAAGAGCTGCGCGTGTCGAAGATTACCGTACTGGTCTTGGGCGTGGTGGCGATTGCGCTGGGCATCCTGTTTGAGAAGCAGAACATCGCCTTTATGGTCGGCCTCGCCTTCTCTATCGCCGCCAGCTGTAACTTCCCGATCATTCTGCTGTCGATGTACTGGTCGAAGCTGACTACCCGCGGCGCGATGATTGGCGGCTGGCTTGGGCTGATTACCGCGGTTGTGCTGATGATCCTCGGCCCGACGGTCTGGGTGCAGGTGCTGGGTCACGCCTCCCCGGTTTATCCCTATGAGTATCCGGCGCTCTTCTCGATGATTGTCGCCTTTGTCGGCACCTGGCTCTTCTCCGTTACCGACCATTCGCCGCAGGGCGCGCAGGAGCGCGGCCGCTTCCGGGCGCAGTTTATCCGCTCGCAAACCGGTATTGGCATCTCGCAGGGCAAGTCGCACTAAGTCATATCTTTCCCGCCAGCGTGAACAGACGCTGGCGTTTTTCTCAGCAGAAAGGCTAAAATAAGTGCGAATCGCACGATTCGCACGATTAAGGAATCACAATGCTGAGTTTTACCGCTAACCAGGCAAAAACGCGTTTTGGCGAGCTGATGAACAAAGCGCAGCACGAGGCCGTTACTATCACTAAAAATGGCCGCACCGCCTTTGTCTGCCTGCCAGCTGAAGATTATGAAGCCTTTGAGCAATTCAAGCTAGAAAGCCTGCGGGCTAAACTGGCGCACGCTATCGCTCAGGCGGAAAACGGTCAATTGCATGACGGTGAGGCTGTCTTTGAGGAGCTGATGAAGGATCTGTAATGGGACAGTTCAGGCTTACGGATGAAGCGAAGGAAGATTTAAAAGAGGTCAAAGCCCATTCATTAACGCGATGGGGAGCTGTCATCACTCAGGCGTATTTGCAGGGCATGCGTGTGACGATGCAAATGCTCGCCAGCCATCAGGTCGGCATCGACATCAGCAATGAGACCTGGCCAGGCGTCTTTTACTGGCCTTACGAAAGCCATTACCTCTATTTTCTTCGGGTGCCTGAGGGCATTCAGGTCATCGCGATTATTCATCAGACGCGTCTGCCAAAAGCGGTGAAAAAGCGTCAGCCCTGACAATAAAAAAGCCGGTCGCGCAAGCAACCGGCTCAAACGTGTTTATTACGCTGATTAGAAACGCAGCGAAGCGCCGACGTACGGGCCGTCGACCAGCACGTTGTCTTTACGACCGCCTTTGTTGTTCAGCTCGATATACTGATAGCCCACGCGCAGGTTCAGCAGTGAAATCGGGGTGAAGCTCAGGCCGCCAGCGGCTTCCTGATAGCTGTCGAGATGGTCGGTCAGACCTTCTGGCGCGTAGTAGTATTCGCCGTACAGGCCCCACATGCTGTTGAAGCTGTACTGCGCGCCGCCGCCCAGCGCCACGGCGAAGCCATCTTTACCATCTTCCGGATGGGTGAAAATGGTCTTGGCGGTCGGCGCCAGACGCAGTCCGCCGATATCGACGTTGTAACCCAGTCCCAGGCCGTAGGTGCTGCCGTCGTGATCGCTGCGCAGCCAGTTGCCTTTAAGGAACAGGCCCGGAGAGGTGGTGCCCAGACCGACGTTCAGATTAGTGTTGTGCTCGCCGACATCCACGCTGCCTTCGATAGCCTGCGCCGCGCCGCTCAGCAGTACCAGACCCAGTGCGCTCCCGGTAACAAGTTGCTTAAACATGATTCCACTCCATGAAAGGACAATAATTTCGGCGCAAAGGTTAACAGCCTGAAATCCTCTGACAACTCTATTTGGCAACCTTTACGTAAACAGACATGTCGATCGGCAAATTTTGTTGTCAGGCTGCCCACATCAGCTGGCCGATAAGCGGCGCCAGCACCACCGTCACCACGCCGGAAAGCATCATCACCAGGCTGGCAACCACGCCTTCCTGCTCGCCGAGCTGGTAGGCGCGCGCCGTGCCTGCGCCGTGCGACGCCGCGCCGAAACCCGCCCCTTTCGCCACGCCCTGCCGGATAGCGATGCGCAGAAACAGCACGTCACCGATCGCCATGCCGAATACGCCGGTAATCACCACAAACAGCGCCACCAGATCGGGCTGGCCGCCGATGGGCTTCGCCGCCGCCAGCGCGAAAGGCGTGGTGATGGAGCGCACCGCCAGGCTGCGCTGGATCGACTCAGGCAGCGTCAGCAGCCGCGCCAGCCACACCGAACTGCACACCGCCACCAGCGTGGCGGTCAGCACACCCGCGCTCAGCGAGAGCCAGTGACGGCGAATAATCGTCATGTTTTCATACACCGGCACGGCAAAGGCCAGCGTCGCCGGGCCGAGCAGCCAGAGCAGCCAGTGGCTTTCAGCAATATAGTCCTGCCAGGAGACGTGCGTAATCAGCAGCAGCGCCACCAGCAGCACGGGCGTCGCCACCAGCGGCATCAGCAGCAGCGTGCGCCAGCGGCGATAGAGACGCTTGTTGAGAAAGTAGATCAGCAGCGTGACCGCCAGACAGAGCAGGCTCAGGATAAAATCACGCATCACGCTCTTCCCTGCGCGCCGCGCGCGCCACTTCATAGCGGTAGAGGCGATCGACCACCAGCGCGGTGGAGGCGAGCACCAGCACGGTGCTTAGCGCAATCACCACGCAGATGCGCCAGCCGTCGACGCGCAGCAGGTCGCCGTAGTTCACCACCGCCACCACCGCCGGAATAAAGAACAGCAGCATTTCGGCCAGCAGCCAGCGCGAGCCCGCTCTGACCCAGCGCAGCGGCAGCACGCGCGTGACGATCAGCGCCAGCAACAGCAGCATGCCGACGATATTGGCGGGCAGCGGCAAATGCAGCCAGCTCACCAGACGATCGCTGGCGATAAACATGCCGATGTACAGCAGCAGCTGCAGCGGCAACCAGAGTCGTTGCAGCCTGCCCACGCGCTGCGGGCTGAGCGCTAACGCCATTTTCTTCTCTCCCTTCACCAGATTCGGTGCTTAGTATAAATCCGCGACAGAAGGTGAAAAAAATGAATTAAAATTATCCCAATCATGCCAAAAGGGAATAGTTATGGACGTCCGTGCGTTACGCTACTTTACCGAGGTGGTGCGCCAGCAGAGTTTTACCCGCGCCGCGCAGAAGCTCTATGTGACCCAGCCCACCATCAGCAAAATGCTGCGTCAGCTGGAAGAGGAACTGGGCTGCACCCTGCTGCTGCGCGACGGCCGCAAGCTGCATCTGACCGACAGCGGCCAGGCGGTCTACCAGCGCGGGCTGGCGATTTTGCAGGAGTTCCACCAGCTTGAGGCGGAGATCGGCGACATTAACCAGCTGAAAACCGGCGAGCTGCGCCTCGGCATTCCGCCGATGGTCGGCATGCAGATCGCCGGCTCGATCTCGGCGTTTCGCCGCCGCTATCCCGGCGTCACCCTGAACATCGCCGAATTTGGCGGCCTGACGGTGCAGCAGGCGGTGCTCGCGGGCAGCCTGGATATCGCCCTTACCGCCCTGCCGGTCGATCCCGATCTGCCGCTGAACACGCTGCCCCTGATGCACCATCCGCTCTGCGTGCTGGTGCCGCGTCAGCCCGCCTGGCTTAACCGCAGCCATATCGCGCTGACGGAGCTGGCGGCGCATCCGCTGCTGATTTTCAACGAGGAGTTCTCGCTGAATCGCCAGCTGATGAAGGCGTTTCAGCGTCTTGGCGTCACGCCGCATATCGCGGTGCGCAGCGGACAGTGGGATTTTCTGGCAGCGATGGTGCAGGCGGAGATGGGGCTGGCGATCCTGCCGGAGCCGATCTGTCAGCGGCTGGATAAGCAGTCGCTGCTGTGGCTGCCGCTGGAGTCGGAGCTAATGTGGAGTCTGGGATTGATCTGGCGGGAGGGAAGCTATCTGTCGCGCAGCGCGCAGGCGTGGATCGCCTGCTGCCGCGAACACTGGCCGGATGAAGCGCCGCGCCTGTCGGTATAGGCGCGGCGCGCGGCTTACTCTTCTTTCTCGATCAGCAGCGCTTCCAGCAGGTCGAGATCGCGCAGCAGGCGCTGCATGCTCTCATCGGAGAGCTGCTGGGTCGCGCGCAGGTGATAGACCTCGGCGCGCTCGGCGCGCAGCGCGGTCAGGCGGAAACGACGCTCCAGATTCTCGGCGAACAGCGCCTGCTCCAGATCGCTTTTGCCGTCCGCCCGGCGACGCAGGTTGCCGATAACGCGCAGGCTAACCTCTTTAAGCAGCTCAGGATCGATATTCACTTCGCTGCTGTTCTCCAGCCGCTCTTCCATTTTATGCAGGCTTTCGATCGCCACGCTCGCCATCACCGCACGGGCGTTTTGCAGCTCGCGGCGGTGTCCGGCTTTATCGATGCCGTCCACGCCGCGCAGCAGCAGCGGCAGCAGCACCACGCCCACCAGCAGCGAAAACAGGATCACGCCGGTCGCGATAAATACCAGCTCATAGCGCGCCGGAAACGGCTCGCCGGAGGTCAGGAACAGCGGGATAGAGAGCACGCCCGCCAGGGTAATGGCGCCGCGCACGCCGGCAAAGGTAGCGATCAGCAGCTCGCGCAGCGAGTAGTTGGCGAACTCCATCGGCTTCTTCTTCAGCACGCGCTTGCTGAGACGCTGCATAATCCAGAGCCAGCCGAAGCGCACCACCATCAGCGCGCCGTAGACCAGGATAATGTCGGTAAACAGCATCCAGAGCTCGACGTTGGGATCGGCGTTGGCGGCGTCAATCGAGGTGCCGATAATGTCCGGCAGCTGCAGGCCGAGCATCAGGAACACCATGCCGTTGAAGACGAACTCCAGCATCTGCCAGACGCTGTTGGCGCGCAGGCGCATCGCCAGCGGCGCCTGACGGATAATGCCGGAGCGGGTAATGGTCATGCCCGCTGCGACCGCCGCCAGAATGCCGGAGACGCCGAGATGTTCGGCAATCAGGTAGGAGGCGAACGGCAGCAGCAGCAGCAGCACGGTTTGCGTCGCCGGATCGTCGCCGCTCCAGCGGCTCAGCAGACGCAGCGATTTACCATAGAGCCAGCAGACCGCCACGCCCGCAATCAGGCCGCCGATCGCGACTTTGAGGAACTCGACGCTGGCGCCGCCCCAGGTAAACACCATGGTGCCCATCGCCACCGCAACGGCGAACTTCAGCGAGACCAGGCCGGAGGCGTCATTCATCAGCGCCTCGCCCTGCACAATCGACATGATTTTCTTCGGAATGCGTCCCTCGCCGACGATGCCGGAGAGCGCCACGGCGTCCGTCGGCGACAGCACCGCCGCCAGCGCGAAGGCGGGGATCAGCGGAATACCCGGCACCATCCAGTAGATGAGGTAGCCGATGCCGACCACGGTAATCAGCACCAGCACCAGCGCCAGGCCGATAATTTCCCGGCCATGGTGCAGGAACTCGCTGATCGGCGTCTTCCAGCCGTCGGCAAACAGCAGCGGCGGAATAAACAGCACCAGGAAGAGTTCCGGATCGAAATCGACATGCAGGCCGAACGTGGGCCAGGCGAGCAGCGCGCCGGCGAGGATCTGCACCAGCGGCAGCGGGATCTGGAACGGCAAGATGCGCGCGGCCACCCCGGAGAGCGACACCACCAGCGTCATAATGAGAATAGTGAAGAAGATTTCCATGCTTTCCTTAGGCGAATCGTAAAGTCAGAAAAAATGTTGTGAGCGCTAAAGTGTAAAGCAAAGTGCGCAGAGAATGACAAGTCACGCGTGCGGCGCGGCGAAAAATCAGGAGAAAGTCCCGGGCGAGACGGCGCTCGCCCGGTTTTACCGCTAGATCGCCCAGCCGCCGGCGTAAAAGATCACCAGCGCGGCCGCAATCACCACGGTGCCGACGTTCAGCCTGCGCCACTCGCCGGCGAACAGGCGGCCCACCACCAGCGTGGCGAAACCGAGCATAATGCCGGTGACGATATTGCAGGTCAGCACGATAAAGACCGCGGTCACCAGGCCGGACATCGCATCGACGAAGTCGCCGAAGTCGATTTTCGCTACGTTGCTCAGCATCAGCAGGCCGACATACATCAGCGCGGGCGCGGTGGCGTAGGCGGGCACCAGATAAGCGAGCGGCGACATAAACAGAATCGCCAGGAACAGCAGGCCGACCACAATCGCCGTCAGGCCGGTCTTGCCGCCTGCCGCCGTGCCGGCCGCGGATTCGATATAGACCGCCGCAGGCGACGCGCCGACCAGGCCGGCGAACAGGCTGCTGACCGAATCGGTGGTCAGGGCGCGTCCGCCGTTGATGATCTGGCCCTTCTCATCCAGCAGGTTCGCCTGCCCCGCCACCGCGCGGATGGTGCCGGTGGCGTCGAACACCGCCGTCATCACCAGCGCCAGCACGCTCGGCAGCACCATCGGCTGTAGCGCGCCCATAATATCCAGGCTGAACAGCAGCGACTCGCCCTGGCTGTCGCGCAGGCTGGGCAAGGCGAACAGTCCCTGAAACTTCACCGCCGGATCGAAGATCAGCCCAAGAATCGAGATGGCGATGATGGTGAGCAGAATGCCGCCCGGCACCCGGCGCTTTTCCAGCCCGACGATCGCCGCCAGTCCCAGCAGCGACATCATCACCGGAAACGAGGTGAAGTGGCCCAGCGCCACCGGCATGCCGGCCGCGGGATTCTTCACCACCAGCCCGATACCGTCGGCGGCGATCAGCAGCAGAAACAGGCCGATACCCACGCCGGTGCCGTGCGCCACGCCCATCGGCAGATTGCGCAAGATCCAGGCGCGGATGCCGGTCACGGAGATAACGGTGAACAGCAGCCCCATCAGGAATACCGCGCCGAGCGCTACCGGCACGCTGATATGCTGGCCGAGCACCAGGCTAAAGGCGGTAAAGGCAGTGAGCGAGATGGCGCAGCCGATGGCCATAGGCAGGTTGGCCCACAGTCCCATCACGATAGAGCCGACGCTGGCGACCAGACAGGTGGCGACGAAGACCGCCGTAGGCGAAAAGCCCGCTTTGCCCAGCATGCCGGGCACCACAATCACCGAGTAGACCATCGCCAGGAAGGTGGTCAGTCCCGCCAGAATTTCCTGCCGGACGCTGCTGCCGCGTGCAGAAACAGAGAACCAGGCGTCCAGCTTGCCAGCGGACGAGCGTGATTCGTATGACATAGTTGAGCCTCAAGAATTTTTTGTTGTGTGAAACGCCCTGCGTCGCTGCCTGCAAAATCCCTGGTTATCAACCCGGCGCAATGGCGCGCCAGGCGGCAGGCAAACGTTTACTTCGCGGCGGATAACTCTCCGCTATGCGGACAGATAAAAGGCAAGGGATTATCCGGCGTTTGGCAGCAGATTTTCAACTGCTTCATCGCCTTAATTCAGGATAAAGAAGAGCGCTTACAGGCGTTTCTAAAGGCTTGTGCGGCGTCGGCGCTGGAGCCGCCGCCACGTTACTCTTTGATGTCGCAGCTTTTTTAGTGCTCAGCCGCCCGGCAGCACCTCGCCGCCCTGCTGAATGGCGCGCTGCCAGGCGGCGCGCTGCTGCACGGTATTCAGCCACGCCGCCGTGGCGGGCATATCCTCCAGGCCGCCGCGCGACTGCAGCGCCAGCAGAGGAAAACTCATCTGAATATCGGCAATGCTGAAGCGCTTGCCCGCGAACCAGGGCTGAGCGGCCAGGTGTTGCTCAATCATCTGGCGATGCGGCACCAGCTGCTTATCGAGCCAGGCCTTCTGCATGCCTTTGCCCAGCGCCGCGCCCGCTGGACGCAGCAGCCAGGGCACCGGCGCCTTGCCGAGGCGGCCAAAGACCAGCTTCATCACCAGCAGCGGCATCAGCGACCCCTCGGCGTAGTGCAGCCAGTAGTTCGCCTGCAGACGCGCCTGCTCATCGAGAGAGGTTAAGCGCTGTTCGCTGTCATATTTGCCTTCCAGATAAGAAAGGATGGCGCCCGATTCAGCCACCACCTGATTACCGTCGGTAATCACCGGCGACTTGCCGAGCGGATGAACCTTTTTCAGCGCGTCCGGCGCCAGCATCGACGCCTCGCGCTGATAGCGTTTGATTTGGTAAGGCACTTCCAGCTCTTCCAGCAGCCACAGCACGCGGTGCGAGCGCGACTGCTCAAGATGGTGGACGGTAATCATAGTGAATTCCTGTTATGAACCTCAGGCAAGTATAGCGCTCATCCTCTTTAGCGCGGCGGCTCGCCTTTATCATCCTGTTCGGGATCGAGCAGCACCGCGCCGGAGCCCTGCTGCGCCAGCCGGTCGCCGGGGTTGCGCAGCGGACAGTCGCGCATCGACAGGCAGCCGCAGCCGATGCAGCCGTCGAGGTCGTTGCGCAGGCGCGTCAGGGTTTCGATGCGCTTATCCAGCTCCTCGCGCCAGTGCTGCGTCAGGGCGTCCCACTCGTGGGTCGACATGCGCTTGTTGGCGGGAATATGCATCAGGCTGTCGCTGACGGTGGCGAGCGGGATGCCGATGCGCTGGGCGATTTTGATAATGGCGACGCGCCGCAGCACGTCGCGGCTGTAGCGGCGCTGATTGCCGCCGTTGCGCGTGCTGGAGATTAGCCCTTTGCTCTCATAAAAGTGCAGCGCGGAGACCGCCACGCCGCTGCGGCGCGCGACTTCGCCCGGCGTTAAAACCGGTTTCGGGTAGTTGCGATCTTTTTTCATCTGGCTCTTTACCTCAAGTTAACTTGAGGAATTATACTCGCCTCCGTCAAATAACGAATCCCTCAGGACTAAAGGACGAGATTATGATGCAAGAAGAGATCATTCACTCCCTGACGCGCTGGATCGACCAAAACCTGGATAAGACGCTGTCGATCGATGAAGTGGCGGCCAGGTCCGGCTATTCAAAATGGCACCTGCAGCGTATGTTCCGCACCGTGACGAAACAGACGCTAGGCGGCTACATTCGCGAACGTCGCCTGACGCTGGCGGCGGAAGCGCTGCGCCAGACGCAGCGTCCGGTATTTGATATCGCGATGCAGTACGGCTATGACTCGCAGCAGACCTTTTCCCGCGTCTTCCGCCGTCAGTTTTCGCAGACGCCGACCGCCTATCGCCACTTTATGCGTCGCCAGGCGATTCAGCGTCCACGTATGCTGAGCTTCGACTGCAGCGAATCTGCGGCAAGCTATACCCAGCGCACCACCGGGGAATGCTGCCCGGTTCGCTAAGCCTCAGGCGCCCTTAACGGGCGCACCTTTCCGCTTTCCTCGCCTAACGCCCTGATTTTCCGCCCAACATTTCGATAAAAAAATTTCTACCATACCAGGTACAAATTTTGTTCAAAAAATCAAATCCAGTGATATAATGTGACCCAGCTCACATATTGCACCCTTTATGACGGCGAAAAGCCTTTCCCTGACCACGCTTTTCGTCGCCAGTGATGTCCGGTAACCGTCAGGGATAATCACTTAGATTCAGAGGCTTAAGTCGATGGCGACCATAACCACCAGCTTGATTGTCATGCGTTGGGAACTGCTCAGCGCAATCATGATGTTTTTTGCCAGCACCCTTAAAATTAAGTTCCGCCAGAGCAGCCATCACGTGATGGCGTTTATGTGCGGCGGCGTCGGTCTCGGGATGACCTGCTGGTTCGTGATGGGGCTGCTGGGCATCTCGCTGAGCATGGAAAACGTGCATCACTTTATGCTGGTGACCAAAGATACTTTTATTCAGGTGATGAGCCAGACCCCGCCCGACTGGCCGATGCCTTGATTTTCATTCAATAAAAAACCCTGCAGCGCGGGGTTTTTTATTACAGGCGGTTTACGTAGCTGAAAGCGGCAGGCATGGCCCGAAGAGCAAAGCGTCCCGCGCCAGGGACGGCGCGGGCCGAGCGAGCATGGATGCGTTAAGCGACTTTGCGAGCGGGCCATGCCTGCCGCGCTAGCACATTGCTTAAAGCCAATAAAAAACCCCGCAGCGCGGGGTTTTTTATTTTGCTGTGTGACTCAAACTTTCTTCAACAGCGCAGGGATATTGACGTCCTGCACCGAAACGCCCGGTATCTGCGTGCCGCGGCGATCCTGAATCCACATATCTCCCATCATCTGGTTAAGTCCGCGATCCAGCCCTGTCACCAGTCCTGCGCCCGGCGTAAAGGTCAGCTCGCCGAAATAGATGCGGCCTTCATGGATATACCAGTCCACGCGCACATAGTCGAAATCGCTCGCCAGCTTCTTGCTCAGATCGAGCGCGTGCTGCAGCGAGTCGGCGATTTTCGTCACATCCAGGCCGGTATCGCGAATCTTGTGGAACGCTTCGGTCAGATTGTTAACGTAAAAATTCATCGACAGCTGCGGCTGGCAGCGGTTGTAGATCACCTGCAGCACATATTCAAAGCGGCCGTCGCGCTTGTTGAACATATGGAACTTGTAATCGATCGGTGCCGTTTTGCCGTCGCCGATATACTTTTCAACCAGAATACGCGGCTTGATATAGCGATAGTGGATCTCGCGCGCCTCGTTGGCGAAGTCGGTCTTCAGCCACTTATAGCAGCTGTTGATAATCTGCTGCTTGCGCAGCGCGTCCGGCTCTTCTAGCAGGATCTCTACCATGTTGGAAGCGTGATTCGGCTTGATCACCGTGCCCTTCCAGCATTGCAGACTGTTCAACGATGCCGGATCGGTCGACTCGTGCACCAGCGGAATCAGGTATTCGTTGCCAATCTTCTCGGCGATATAGTCGCGCACCGAATACTTATCCGAAAGGCGGCCGTAAATCTGGTAGTCGCCATAGACGAACTTGCGGTACAGCACCTTTTCGTTGAAGACCTTGGGTTGACGCAAATTGGGCAATTTTTTGAACTTGTGGAAGTAGTAAATGCGGTCCTGGTATGCCCAGGGCATCTTCTTAATGAAGTACTGCACACTTCTTCTGAGTTCATCTTTCAACTTAAACATATCTGACCTCATTTGTAGGTTTTGTAGTTGAGTGAGGAAACCTGAATTCTTTGAATGACGCCGTTTTTGAAGAAGTAATTCATTACGGTAAGGGACAAGAGTTCCGACACGAAGACGCTCCATGCGGCGCCCATAATGCCGTAGCCCTGGATCAGCCACCATGAAAGCGGCAGGCTGATGACCATCAGGCAGATGATTTTCTTCAACAGATAGTTGAAACCACCCTCTTTCACCATGTAGCGGTAGGCTACGGTGCCCATAGCGGAGAAACAGGTCGCCATTGACAACAACGTAATGAGACTTCCTGACTGTGTGTATTCTGAACCGTATAAAGCGATGATGATTTTCTCGCCGAACAGCGCGATGACCAGCAACATCATCAGTGAAACTCCCATGACATAGCCGTTAAGCCGCGCTGCCAGCTTAATAGCCACTTCGCCGCGTTCCCTGAAGATTTCAGTGAAGCATGAAGTTATGAGCGCCACGGGGATAAAAATCCACGAAGCCGCAATAGTGTTGGCCGCCGCAAACAGCCCGAGGTCGCTTGCCGACGCGATGCCGGCTAAAAACATCTGCGCAGCTTTAACCTGCACTGAAATAAAAATGCTGGAGATCGCCAGCGGCAGACCGGCGTACATCAGATAGCGCAGATAGGCGCTACGTTTCTCCTGCGGCGGAGCAATATCCTGCGTTTCGCGGTAAAAGTTGTATCGCTTGATAACGTAAGGCACCAGCGTCACGGCCACGATAGAGAGCGTCAGCCATGCCGGATTGAGGCGCAGCCAGGCGATAACGAAGCTGATGGTAAAGCTCAGCAGCATGCCGAGCGAGTTCGCAACGGTATTGAGCCGGGAGGCGAGGCGCGCGTTGTTGTAAACGCTGAAGGTGTCCTGCGTCACGAATACCGAGGCGACGAACGACGCCAGCGTGAACGCCAGAAAGTTTTGCGGCATGGTGAACCACACCCAGGCCAGCACCGGCGCCGCGGTGACCAGCAGTAAAATCATGCGCAGCGTGCGCGCCACGTTCATCAGGCGCAGCCCTTTTGGCGCGCTTTTACTGATCCGCTTAAACAAGATAGTTTCGGTACCGAAGATGGCGACGGTCTGGACCATTGAAAATAAAGAGGTAGAAAACGCCATCTGGCCAAATACGGTTGGCCCGAATGATTTCGCCACGTAGGAGGTCACAAATATGACGCCAAAAACCGAGACGATCTTCTCAGACATCATCCAGGCGGCATTAGACATTACGCTTAATTTCATTGACTCATCCTTTGCATTACTTACTTCAACCGCTTCGGTACAACGTCCCTGTAACGAATTAACAAGCGCTCAGTGGGCCTGGCGTTATTTAAAGATTTCAAACCAGGCTGGTCCGAAAAATGAGAATCAGAACACGATTCGGTGAATATTTTCAGGATAATTCTGATTAAATTTGGCTCAGAATGGCAAATCTGGAATCGATTTCACGATGAAAACAGAACCCATTCGCAAGCCATTTCCCTGCGAATTTAGCAAGCACGTTATGCTAAATATCAAATGTACGTAGAAATTTTTCGTATTTGGGATGGGAAGAATCTATAACAAAAATCCCTGGCCAGGAAGGTGCGCCCATCCGATAAGAATAAAATAAGATTTATCCCATGATGATATTTATTCTAAATATCTTAATTTAACCCACGCAATTCTAATCGCGCACTTTAATACTGCATTAATAGTTTATTTACAGTGCCAGATATTAATACAGTACATCTCATCCATTAATCGATAAGAAAGGTAAGAGCATTTATGAGAAAGTCACGATATAGCGAAGAGCAAATCACAAATGCCATTAAAGCTTCTGAATCAGGGGTTAAAGTCAGGGAGATTTGTGACGAGCTGGGGATCTCTGAGGCCACCTTCTATAGCTGGAAGAAGAAGTTCTCTGGCCTCTCTTCAGAGGAAGGAAGAAAAATCAAGGAGTTAGAAGATAAACTACAAACACTTACCCGTGAGCTGCAAACGCTCAACTCAGATAAGGAGATGCTGCAAAGCGTATTGAAGAACTTCTTTACTACCAATGAGAAGCGTCAGGCGGTCAACTTCCTGCAGAGCACGTTCGACATCGGCACGCGCCGCAGCTGCCGCCTGCTCGATATTAGCCGCAGCGTTTATCACTATCCGTCAGGCTCGGAAAATCGATAAAACCAATAATACTGCCCTAAACTGACTTAGCGCTGAGATTGTTCTTACCAGAAGAGATGATGACACTTTAAGATACCATTCGTGGCTTTAATTTTCGCTCCATGCATTCCTGATGGGTTTGCAGCCGGATCGATTTTCATTTTTTGCGGTAATATTGATAAGCACCAGCAAAAGTCTCGCATTTCTCGCTACTTCTCCTCTCGCCCAATCTCATTTCGATGAGATTGGTGCTTCCTGCTTTACATCAGGCATGTTAATGCACGGTGCTAAAACTCTCTCCTTCCATTAAGCTGCGCTGAACAGCTTTTCTCAGAGAAGCCATTTTTACTTCAACATAGCCTGGCACTAAGTTTGCATCCAGTGGAGAATATTTAATCAACCTTAAATAAGCGGAGCGGTAAAAAAATGCCAGGAATTTTCCTGGCTGAATGGTTTATCAATGCTTATCGCTTTTCTTATTCGGCTGCTAACTCATATAAGATTATTCAGCATAAAGATCGCCAAAGCTAAAGTTTCGTAAATTTTCTCATTGGGAATTATTCTTAATAGCCCGCTTCTTTCTGGAAAAAAAGGTGGTTTATCAGACGCTATTCTCAGGGCCAAATGCCAATAAAAACGCACCGGCAGACAATAAATATGCAGCAAAATGGCGAATTGATCGCCACTGCCCAGGCCTAAATGCCTGTCTGGGATGGAATATGAGCCGTCTGAAGAGGTAATTAGGGCCTGCGAAAGAGGTTAAGCGCTGTTTAAAGAGAGGGAAAAATGCGATCGCGATCGCTTTTTATTACGCTTATCACTCCTCCCTTAGCGATTTAATAGCAAAAGAGCGGCAAATTTTGCCGCTCCGCTCTGCGTATTATTCTTAAAACGGTGTGAAATCAGCGGGTCAGCGCCTGTTAATTAAGGCGCTGACCGGAGGAATTAATGCTCAATTGAGGTCAATAGCGGCTCAGGCTTGATGCGCATCGCCCACAGCACGCCGAAGATCAGGCAGAGAATACCGGTCAGCGTCAGCAGCGGCGGCCAGCTTTGTCGCCAGAGAAAGGTCCACAGCAGGCCGGACAGCGTTTCGAATACAATAAGCGGTCCCATAAAGACTGTCGGCAGTCGCTGGCTGGCGGCATTCCAGCACAGAGTGCCGAGCCAGGAGCAGAGCAGGCCAATCATCAGCATCAGCGGCAGAAACAGCTGCGGCTGCGGGCCAAACGGCAGCGTGAAGCTCGGCTGCTGCCACGCCAGCTGGGCACCCACCAGCGCATACATCACCAGCGCCAGCGGCAGCGTCACGATCCCCTGCGCTGTCGCCCAGGTGGCGGGCTTGTGCTGCGAATGGGTGCGCAGCCAGCGCGCGTTGCGCAGCGGATACCAGGTCCAGCACGCGACAGCCAGCACCGCCAGCGCGATGCCGCTCAGGTAGCGGGTTAAATCCCACTCGCCCTCCTGCCCGCGCAGTTCGGCGATATTGACGCACGCCAGACCGGCGCCGATCGCCAGCAGCGCAGGCGCCAGCCGACGCCAGGCCAGGCGTCCTTCAAGATGGCCGTAACAAAGGTTGGCGGTAATCGCCATCACCACCGGCAGCGTGCCGATAATCATGGTGGATACCGGCGCGCCGGTACGCTGAATCGCACTGGCGAGAAAGGTGTAATAAAGAAGGTTGCCCACCAGCGACAGTTTTAGCGCCTCGCGCCAGTCAGCCGGCAGCAGCTTACGCAGGCGACGGCGATCCAGCCAGGCGAGCGGCAGCGCGATCAGGCCGAACGCGACATAGCGTCCGGCAGACTGCAGCGCGCCAGGATAGTCCGGTACCAGCAGCGGCCCAACGAAAATCAGTCCCCACATCAGCCCTGCGGCAAGGGCAAACAACACGCCAGCTAACATCATCTCTTCCTTTATTAAAGTGCGTAAGGAAGTGTGGCGGAAAAAGCAGGGAAAAATCTTGTAGCAGATTGCGGTTCGCCCTAAGCGCCGCGTACCTGTTTTTGATAGCGCACCGGCGTAATGCCGTAACGCTGAGCAAAGGCGCGGGTGAGATGCGCCTGATCGCTCAGGCCGACGCTCGCCGCCACGCTGGCGGCCGACAGCCCGCGCGCCAGCAGCAGCTTGGCTTCGTATAGCCGATAGGCCATCAGCATCTGATGCGGCGTAACGTGAAAGTGGGCGCGGAAGGCGCGCAGAAAATGCCACGGCGAGAGTCCCGCCAGCGAAGCCAGCTCTTCCAGCCTTACCGACTCGGCCAGATTGTCGCGCAGATAATCGCGCACCTGGTCGAAGCGATGACGCCCCTCTTCTTTGCCTTTTTGCGCCATGCGCGCCAGCGGCCTTAGCTGCGCCAGCACGTCGCCCATCAGGCTTTGCCGCGCCAGCGGGCTGTCGGCCAGCCACAGCGCCGACAGCGCCTGCGATAGCGGCAGCGCCAGATGCGAGTCGGTGCGCAGCGCGTCGCTGAACCACCAGCCGCGGTCGCCGGTAAGCTGCGCCATTTCATCTGGCTGGATATAGATCATCTGGTAACGCCAGCCCTCGTCGCAGGCGGACTCGCCGGTGTGCAGCTCATCGGGATTCATCATGACCAGCGAATGGGTCGGCGCCGTGTACTGCGCACCGCGATAGCGAAATCGCTGCGCGCCCGATTCGATAGTGCCGATGCCGAAAGCCTCATGCGTATGCGGCTCAAAAGCATAGCGGGTGATATGCGCCTTATAGAGTTCTACGCCTGGCAGCTCGGCAAACTGGCGAAACTGCGCGCGATCTTTTTCGCAGGGAAAAATAGCCGGAACGCCCTCCACCTCAATCTCCTCGTTAACCAGACAGGCTTTCAGCATGCCAGCGATAGCTGGCGAATTGCAAAAGAGTTTTGTGCTTTCGCTACGGCTGATTGACACTGAAGCGCAGCGTTCACCAGGAGAAAGAAAATGACCCAGCGAGTGATTGTCGTTGTCGATATGCAAAACGGCGTTTTCGCCACGCCGCGCTTCGATCGCGCCGGACGTATAGCGCGCATCAATCAACTGACTGACGCAGCCGACAGGGCAATCTTCATCACTCACCGCGAAGGCGAGATGCAGCCAGGCACCGAAGCTTTTGAACTGCTGCCAGAGCTGCGCCAGCCGGCGGGTTCGCTTTACGTGACGAAAACCGCCTGCGACAGCTTCTGGCAAACCGGACTGGCCGCCACGCTGACCCAGCTCGACGTTGATAGTTTCGTGATTTGCGGTTGCGCGAGCGATTACTGCGTCGATACCACGATTAAAGTCGGCGCGGGCTTAGGCTATCGCATTATTGTCGCTGCCGATGCGCATACCACGGCGGATCGCACTTACGCCAGCGCGGAGCAGCTGATTGGGCAACACAATGAGGTGTGGGCGGGTTTGTCTCTGCCGGGAAATGTGCCGCAGGTCGTCAGTACGGCGGAAATTTTAACCAGATGGGCCGGTTAGTCCTGTCTCGGCAGGCGAGTAAAAAGGATCCCCGCAGGCATTTTGCAGAGGACTATATAACGCGTAGCGCCTTTGCAGACGGTTAAGCACGCGAAAAAAAGCCCCGCGTAAACGGGGCCTGAGATCGTGATGCGATGGCGCAACAATCAGAACGGGATATCGTCGTCGAAATCCATCGGCGGTTCGTTGTTGTTGCTCGCCGGGGCGCTCTGAGGCTGCGGACGCGACTGCGCGCCGCCGCTGAACTGGTTCCCGCCCTGCGGCTGCTGCGGCTGGCCCCAGCCATTGTTGTTGCCGCCGCTCTGCTGGCCGCCGCCCATCGGGGCGCCGCCTGCGCTGGCGCCGCCCTGCTGACGGCCGCCCAGCATCTGCATGGTGCCGCCGACGTTGACCACCACTTCCGTGGTATAGCGATCCTGGCCGCCCTGGTCCTGCCATTTGCGGGTGCGCAGCTGGCCTTCGATATAGACCTGCGAACCTTTACGCAGATATTCGCCGGCGACTTCCGCCAGCTTGCCGAACAGCACGACGCGGTGCCACTCGGTGATCTCTTTGTTTTCACCGGTCTGCTTGTCACGCCAGCTTTCCGAGGTGGCCAGCGTAATGTTGGCAACCGCGCCACCATTCGGCATGTAGCGCACTTCCGGATCCTGACCCAGATTCCCGACAAGAATCACTTTATTTACGCCACGACTGGCCATGTTGCTCTCTCCCGATGAGTTGTTACTTAAGAGTCTAAACGATCAATTCTACCACGTCCTGCTAAGCGTTCCCACTTTCGAGCCGTCTCGCAGAAGCGCTCATTTTACCCTCAAAACACAAAAATACTGGATATTTAATCAGTCTATTTTTTGTGCCATAATACCCTGTTTACGCTAATCGTGTCCGCAAGACACGGGGCGTGCTGCTCAATCCGGGAAAGGTGAATGGATAAGATCGAAGTTCGTGGTGCCCGCACCCATAATTTGAAAAACATCAACCTGATCATCCCTCGCGACAAACTCATAGTGGTCACCGGCCTGTCAGGCTCCGGCAAGTCCTCTCTGGCGTTTGATACGCTCTATGCGGAAGGTCAGCGCCGCTACGTAGAGTCGCTCTCTGCCTATGCGCGTCAGTTTCTTTCTCTGATGGAGAAGCCGGATGTCGACCATATCGAAGGTCTGTCGCCCGCTATCTCTATCGAGCAGAAGTCCACTTCACACAACCCGCGCTCTACGGTCGGCACGATCACCGAGATCCACGACTATCTGCGTCTGCTGTTTGCCCGCGTAGGCGAACCGCGCTGCCCGGATCATGATGTGCCGCTGGCGGCGCAGACCGTAAGCCAGATGGTGGACAACGTGCTGGCGCAGGAAGAGGGCCGGCGCCTGATGCTGCTGGCGCCGGTGGTGAAAGATCGCAAGGGCGAACACACCAAAACGCTGGAAAACCTTGCGGCGCAGGGCTACATCCGCGCGCGTATCGACGGCGAAGTGTGCGATCTCTCCGATCCGCCGAAGCTGGAGCTGCAGAAAAAGCACACCATCGAAGTCGTCATCGATCGCTTCAAGGTACGCGAGGATCTGGCAACGCGTCTCGCCGAGTCCCTTGAAACCGCGCTGGATCTCTCCGGCGGGACGGCGATCGTCGCCGATATGGACGACGCGAACGCGGAAGAGCTGCTCTTCTCCGCCAACTTCGCCTGCCCGATCTGCGGCTACAGCATGCGCGAACTGGAGCCGCGTCTCTTTTCGTTCAACAACCCGGCAGGCGCCTGCCCGACCTGCGACGGTCTGGGCGTGCAGCAATATTTCGATCCTGACCGAGTAGTGCAGAACGGCGAGCTGTCGCTGGCCGGCGGCGCGATCCGCGGCTGGGATCGCCGTAACTTCTATTACTTCCAGATGCTGCGCTCGCTGGCCGAGCATCTCAACTTTGACGTCGAAGCGCCGTTCAACACCCTGAGCGAGAAAGCGCGCCAGGTCATTCTTTACGGCTCCGGCAAAGAGAATATTGAGTTCAAGTACATCAACGATCGCGGCGACACCTCGGTGCGTCGTCATCCGTTTGAAGGCGTGCTGCACAATATGGAGCGCCGCTATAAAGAGACGGAATCCACCGCGGTGCGCGAGGATCTGGCGAAGTTTATCAGCAATCGCGCCTGCGCCAGCTGCGAAGGCACCCGCCTGCGTCGCGAAGCGCGTCACGTGTTTGTGGAGAACACCAATCTGCCGACCATCTCCGATATGAGCATCGGCCATGCGATGGATTTCTTCCGCAACCTTAAGCTGAGCGGCCAGCGCGCCAAAATCGCGGAGAAGGTGCTGAAAGAGATTGGCGACCGTCTGAGCTTCCTGGTGAACGTCGGCCTGAACTACCTGTCGATGTCGCGCTCCGCAGAGACGCTCTCCGGCGGCGAAGCGCAGCGTATCCGCCTGGCGAGCCAGATCGGCGCCGGGCTGGTGGGCGTGATGTATGTGCTGGATGAGCCGTCAATCGGCCTGCATCAGCGCGACAACGAGCGCCTGCTCAGCACCCTGATTCACCTGCGCGATCTCGGCAATACCGTGATTGTGGTCGAGCATGATGAAGACGCCATCCGCGCGGCGGACCACGTGATCGATATCGGCCCGGGCGCCGGCGTGCACGGCGGCCAGATCGTAGCGGAAGGCACGGTGCACGAAATCATGGCGGTGGAAGAGTCGCTGACCGGCCAGTTCCTCAGTGGCAAGCGCGAGATTGCGGTGCCGCAGGAGCGCGTGAAAGGCGATCCGACCAAAACGCTGAAGCTCAGCGGCGCCCGCGGCAACAACCTGAAAGATGTGACGCTGACGCTGCCGGTCGGCCTGTTTACCTGCATCACCGGCGTCTCCGGCTCGGGTAAATCGACGCTGATTAACGATACGCTGTTTCCCATCGCGCAGCGTCATTTGAACGGCGCGACCACCGGCGAAGCGGCACCCTATCGCGAGATCAACGGGCTTGAGCACTTCGACAAAGTGATCGATATCGACCAGAGCCCAATCGGCCGCACGCCGCGCTCCAACCCGGCGACCTACACCGGCATCTTTACGCCGGTGCGCGAGCTGTTCGCAGGCGTGCCGGAAGCGCGTTCGCGCGGCTACAATCCGGGCCGCTTCAGCTTTAACGTGCGCGGCGGCCGCTGCGAGGCCTGCCAGGGCGACGGCGTGCTGAAGGTTGAGATGCACTTCCTGCCCGATATCTACGTGCCCTGCGACCAGTGCAAAGGCAAGCGCTATAACCGCGAGACGCTGGAGATAAAGTACAAAGGCAAGAGCATCCATGAAGTGCTGGAGATGACCATCGAAGAGGCGCGCGAGTTCTTTGACGCCGTCCCGGCGCTGGCGCGCAAGCTGCAGACGCTGATGGATGTCGGCCTCTCCTATATTCGTCTGGGTCAGTCGGCGACGACCCTTTCCGGCGGCGAGGCGCAGCGCGTCAAGCTGGCGCGCGAGCTGTCGAAACGCGGCACCGGCCAGACGCTCTATATTCTGGATGAGCCGACCACCGGCCTGCACTTCGCCGATATCGCCCAGCTGCTGGAGGTGCTGCATCAGCTGCGCAACCAGGGCAATACCATCGTGGTGATTGAGCATAACCTTGACGTGATCAAAACGGCGGACTGGATTGTCGATCTCGGCCCGGAAGGCGGCAGCGGCGGCGGTGAAATCCTCGTCGCCGGCACGCCGGAAACCGTAGCGGAGTGCGAGAAATCGCATACCGCGCGCTTCCTGAAGCCGCTGCTGGCGAAAAAGAGCGCCTAGCGCTCATTCGCCCTACGCCAGCCGCGTTAGTCCATATTAAGTCCTCTCAGGCCCGCCGCACGCGGGCCTTTTTTTACTGCATATTCCCTCCGATAAAAACAGAATCAGGCAAGATTCAGGCATGTATAGGCATAGCCGCGCCGGCCTTCTGTGACTATCCTTTTAACGTTCCTCATTGGCGCGCCCTGTTGGCTGCGCCCTCTTATCACGGCGCTCTGCGCGCCGAAATCAAGACTCTCTTCACGACACAACGAAGCTGGAGACACCATGAATATTACGCACGCCTACGCTGCACAGGACGCGAGATCCCCCCTGGCGCCGTTCGATTACAAACCGCGCGAGCTGCGCGCGCATGATGTACAGATTGAAGTGTTGTTCTGTGGCGTTTGTCACTCTGACCTGCACCAGGCCCGCAACGAGTGGAAAAACACCCTTTTTCCGGTCGTGCCGGGACATGAAATCGTCGGCCGCGTGACCGCTGTCGGCGGCCATGCCAGCAAATATAAAGTCGGCGATCTGGTTGGCGTCGGCTGCATGGTCGACTCCTGCCGCAGCTGTCCGAGCTGTCAGGAAGGGCTGGAGCAGTATTGCGAAGTCGGCTTCGTCGGCACCTATAACGGCCAGGATCGCGAAACCGGCGACGTCACCTACGGTGGTTACTCAACGGCGGTGGTCGTCGATGAAAACTTCGTGCTGCGCGTGCCGGAAAATCTGGATCTGGCGGGCGTCGCGCCGCTGCTGTGCGCTGGCATCACCACCTATTCGCCGCTGCGCCACTGGAACGTCGGTCCGGGCAAAAAAGTCGGTATCGTCGGCCTGGGCGGCCTGGGCCATATGGGCGTGAAAATTGCGCACGCGATGGGCGCGCATGTGGTGCTGTTCACCACCTCGCCGTCGAAAATCGAAGACGGCAAGCGCCTGGGCGCGGATGAAGTGGTGATCTCGAAAGATGCGGATCAGATGGCGCAGCACGCCAACAGCTTCGATTTCATCCTGAATACCGTGGCGGCGCAGCACGATCTTAACCCGTTTATCGCCCTGCTGAAGCGCGACGGCAATATGACGCTGGTCGGCGCACCGGAGCACGATCACCCGGCGCCGCAGGTATTTAACCTGATCATGAAACGCCGCAGCATTGCCGGCTCGCTGATCGGCGGCATCGCCGAAACACAGGAGATGCTCGATTTCTGCGGCAAGCACGGCATTACTTCCGATATCGAACTGATTGCGATGAATCAGATTAACGAAGCCTACGAGCGTATGCTGAAAAGTGACGTGAAGTACCGCTTTGTTATTGATATCAATACGCTGCGCGACGAAGCGGCGGCGTAAGCGACACCCGGCGCGCGGCTTCTGGCCGCGCGCTTCTTTTAGACGCCCGCCGCGCGGGTCGCGCCAGCCTGCTGATAAGAGGCATCTACCAGATAGTAGATCTGCGAATCTTTCAGCGATCCGTCCAGCAGCAGCGTGCTCCAGTGCGTCTTATTAAGATGCTCGCTGGGGAAGACGTCGCTGTGCTCCTCACGCAGCAAGTCCGCCAGCGCAGGCGTCGTTTTCAGCGACACCGCCGGACGCCCCTCAACCTCATGCACCATGGCGAACAGCACGCCGCCGCTTTTAATTTGCGTCGCTTTCCAGTCGCTGTGGACGCTCTGCTCCGCGTCCGGTTTGCTCATGCAGTAAGTCAGCAGATCTGACGTATTCATTTCGACTCCCCTTGTAAAGTGGCGACAATGCGCCGCGCGCCGCCGTGGATGCGGTGTTCCCCTAACCAGATGCCCTGCCAGGTGCCCAGCATCAGCCTGCCGCGCTGAACCGGCAGCAGCAGCGATACGCCCAGCGTGGAGGATTTGATATGGGCCGGCATATCGTCGCGGCCTTCATAGTCGTGCTGGTAAGGCGCCGCTTCCGGAACCTGACGCATAAAATGGTTTTCCATATCGCTGCGCACCGTGGGATCGCAGTTTTCATTCAGCGTCAGCGACGCTGAGGTGTGCTGCAGCAGCAGATGCAGCAGGCCGGTCTGCACCTGAGCCAGCGCTGGAATTTGGCCGACGATTTCGTCAGTGACCAGATGAAAACCGCGTGATTTCTCACCGAGCGTGAGCGTTTGTTGATGCCACATGCCTTGTTCCTGAGTTGGTTACACCGTTTAAGTGTGCAATAAGTCGCGGAAAGGTAAACCTGAAGGCGAAAAAAAACCGTCAGCCTGAGCGGACGGTTTGTATCTGGAGCAAGCCAGGGAGGCGGATGGCAGAATCAGCTACATCACATGACAGCGGCAAACGCCTGCGCGACCTGCTGCACGTTATTGCTGTTAAGCCCGGCGACGCAGATACGGCCGCTGCCCACCAGATAGATGCCGAACTCTTCACGCAGTCGATCGACCTGCTGCGCGCTCAGGCCGGTATAGCTGAACATGCCGCGCTGCTTCAGCAGGTAGTCGAAGTTTTTGCCGGGCAGCGCCGTGCTGAGCACGTCCACCAGGGTTTTACGCATCGCGATGATACGCAGGCGCATCGCCTCGACTTCCGCCAGCCAGTTCGCTTTCAGCGCGTCGTCGTTGAGCACGCGCGCCACCACCTGCGCGCCGAAGTTCGGCGGACTGGAGTAGTTGCGGCGCACCGTGGCTTTTAGCTGGCCCAGCACGCGTCCCGCCTCTTCGGCGCTGTCGCACACGATAGAGAGGCCGCCGACGCGTTCGCCATACAGCGAGAAGATTTTCGAGAAGGAGTTGCTGACCAGCGCCGGCAGGCCTGCGGCGGCGATAGCGCGAATAGCATAGGCGTCCGCTTCCATTCCCGCGCCGAAGCCCTGATAGGCGATATCGAGGAACGGAATCAGCTCCTGCGCCTTCAGCATCTCAACGGTTTGATCCCACTGCGCGTCAGTGAGGTCGGCGCCGGTTGGGTTATGACAGCAGGGGTGCAGCAGCACGATGCTCTGCTTCGGCAGCGCTTTCAGCGCGGCGAGGAAGGCGTCGAATTTTACACCGTTGGTCTCTGCGTCGTACCACGGATAGCTCTTCACCTCGAAACCCGCGCCGTTGAAGATCGCCACGTGGTTATCCCAGGTCGGATCGCTGACCCAGACGCCGGAGTTCGGGAAGTAACGCTTGAGGAAATCCGCGCCGACTTTCAGCGCGCCGGAGCCGCCCAGCGTCTGAATCGAGGCGATACGGCCCGCCTTCAGCATAGGGTGATCGGCGCCGAACAGCAGCGGCGCAATGGCGTTGCGATACGCGTTGAGGCCTTCCATCGGCAGATAGAGCGACGCCTGCTGGGGCTCGGCCTTGAGCTGTTCTTCTGCGGCGGCGACTGCCTGCAGCTGAGGAATAATGCCCTGCTCATCGTAGTAGAGGCCGATGCTGAGATTCACTTTATTCGTGCGCGGATCCTGTTTAAAGGTTTCCATCAGCGACAGAATCGGATCGCCGGCGTAGGCATCAACGTTTTGAAACACGGTGCAGATCTCCATGTGTGGTCGTAAAAATCAGAGGTGTATGCAGCATTAAACCATGTACCGTCCGGGACGATGGTTCATGGCGATAATCAGGTTAAGGATCACTGCGCCCGCGACCGACGCCAGCAGCATCGGCCCGCTGACGACGAACAGCGACGCCAGCACGACGCAGGTATCGACGGCCATTTGCAGTTTGCCGGCGCGCAGCCCAATGCGATCCTGCAGCCACAGCGCCAGGATATTGATCCCGCCCAGGCTGGCTTTATGACGAAACAACACTATAAACCCAATGCCCATGATCACGTTACCGAACAGTGTCGCATAAAAGGGATTGAGCGCGGAAAAGTGGACAAAGAGCGGATGCAGATGAGTGAAGAGCGACACCAGCCCCACCGCGCAGAAGGTTTTCAGCGTGAATTCCCATCCCATGCGGCGTACCGCCAGCCAGTAAAACGGCAGGTTGATCAGGAAAAAGGCGCTGCCGAACGAGAGCGGCGACAGGTAGCTAATCAGGAAGGCGATGCCGGCAGTGCTGCCGGTTAGCGCGCCCGCCTGTTTTAGCATAATGACGCCGAAAGAGACCATCAGCGTGCCGAGCAGAATCGCCAGCGCATCTTCGATGCGCGAATGAGGAATGCGGGTAGGTTCTACGACGTTATCCATAGGTAATCTTATTGCACTCTAAGCGGAAAAAGCGTGGCGTTAAGATGCAAAAAACGCACCATACCGTCGGCTTATGGTCGCCTTCGGCAGGTGCCAGTGATTATCCAGTTGATAACTAAGGCGCTTTTGTTGCTTGTTTTTGCGCACGCCTTGCGGACAAACCGTCAATTCATGCACAAATTCGAATTCTGACGCATATTTTTTGCATTATCTGGCGCTCTATTGCACCAGTTAAGCACATCATGCACTCTTTTGGCGCATCTTGTGCGCAGGCGCCATCATCAGACCGTTCTCTTTCAGGCGACCCAGTACCACCGAGGTTTTCACATGCGACACGCTTTGATGGCCCGCTACCAGCTGACTTATCAGCGCGCTCAGCGAAGCGAGATCCGCCACGGCGACTTTCAGCAGATAATCGGCATCGCCAGTGGTTTTGTAGGCGTCAACGATCGCCTCTTCCTGCTCCACCATGCGGTGAAAGCTGTCAACGTACTCGGCGGTGTGATTAATCAGCCGCACCTCAATCAGACCAACCATGCCCAGACCGATCGCATCAGGCGACAGACGCGCATGATAACCGAGGATTAAATTCGCCTGTTCAAGGTTGATGCGGCGGCGCGAACATTGCGATGCCGACAGGCCCACTAAATCGCTCAGCTCCTGGTTGGTCAGGCGGCCGTTAGATTGTAATAAAGTCAGTATTTTCAGGTCGTAATCATCTACGTGAGTCATGCTGCTTCCAGTGCGTAAACGTGCGCTGTGATACAGATAACCCGATTAACGGCGAGGTTGTCCAACACTATTTTCTGATGATGCGAGGCGGCATGCACAGATCGTGCATGCCGGGAGAGAGAGTTATTCGTCGTCGTACGCCGGACCGGCATAGTTGTCGAAGCGCGACCACTGGCCGTTGAAGGTCAGGCGCACCGTACCGATAGGACCGTTACGCTGTTTACCCAGAATAATCTCGGCGATGCCTTTGAGATCGCTGTTTTCATGGTAAACCTCGTCGCGGTAGATAAACATAATCAGGTCGGCGTCCTGCTCGATAGAGCCGGATTCACGCAGATCGGAGTTGACCGGACGCTTATCGGCGCGCTGCTCCAGCGAGCGGTTGAGCTGCGACAGCGCCACTACCGGGACGTTAAGCTCTTTCGCCAGCGCCTTGAGCGAGCGAGAGATTTCGGCGATCTCCAGCGTACGGTTGTCGGAGAGCGACGGCACGCGCATCAGCTGCAGGTAGTCGATCATGATCATGCTCAACCCGCCGTTTTCGCGGAAGACGCGTCGCGCGCGCGACCGCACCTCGGTCGGGGTCAGGCCGGAGGAGTCGTCGATATACATATTCTTCTTCTCCAGCAGGATGCCCATGGTGCCGGAGATACGCGCCCAGTCTTCATCGTCAAGCTGGCCGGTACGGATGCGCGTCTGATCCACGCGCGACAGCGACGCCAGCATACGCATCATGATCTGCTCACTGGGCATCTCCAGACTGAAGATCAGCACCGGCTTGTCGTGCAGCATGGCGGCGTTTTCGCACAGGTTCATGGCGAAGGTGGTTTTACCCATCGACGGACGCGCCGCGACGATAATCAGATCCGACGGCTGAAGACCGGCGGTCTTTTTATTCAGGTCCTGATAGCCAGTATCGACGCCGGTCACGCCGTCGTGCGGCGTCGAGACCAGGGATTCGATACGCGAAACCGTGGCTTCCAGCACCTCCTGAATGTTCTTCGGCCCTTCATCTTTGCTGGCGCGCGACTCGGCGATTTTAAAGACGTTGGACTCGGCGAAGTCGAGCAGTTCGTCGCTGTTGCGTCCCTGGGGATCGTAACCGGCGTCGGCGATCTGATTCGCTACCGAGATCATTTCGCGCACTACTGCGCGTTCGCGCACGATATCCGCATAAGCGCCGATGTTCGCCGCGCTGGGGGTGTTTTTCGCCAGCTCCGCCAGATAGGCGAACCCGCCCGCCATCTCCAGCTCGCCACGCGTTTCCAGCGATTCAGAGAGCGTGATCAGGTCGATGGGCTGGCCCGCTTCCAGCAGACGCTGCATCTCGGAAAAGATCAGACGGTGCGAGCGGTTGAAGAAATCTTCCGCCACGACGCGCTCGGAGACGTTGTCCCAGCGTTCGTTATCCAGCATCAACCCACCCAGCACCGACTGCTCCGCTTCAATCGAATGCGGCGGCATTTTAATACCTTCCAGCTGCCGGTCGGGCGTGTCGTTCGATTTGTTGGTGGGTTTATTTCCTGCCATAGTGAATGCAATACCGATCTTCTGAGGGGACGCGCCAGTATACCTTATGGCGGCGCGCCTCTCACGCCTCATGTTGAACAATCACAGGAGTAAAAATGGCAAAGCGTATTCAGTTCACCGCGCAGGGCGGACCTGAGGTATTGCAATGGGTAGATGTCGATCCTGCCGATCCTGCTGAACACGAAGTGCAGGTAGAGAACCGCGCCATCGGCATTAACTATATCGATACCTACGTGCGCGGCGGCCTTTATCCGGTTCCCGCCCTGCCCTCTGGCCTCGGCACCGAAGCGGCGGGCGTGGTGAAGCGCGTCGGCAGCGCGGTCACGCGCTTTAAGCCGGGCGATCGCGTGGTCTATTGCCAGGCGACGCTGGGCGCCTACAGCGAGCTGCACAACGTGGCGGAAGATCGCCTGATGCTGCTGCCGGACGCCATCAGCTTCGAACAGGCTGCCGCCAGCTTTCTGAAGGGGCTCACCGTGCACTATCTGCTGCGCCAGACCTACCAGGTGAAGCCGGACGAGACCTTTCTGTTCCATGCGGCAGCGGGCGGCGTCGGCCTGATCGCCTGCCAGTGGGCGAAAGCGCTCGGTGCGCATCTCATTGGCACCGTCGGGTCGGCGGAAAAGGCGAAGCTGGCGAAAGCGGCGGGCGCCTGGGCGACCATCAACTACCGGGAAGAGAATATCGCTGAACGCGTCAGCCAGCTGACCGACGGCAAAAAAGTCGCGGTGGTGTATGACTCGGTGGGCAAAGATACCTGGGAAGCGTCGCTGGATTCGCTGCGCCGTCAGGGGCTGATGGTGAGTTTTGGTAATGCTTCCGGGCCGGTTACCGGCGTGGATTTGAGCATACTCAACCAGAAAGGCTCGCTGTTCGTCACGCGCCCTTCGCTCTACGGCTATATCACCAACCGCGAAGAGCTGGAGCAGGCAAGCAACGATCTCTTCTCGCTGCTTGCCAGCGGCGCAATCAAGGTTGAGGTGCCGGAGCAGCAGAAGTTCCCGCTGAGAGAGGCGGAGCGAGCGCACCGTACGCTGGAAAGCCGCAGCACCCAGGGATCCAGCCTGCTTATTCCCTGATGCCTGAACGCAAACGGGGCTTCCCGTAGGAAGCCCCTTTTCTTTTTATCGTTCGCGCTGGTGTAGGGACAGCGGCGATGAATTCATGTCGACTCAACGGCGATCATCCTGGCAGAAAACATAAGTAAAAAATATGTTTAATTGCGAAACTGGCATAAGCAATCTGTCAGTCTGTGATCGCACCCGCAATTAATAGCCGCGACGGCGTTCTAACTTGCTGATTTTACGACGCAGCTTGCGGCGCGCCCGCTCGCGACTATCGCCGCAAAAGGCGCGATACACCCAGGCGGCAACCAGTGCCAGCACCAGCCATGGCAACAATTTGATTACAAGCGCAAACAGGCCGCCGATAAACATCACCGCCGTCGCGACCACCAGCGCCGCCAGCACGCCCAACAGCGAGACGCCTGTGACCAGAAGCATCAGGAAAAAGCCCAGCACAAATAGAATTTCCACGTTGTTACTCCTCTTGTTAGTTCTACAGCCTTATTACAAGAAGCGTGCCAGAGTTTATCTGTTTGAATAAAAAAGAAAATATCTATCAAGCCCGTCTTAACAGTGGCGAATTTCATCGATTTTTGGCGTAAAAAAAACCAGCGCTCAGGCTGGCTTTTTTACCGCTGCCGCGGGTGATCAGGCTTCCTGCGGGATCTTATCCGCTACTAGCGCCAGCGCCGCTTCCAGCACGCGTACGTCTGCGCCCGGCTTATGGGCGTTTTCACTCAGATGACGACGCCACTGACGCGCGCCGGGAATGCCCTGGAACAGGCCGAGCATATGACGCGTGACGTGGCCGAGGTAGGTGCCCTTCGCCAGTTCCGCCTCTATATAGGGATACATGCTGCGCACCACCGCTACCGGATCCGCAACCGGCGCGTCACGGCCGAACAGCTCGCGATCGACCTGCGCCAGCAGGCCAGGATTCTGGTAGGCCTCGCGTCCCATCATCACGCCATCGAGATGCTGCAGATGCGTTTTCGCCTCTTCCAGCGACTTCACGCCGCCATTAATGGCGATAGTCAGCTGGGGAAAATCACGCTTTAGCTGATAGACGCGTGGATAGTCGAGCGGCGGAATTTCGCGGTTCTCTTTCGGGCTCAGGCCGGAAAGCCAGGCTTTACGCGCATGGATGATAAAGGTGTCGCAGCCGCCGCGCTGCGCGACGATGCCAACAAAATCGGTCAAAAAGGCGTAGCTGTCCTGCTCGTCGATGCCGATACGGGTTTTTACCGTTACCGGAATCGAAACCACCTGACGCATGGCGTCGATGCACTCGGCCACCAGCGACGCTTCCGCCATCAGGCAGGCGCCGAAACGTCCGTTCTGGACGCGATCGGAGGGACAGCCGACGTTGAGGTTTACCTCATCGTAGCCACGCTCTTCCGCCAGCTTCGCGCACTGCGCCAGCGCCGCCGGATCGCTGCCGCCAAGCTGCAGCGCGACCGGATGTTCCGCCTCGCTGTAGGCCAGGTAGTCGCCCTTGCCGTGAATAATGGCGCCGGTGGTCACCATTTCGGTGTAGAGCAGCGCGTCGCCGGTCAGCTGACGATGGAAATAGCGACAGTGTCGGTCGGTCCAGTCGAGCATCGGCGCGATGGAAAAACGTTGCGAGGAGAAAGAATTGCTCATGAAGCGCAGAAAATCCGTTAAGGGTGATGATAATCTGCGCAATGATAGCACATTTACAAGGTGCCGGGCGACTCTGCATCGCCCGGCATAATGACGGCTAAAAATTGCCGATTAGAAGTTAAACCCGAGCTGCATCATCGCGCCCCAGGTGTTGTTGTCGCCTACTGAACCCGCCAGATCCAGATGCACCGCGTTGTTGAACGGCGACACGCCGAAGCCGGCGGTGAAGACATTTTCATCATTGGATTTCATATCCGCGCGGTAGCCGGCGCGCAGCGCCAGCCAGTCCAGCACGCGGTATTCGCCGCCGACACCCGCGTACTGGCTGCTCTCTTCCGATTTAAAGCGTTTCGTTTCGGTAAGATCCACATCCAGCGCCGCGGTAAAGGGTCCGCCGTTCCACGACAGGCCCGAGGTCACCAGCGGACGGATCTGGTAGGTGTCGCGATAGCCGTTGGTCTCTTTGGTTTTCAGATCGCGCGACACCAGGTTCTGTCCGGTGACGCCCAGCGTCCAGTTGTCGCCTAGCGGCGTCGCTAAGCCGGCATCAACGTTGAAGCCGGTATTATCGTTGCGGTAGCGGCTGCCGTTGAGATCGTTTTTATCGTAGTTGTAGATGCTGGCGGTGTAGTTATAGAGCCAGGTTTTCTGGATCTTCGGCGTGACGCCGATCGAAACCGGATGTCCCGCCACGCTGAACTCGTGCGCCACGGCGATGCCGTAGTCGGTGACCAGCGCCGCCAGTCCGTTTGCGCTGGAACGCAGGTTATTCTGGTCGCCCGGAACGGGAATAACGGTGCCGTTTGCCACGCCGTCGAGATAGGCGATGTCGCTCTGCGCCACGTTGGCGCGCAGGTGCACCGTGCCATACGCCTTAGTGATAAAGGCGAAGGGCAGCGTTTCATTGGGAACGGTCACCGCCAGCGCGACGCCCGCCGTGCCGTTGGCTTTGTTGCCGCGCAGGTCGCGCAGCTGGTTCGCCACGTCTCGCGACGCCGTTTTTAACTGTGGATAGCCGTTGAGATAGTCGCGGAAAGTCAGGCCGTTGATCACGCCACGGTAGCGATCGACGGTATCGCTGATGTCATCGACTTTATCGACCATCTTGTCTTTATCGGTAATCTGCAGGCCGGCAGAAGGAAAAATAATGCCGACGTTATCGTCCGGCTGTGCGCGCGTCATTAGCGCCGGGTTCGCCAGCACGGCAGAGCTCCACGTAGAGGACGCAACGCCTGTACCGCCCATCGCGTCGTTGCGCGCATCATACCAGGTCCCCGCGGCCATAGCGGAAGAAGAGATAAAGAGCGCGTTTAAAACAGCAGGATATAAAAGCGCAGAGCGCCGGGTGGTTTTGTTCGCCATTTGTCTGCCATCACCTTGATCAGGAAAACATTCATCATCGGAATTTGTCGTTAGCGCTATTGTGAATCTCGGCTAACGGTTCATTGCTGTGAATTCAGTCGTAACAGCACTGTTATTCGCCGGATTGGATGTTTTAGCTACAAATCGGCGCTTTTATTATTTAGCGGGGTAGTCAAAAAGGATATTAAGGCCAGCAGTTGCTTAAGGCCTCATGAACATTAGTGCTTAACCTGGTGAGTTGTAAAGCAAAACTATAATTTTGTTGTTTTATGTGTCAAAGATGTTGGCACTGATTAGCATTGCAGGAACAACTTCATCAAGCGCATACCAGCCTAATGCATTGATATTAATAGGTCATGACAGGGATTGCGCTGAAAGCGCGCAACTTAAGCGCAAGCGCATCTGCTGTGATAAGATAACATCTCGTTTTTAGCGGAGAATCACCATGTCGACAATGACGCCAGAAAAAATCATGACTCAGGCGGAAAAGCTCTGCCTGCAACGCGGAGTGCGTCTGACCGCACAGCGCGCTGAGGTGTTACGTCTGATGGCGGCGCAGCATGGGTCGATTAGCGCTTACGACCTGCTGGATCAGCTACGCGCCAGCGAACCGCAGGCGAAGCCGCCGACGGTTTATCGCGCGCTCGATTTTTTGCTGGAGCAGGGTTTTATCCATCGCGTGGAATCAAACAATAGCTACGTGGTTTGCCATCATTTTGAGGCGCCAGCGCATACTTCGGTGATGCTGGTATGCGATCGCTGCGCGGCAGTAACGGAAAAGCAGGCGCAGGGCGTCGAAAATATCATTGCCGATCTGGCTGGCGAAGCGCGCTTTACGCTACGACATAGCGTGATTGAGGCGCATGGGCTCTGTACCCAATGTGCGGAAGTTGAAGCCTGTACGCATCAGGATAGCTGCAGTCACGATCATGAGTCTGAAGGGAAAAAGCGCGGAAAAAGAGGGTAAGCGGCACTTCCCTGTGCCGATCGCTCAGGTGAATCCTGAGTGAGGAGATTACCAGCGGTAATCTTTATTCTGGGTTTCCCAGTCTGAGACTTCTTTCTCTGCCTCATCCTTAGCGTAACCGTAGCGTTCCTGAATTTTGCCGACAAGCTGATCGCGTTTGCCTTCGATAACCTGCATGTCATCGTCGGTCAGCTTGCCCCATTTTTCTTTGAATTTGCCTTTGAACTGCTTCCAGTTACCGCTCGCTTCGTCTTTATTCATGTCAGACCTCCACGTCATCCTTAGTTTTACATACCACCACACATTGGCAGTACGACAATACAAAGCGCTGCTGTGTCGCGCTGTTGTAAGATAATTATAGTAGACGAATCGGCAACTGGCGGATAAATACAGAATAATCCGTCAGGCGCAGCGTTTTACGGCTGCCGCTGTGCGCGTAAATTAACTTTGAAACCAGCGATTTAAACGCCATTCACGCCGCCAGATGAGCCAAAGCGAAACGCCGCGCAGCGCAAGAAACATCGTGACCGCCAGCCATAAGCCGTGATTGCCTAGCCAGGGAAGAGTCAGCAGCGTCAGGAAGTAGCCAAGCGCGGCCATCGCCATACTGTTGCGCATTTCGCGTCCGCGCGTCGCGCCGATAAACAGACCGTCCAGCAGATAGCACCATACGCCCGCCAGCGGCAGAACGATCTGCCAGATGAGATAGCGATCCACCAGCTGGCGCAGCGACTCTAGCGAAGTCAGCATCGACACGATAGCGTCGCCGCTCGCCGCATAGATGAGCGCAAAGGCCAGCGCGACCATGCCCGCCTGTCGGCAGGCGGCGCGCCACACCGACAGCAGTCGTTCTCCGTCGCGCGCGCCATAGGCCTCGCCAGAGACGGCTTCCACTGCATAAGCGAAGCCGTCGAGCGCATAGGCGGTAAAGGTGATAAACATCAGCAGTACGGCGTTAGCGGCGACAATCTCCGGCCCCAGTCGCGCGCCGATTAGCGTCAGCGATGCAAAGCAGAGCTGCAGCAGCAGCGAGCGCAACATAATGTCGCGATTGAGACGCAGCAGGCGGCTGATATCGCCGCGCCAGCTCTCTTTCAGCATCGCTATCGAGATGCCGCGTAGCTTCAGTACGCGCCACACCATCGCCAGCCCAACCGCCAGCGTGACATATTCCGCCAGCGCCGTGGCGCTCGCCGCCCCTGCCACGCCCCACTTCAGCCCGAGCACCAGCCAGAGATCGAGCAGAATATTGACCGCGTTGCCCACCACCAGCAGCACGACCGGCGCGCGGGCATACTGCACGCCCAGCAGCCAGCCGAGGATCACCATGTTCGCCAGCGTCGCCGGCGCGCTGAGCCAGCGGATATGAATAAAGATCGCGGCCTGCTCCTGCACCTGCAGATCGCCGCCCGCCAGCCGACCCGTCAGCGCGCTGAGCGGCTCGCGCAGCAGGATAAACAGCAGGCCCGCAAGCAGCGCCATCAGGAGCGGCTGCGTCAGGGCGCGCGCCAGCGCCTGCGTATCACGCGCGCCAAAGGCCTGCGCGGTAATGCCGGTGGTGCTCATGCGCAGAAAGAGTAAAAGCATAAAGACGAAGCTGGTCGCGGTCGCGCCAATCGCTACGCCGCCCAGGTAAACCGGACTGTCGAGATGGCCGATAACGGCGGTGTCCACCAGGCCAAGCAGCGGTACGGTGATATTGGAGAGGATCATCGGCAGCGCCAGCCGCCAGAGTTGTCGGTCGTCAGCAGAGAAGAGACGCATCAGCCGGTCCATGCCTGAAAACGTAAAAAGAAGCGAGGCGGCCCCGGCGCGACGTTAGCCGCAGGAGGCGCATGAAAAGATTACCGTACAGACGCCTGACAAAGTGATGCAGGCGTCTGAAAGCCAGCGGTCAGAGCCACTCGCCGTTGCGCACCACGCCTACCGCCAGACCTTCAACGGTCAGCGACTGCGTGCGGGTGTCGACGATAATCGGCTCGAAGTCGTTGTTTTCCGGCAGCAGATGAACCACGGTGCCCTGCTTTTTCCAGCGCTTTACCGTGACTTCGTCATCGATGCGCGCCACGACGACCTGACCGTTACGCACATCCTGCGTTTTATGCACAGCCAGCAGATCGCCATCCATAATGCCGATATCTTTCATCGACATACCGGCGACGCGCAGCAGGAAGTCAGCAGAGGGCTTAAACAGGTCGGGATCGACTTTGTAGTGCGTTTCAATATGTTCCTGCGCCAGCAGCGGCTCGCCGGCGGCGACGCGGCCGATTAGCGGCAGTCCGTTGGACTCTTCCTCTTCCATCAGCAGGCGAATGCCGCGTGATGCGCCGGAAACGATCTCGATAACGCCTTTACGCGCCAGCGCTTTGAGGTGTTCTTCGGCGGCGTTGGGGGAACGGAACCCCAGCTGCGAGGCGATCTCCGCACGCGTTGGCGGCATGCCCGTCTGGTTGATATGGTCGCGAATCAGGTCATAAACCTGTTGCTGCCTGGTGGTTAATGCTTTCATCCCGCCCCCTGGTTGTTTATACAGTCGCTGTGAGTATATACAGGTATTGGCGAAATGAAAACCAAAACCCAGGGAAATAACAGCCATTTGGGCAATTCTGGAAAGGCTACCGCAAATGGGTCCAGAGCAGCGCGATCCAGACAAACAGCGCCAGTATGATGGTGAGCAAGACGGCGGCGGAGCCCATATCTTTCGCCCGCCCCGCCAGCGGATGCCTCTCCTGGCCGATGCGGTCGACTACCGCCTCAATGGCGCTGTTGAGGATCTCGACGATGATCACCAGCACCACCGATCCGATCATCAGGATGCGCGCGACGGTGTCGACGTCCAGCCAGCAGGCGATGACGATGGCGACGATGGCGGCCGTGGCTTCCTGACGAAACGCGGCTTCATGCTGCCAGGCGGCGCGTAGCCCCTGCCACGAGTAGCCTGCCGCTTTCACTATCCTGAGTAAACCGGTGGTATTACTTGCCATTGCGAGGGAACCCTTTTAGTTGTTTGACGTCAATGTCTGGGCCAGGTGCGTTTGGCACCACCACAGATCTTCGCAGCACTTTCTGATATGCTTGCGGCGCTTTGCTAACAAGAGGCTTCATGTTGTCTATGTCAGGTTGGCGTAAACTTTATTATAAATTGTTGAATTTACCACTTTCCATTCTGGTAAAAACGAAGGCTATTCCGGGCGATCCCGTTTCCGAACATGGACTCGATCCGACGCGGCCGATTATGTACGTGCTGCCATACGATTCCAAGGCAGATTTGCTGACGCTGCGCCAGCAGTGTCTGAAGCATAATTTGCCCGATCCGCTGTCGCCGCTGGAAATCGACGGCGCGCTGCTGCCGCGCCACGTGTTTATCCACGACGGCCCGCGCGTATTCCCCCATTTCGGGCCGAATACGGAGTCGGTGAAGATTTTCCACGAGTATCTCGATCTGCACCGCAACAATCCTCAGCTCGATATCCAGATGCTGCCGGTATCGGTGATGTTCGGGCGCGCGCCTGGCCGCGAGGTTCAGGGCGACGATGCGCCGCACCTGCGCGAGCTTAACGGGGTTGAGAAGTTCTTCGCTATTATCTGGCACGGCCGCGACAGCTTTGTGCGCTTTTCCCCGACGGTTTCGCTGCGCTGGATGGCGACGCAGCACGGCACCGATAAATCGATCGCGCAGAAACTGGCGCGCGTGGCGCGCATTCATTTCGCGCGCCAGCGTTTAGCCGCGGTCGGCCCGCGTCTGCCGGCGCGTCAGGATCTCTTCAACAAGCTGCTGCAGTCCAAGGCGATTGAAAAAGCGGTGGAAGAAGAGGCGCGCAGTAAAAAGCTTTCCCATGAGAAGGCGCAGCAGAACGCCGTCGAAATGATGGAGGAGATCGCTGCCGACTTCTCCTATGAGGCGATCCGCGTCACCGATCGCGTGATGGGCTGGCTGTGGAGCCGTCTCTATCAGGGCATCAACGTCAACGGCGGCGAACGCGTGCGCCAGCTGGCGGAAGATGGCCATGAGATCGTCTATGTGCCCTGCCACCGCAGCCACATGGATTACCTGCTGCTCTCCTACGTGCTTTATCACCAGGGTCTGGTGCCGCCGCATATCGCCGCAGGCATCAACCTGAACTTCTGGCCAGCCGGCCCGATCTTCCGCCGCCTGGGCGCGTTCTTTATTCGTCGCACCTTCAAAGGCAACAAACTCTACGCCACCGTGTTCCGCGAATATCTCGGCGAGCTGTTCAGCCGCGGCTACTCGGTCGAGTATTTTGTTGAAGGTGGGCGCTCACGTACCGGTCGTTTGCTCGATCCGAAAACCGGCACGCTGGCGATGACGCTGCAGGCGATGCTGCGCGGCGGCAAACGTCCGATTACGCTGGTGCCGATCTACATCGGCTATGAGCACGTGATGGAAGTGGGCACTTACGCCAAAGAGCTGCGCGGCGCGGCGAAAGAGAAAGAAGGCTTTATGCAGATGGTGCGCGGCCTGCGTAAGCTGCGTAATCTGGGTCAGGGCTACGTTAACTTCGGCGAACCGCTGCCGCTGGTGAACTACCTCAACAAGCAGGTGCCGGAGTGGCGCGACGCCATCGATCCGATTGAACCGCAGCGTCCCAGCTGGCTGACGCCAACGGTGAACGATATCGCGGCGCGTCTGATGGTGCGCATCAACGAAGCGGGCGCCGCCAACGCCATGAACCTGTGCGTGACCGCGCTGCTCGCCTCACGTCAGCGTTCGCTAACCCGCGAGCAGCTGATCGAGCAGCTTGAGTGCTATACCGAGCTGCTGCGCAATGTGCCCTATTCGCCGGAATCGACCGTGCCGCCGCTTTCAGCGGAAGCGCTGCTGAACCATGCCATGAGCATGAATAAGTTTGAAACCGAACAGGACAATATCGGCGACATCATCATTCTGCCGCGCGAGCAGGCGGTGCTGATGACCTATTACCGCAACAATATTCACCATATGCTGGTGATGCCGTCGCTGATCGCCGCCATTATTCAGCAGCACCCGAACCTGAGCGAAGCCGAGCTGCTGCGCCAGGTGCGTCTGATTTACCCGATGCTGAAAAGCGAGCTATTCCTGCGCTGGGAAATCGACGCGCTGCCGGCGCTGCTGAGCGCCCTCTGTCAGGAGCTGGCGCGTCAGGGACTGATTACTCTGCAGGATGGACAGCTGCGCCACACCGCCGCGCGTTATCGCACGCTGCAGCTGCTGGCCGCTGGTATCCGCGAGACTCTGCAGCGTTTCGCCATCACCTTCTCGATTCTCAGCGCGAAGCCGACCATCAACCGCGGCACGCTGGAGAAAGAGAGCCGTATGCTGGCGCAGCGTCTTTCGGTGCTGCACGGCATTAATGCGCCGGAGTTTTTCGATAAGGCGGTGTTTACCACGCTGGTGCTGACGCTGCGCGATGAGGGTTATATCAGCGACACCGGCGACGCCGACGTCGAGCGTACGCAGGCTACCTGGCATATTCTGGCCGATCTGGTGACCAGCGATGTGCGGCTGACCATCGAAAGCGCGGTGGCGCACGAGTAGCCTGCCGCGGGCAGCAAAAACCAGGGGCGACAGAGATGTCGCCCTTTTTTGTTCCCTGGAAGGTGCCTGCGCGGTGGGCATGGCCCGATCGCAAAGACGCAACAGCGGCATCCATGCCAGCTCGGCCCGCGTCATCCCTGACGCGGGACGCTTTGCTCTTCGGGCCATGCCCACCGCTTGTTTCAGCATGGGTGCCCGTTAAAAAACGGCGTTTAAAACAGCTGGCTAAACGGCGGCGTATTCAGCACTACGCCGATAAACACCACCAGGCCGACATAGTTGTTGTTAAGAAACCCCTGGAAGCAGGCGTCGCGCTCGCGGCGAACGATCAGCTTTTGCTGGTAGAGAAACAGCGCGGCGGCGCCGAGCAGCGACCAGTAAAAGAAGGCGTTAAGCTGCATCAGCAGACCCACCAGCGCCAGCAGCCCCAGGGTTGCGAGCTGCAGCAGGCCGATAATCAGCTTGTCGTAGCGACCAAACAGAATCGCCGTCGATTTAACGCCGATCTTGATATCGTCATCGCGATCGACCATGGCGTACTGCGTATCATAGGCGACGGTCCAGCAGATATTTGCCAGGAACACCAGCCAGCACTCCAATGGTAAGGACTCACTAACCGCTGCCCAGGCCATGGGAATCGCCCAGCCGAACGCCGCGCCTAACACTACCTGCGGCAGATGGGTATAGCGCTTCATAAAGGGATAGCACCAGGCCAGCGCCAGCCCGCCGAGCGAAAGCAGAATCGTCATCAGGTTCATGGTGAGCACCAGCGCGAACGCCAGCAAGCCCAGCAGCACAAACAGGATTTTCGCCTCTTTCTCGCTGACCGCGCCGCTGGGCAGCGGACGACCTGCGGTACGCTTCACGAAGCCGTCGACCTTGCGGTCGGCGAAGTCGTTAATCACGCAGCCCGCCGCGCGCATCACAAACACGCCGAGCACAAACACCACCAGCACCGACAGCGGCGGCACGCCCATATCCGACAGCCAGAGCGCCCACAGCGTCGGCCACAGCAGCAGCAGCGTGCCGATCGGTTTATCAATACGCATCAGGCGGCTATAGGCCTGAAACTTACTCATCTGTACGCTTTTTTCCACGTTTAATCGTCCTCAGGCCAGGTCGCGATAGAGCGGCGAGGCGGGTAAAAACAGTTCGGTCAGCAGCAGCGGCTTGCCCGACAGCCGCAGGCGCGAGCGGCGTCCCCAGAGCGCGCCGACGCTGCCCGGTTCGATAAAGTCGCGGCTTAAGGTCGAAGAGGAGAAAAGATAGCGGCCAAGCGGGCGCGTCCCCAGCTGTTGCAGCATCTGTTCCGGGCCGTTGAGCGTGCTTTCCGGCACCAGCGTGCGGCCGATAAGCCAGGGTTCGTCATCGCCGCACAGCACGATCTCGCGCAGCCAGAAGCGCGCATCGTCCGGCAGAAGCGCCCTTTCATCGGTGAGTTCATCGGCGTTGATAAAGCCTTCGCGCATCGGCCGCACCGTCACCTGCCGACAATGCTGCTCGAAACGGCGCGTCATGGAGTCCTCCTCCATCAGCCAGTCCAGCAGCGGCGCGGTCAGCGTCGGATGCGTAGATGGCAGCCAGTTGAGCGCGCGTAATAAGCTGAGCGCCTCTTGCGACATATCACCACTCCCGTCAATTTTGAGGGCAACAGTGTAGCGCAGAGGCGCGGCGGGCACACCTGGCGGCCGTTATTCGCGCTTCAGGCGATTGCTGTTTGCCAGCCACAGGGTCACCACCAGAATCAGGATGGCGCCGGAGTAGCAGAGCGTATCGAAGGGATTTTTATGGTCGACGATAATCAGCCGAATAATCGCCGTAATGCCGATATAGACAAAATAGCGCAGCGGGAAGTGGTAGCCAGACTGGAAGTATTTAACGATCAGCGCGATAAATTCGAAGTAGAGGAAATAGATCACGATCCCCTCAATCAGCAGATAAGAGGAGGCCTGTTCCCCGACGTTTAGCAGCACGTTAGCAAGGTGCAGCGTCTCTTTGCCCAGAAACACCGCCAGAATAACCGCCAGCGCCAGCAGTCCCAGATTCAGCACCCATTGCAGTGCCAATGCGATGTACTGACCGCCAGTGGGTTTAACGTTCATGATTTGCCTCGATAATGGCTTTTTAGTAAAGGATCGTCATCATGCTGTAATGTGATATAGATCACAAGATACCGCCGGCGCGCCTTCGCCGCGGCGGATAAAAATCCAGCATCGATCCCCTTCCCGTATCAGCGAACTGGTCTACAGTTAAAAGGTCGGCAGCGCGCGCAGGTCGCTTAAAACTCAGGAAAAATTGCGCCCGTCCGGCCGTTCGTTTTGCAGATTGCTCTTTCCGTCAGGCTGGCTCTCTGCTGCTTTTTAGCCTGACGGTTATGGAGTGGCATGACGTGTTAACCCTGCTTAATCTTCTCTCCGCCGTTGCCCTGCTGGTCTGGGGCACCCATATCGTGCGCTCCGGCATTATGCGCGTCTTCGGCGCCGACCTGCGTCGCGTGCTCAGCCGCAGCATCGAAAAGAAACCCATGGCTTTCCTGGCCGGTATCGGCGTCACCACGCTGGTGCAGAGCAGTAACGCCACCACGCTGCTGGCGACCTCATTTGTGGCCCAGAAGCTGATGGGCCTGACGCCTGCGCTGGTGGTGGTACTGGGCGCCGACGTCGGCACCGCCATCATGGCGCGTATTCTGACCTTCGATCTCTCCTGGCTGTCGCCGCTGTTTATCTTTTTCGGCGTGGTCTTCTTCCTGTCGCGCAAGCAGACGCGCATCGGTCAGATGGGCCGCGCCAGCATCGGGCTGGGGCTGATTTTGCTGGCGCTGCAGCTGATTGTCAGCGCCGCCCGGCCGATTACCCAGGCGGCTGGGGTACAGGTTCTCTTCTCCAGCCTGACCGGCGATATTCTGCTGGATGCGCTCATCGGCGCGGTCTTCGCCATTATCAGCTACTCCAGCCTGGCGGCAGTGCTGATTACCGCCACGCTGACCGCCGCAGGCGTGATTTCGTTTAAAGTCGCGCTCTGCCTGGTAATCGGCGCCAACCTCGGCAGCGGCCTGCTGGCGATGTTGAACGCCAGCGGCTCCAATGCCGCCGGCAAGCGGGTGGCGCTCGGCAGCCTGCTGTTCAAACTGCTCGGCTCGCTGGCGGTGCTGCCCTTTATCAACCTGCTGGCGCCCTGGCTGGATAAGATGCCGGTCAACGACGAAGAGCTGGTGATCTTCTTCCACGTCTTCTACAACCTGATCCGCTGCCTGATTATGGTGCCCTTCGCCGACCCGATGGCGCGGCTCTGCAACCGCCTTATCAGCGACGATGCCGAGGCGGATATGGCGATGAAGCCTCGCCATCTCGACCGCAGCGCGCTGGATACGCCGACGCTGGCGCTGGTTAATGCCGCGCGCGAGACGCTGCGCATCGGCGACGTGCTGGAAATGATGCTGGAGGCGTTCAATAAAGTGGTGCACGGCGAAGTGCGCGAAGAGCGCACGGTGCGGCGGCTGGACGACGACGTAGACGTGCTTTATACCGCTATCAAGCTCTATCTGGCGCGCATGCCGAAAGAGGATCTGTCGGAAGAGGATTCGCGCCGCTGGGGTGAAATTATCGAAATGTCGCTGAATCTTGAGCAGGCGGGCGACATTATCGAACGCATGAGCGGCGACGTGGCGGATAAGGCGTTGACGCCACGCCGCGCCTTCTCGGCGGAGGGCATCAAGGAGTTAGAGACGCTGCATGAGCAGCTGCTGGCGAACCTGCGCCTGAGCCTGTCGGTATTTCTCTCGCGCGACGTCACCAGCGCGAAACGGCTGCGTCGCGCCAAGCATCGCTTCCGCATTCTGATTCGCCGCTTTTCGCATGCGCATGTCGAGCGACTGCATCAAAAGAACGTCCAGAGCATTGAAACCAGCTCGCTGCATCTCGGTCTGCTGGGGGATATGAAGCGCCTGAATTCGCTGCTGTGCAGCGTGGCCTATACGCTGCTGGAGCAGCCGGACGACGAGCGAGACGAGGAGTAAAGCGGGGGCGCCCGGCCCCCGCTCTGTTACTTTTTGTCGACCGGTTTGCCTGACCAGTAGCCCGCCAGCAGCGAACCAGAGAGATTGTGCCAGACCGAAAAGAGCGCGCCCGGCAGCGCGGCCAGCGGCGAGAAGTAGAGCTTGCCCAGCGTCGCCGCCAGCCCGGAGTTTTGCATGCCCACCTCCAGCGCCAGCGTGCGGCAGGTCGACTCGTCGAAGCCGAACAGCTTGCCGCCCCAGTAGCCGCCCAGCAGGCCGATGGCGTTATGCATCACCACGGCGGCAATCACCATCAGGCCGACCGATCCGATAAAGCCCTGGCTGCCCGCCACCACGGCGCTGATGATCAACAGAATGCATACCATAGAGAAAGCCGGCAGGTAAGGCTCGATCCGGCGCACCAGACCGTTAAAACTGTGGTGGACGATCAGCCCCAGGCTAATCGGGATCGCCACGATCTTCACGATGCTGAGCAGCATGCCCACCACGTCCACCTGAATATGCGTATCGACGTAGAAGCGCGTCAGCAGCGGCGTCGCGAAAACGCCCACCAGCGCAGAAACCGAGGAGATGGTCACCGACAGCGCGACGTCGCCCTTCGCCAGATAGATCATCACGTTCGAGGCGGTGCCGCTGGCCACGCTGCCCACCAGGATCATGCCCGCGGCGAGATCCGGCGGCATCTGGAACAGCTTCGCCAGCGCCCAGGCGGCGAGCGGCATCACCAGATAGTGCAGAAAGGTGCCGGCGATCACCGGCGCCGGACGCACCAGCACGCGTTTGAAATCGTCGATATTAAGCGTAACGCCCATACCAAACATAATCAGCATCAGCAGCCAGGAGACCCAGGGTCCGATGCCGAGAAAAGTGCCGGGCGAGTAGTAGGCGGCCACCGAGAGCAGCACGGCCCACAGCGGGAACAGGCGAGTTAATTTGGCGAGCATAGCCAGACTTCCTTCTTTGAATGTTGTGTTTTTTCGCGAATTTGCCACAGAGAAACGCGACGCAGGAACGGGTGCGCCAGCGGAGCGGGATCATAACATTTCGTTATCGCAAGGTGAGGCCAGAAGGGAAAATGGGGATCGACTGCTGCCGATCCGCCAGATAGTGCCGGAAATACGCTGGCTTTTGCGCTAAAAAGCGGTCGATCGCACCAGCCGGATCCGATCCGGCCGGGCGGATCGTTATTCGAACAGGTTTTTATGCAGCGCGCGCACCACGCTTTCCGCATCTTCGCCCGGCACCAGGAAACAGAGGTTGTAGCTGCTGGCGCCGTAGCAGATCAGCCGCAGGTTAAACGGCTCAAGCGTGCCGAACACCTCTTTGCCGACGCCGCGCGCGCGGGAGAGGTTATTGCCGATGATCGCCACCAGCGCCAGGTTCTCTTCCACTTCGACGCGGCAGAGCGACGACAGCTCCGTCAGCAGCGCCTGGGTCAACAGGCTGTCGCCGGTGGAGGTCGAGCCAGTGGTGTCGAGCGTCAGCGCCACGCTCACTTCCGAGGTGGTAATCAGATCCACGGAGATATTATGGCGCGCCAGGATAGTGAACACTTCGACGAGGAAACCGCGCGAGTGCAGCATGTTGAGGCTGTGCAGCGTCAGCAGCGTCTGGCGACGACGCAGCGCCAGCGCGCGGAACAGCGGCGGGTTGGCGGTTTCGCGATGCACGCGCGTGCCGCCGGCGGCGGGATCTTTGCTTGAGCCAACAAACACTGGGATGTCGCTGCGCACCGCCGGCAGCAGCGTCGCCGGATGCAGCACCTTGGCGCCGAAGATCGCCATTTCAGTCGCCTCTTCGAAGGTGATGTCGTCGATACGCTTCGCGGACGGCACCACGCGCGGGTCGGTGGTGTAGATGCCTGCTACGTCGGTCCAGATATCGACGCGCGCCGCTTTCAGCGCCTCGCCCAGCAGCGCGGCGGTATAGTCGCTGCCGCCGCGTCCCAGCGTGGTGGTGCGGCCCTTTTGCTCGCTGCCGATAAAGCCCTGGGTAATCACCAGCGACTGCGCCAGACGCGGCGTCAGCAGCGCGGCGGCCTGTTCGGCCAGCGTCGCGATTTCCGGCTCGGCGCGGCCGAAACGGTCGTTGGTGCGCATTACTTTACGCACGTCGAACCACTCCGCCTCGACCTGACGCTCGCGCAGAATCTCCACAAACAGCAGCGTGGACATCAGCTCGCCGTGGCTGACCAGTTCGTCGGTAAGCGCGTTGGAGGTCGCCAGCGAGGCGGCGTCGGACAGCATGGTGATGTTTTCGATCATGCGATCGATTTCATCACGGATAACGGCCGGATTTTGCAGGCGTTCGACAATCGCATACTGGATGCGGCGAATTTCGTCCAGCAGGTAAGCGCGCTGCGCCTGCTCCTGGCCTTCCGCCAGCGAGACCAGCAGGTTGGTCACGCCCGCCGAGGCGGAGAGCACCACCAGACGCGTGTTGGCATTGGCCAGCACCACATCGGCGCTGCGGTTCATAGCATCGAAATCGGCAACGCTGGTGCCGCCAAATTTCGCCACGATCAGAGTTTGAGACATGTACGACCTCGTGTCAGGTTATCTTCTCCCGCGTTTATGGGACGGGAGACATTGTATCAGCCTTGGCACAAGGGAAGAGCAGAATTGGGCAGACAAGATCAGGAGACGAGTCACCCAGAAGCACTTCACCTTGCGAAGCGACCGACTGTGGACGCCTCTGGTGACAACCCAGGGGATTCAGCCCCTGCAGCCGACAGGCAACACTCCGTGTGTTGACCACCTCGGCGTCGCTCCCCCTGATGTGTTATCCCCGGATACGGTTCCTCCAACACACTGCCTGGGCGACGCGCCTCTTCTGGCTTGCGCACGGGTGCGCAAGTAGCCGCATAAAAATACCGGGTCATAAGGTTGCTGTCTACGTCTGTCGGCGATTTGCTGCGCCCGCAGAGCTAAATGGCCTCCTTCAGACCGGTTTATTCTGATTCGGCACAAGGTTCGGCGACGGCATTAGCGGCACAATACGCGCCGCCTGAACTGAAAATCGCCCGCGGCGACAGGCTAAAACGGCGCGCGGTTTCCGGCGCGCGATCCGCTGCCGCCCGCCGCAAAGGTGACGACGCCGACAAAATTTTTCCTTTCAGCGGACACTATTTGTCATACTGAAACGCTATACGGGTGTGGTTGCCCACGATGGAATGACGGTTCTTAAATCAACAAGAGTGTTGCCATGAAAAATATCAATCCGACCCAAACCGCAGCCTGGAAAGCGCTGCAACAGCATTTTGAACAGATGAAATCGGTGACTATCGCCGAGCTGTTCGCCCAGGATGCCGATCGTTTTGCTAAATTCTCCGCCACCTTTGACGACCAGATGCTGGTGGATTTTTCGAAAAACCGCATTACCCAGGAGACGCTGGACAAGCTGCAGGCGCTGGCGAAAGAGACCGACCTGAGCGGCGCAATTAAGTCGATGTTCTCTGGCGAGAAGATCAACCGCACCGAAGATCGCGCCGTGCTGCACGTCGCGCTGCGCAACCGCAGCAATACGCCGATTCTGGTAGACGGCAAAGATGTGATGCCGGAAGTGAACGCGGTGCTGGAGAAGATGAAGCACTTCTCCGAGCGCATTATCGGCGGCGAGTGGAAAGGCTATACCGGCAAAGCGATCACCGACGTGGTGAATATCGGCATCGGCGGGTCGGATCTGGGTCCGTTTATGGTGACAGAGGCGCTGCGCCCCTATAAGAACCACCTCAATATGCACTTCGTCTCCAACGTGGACGGCACGCATATCGCGGAAACCCTGAAAGATCTCAGCCCGGAAACCACGCTGTTCCTGGTGGCGTCGAAAACCTTCACCACCCAGGAAACCATGACCAACGCCCACAGCGCGCGCGACTGGTTCCTGAAAACCGCCGGCGATCAGCAGCACGTGGCGAAACACTTCGCCGCGCTCTCCACCAATGCGAAAGCGGTGGGCGAATTCGGCATCGATACCGCCAATATGTTTGAGTTCTGGGACTGGGTCGGCGGCCGCTACTCGCTCTGGTCCGCCATCGGCCTGTCGATTATCCTCTCTATCGGCTTCGACAACTTCGAGCAGCTGCTGAGCGGCGCGCATGCCATGGACCAGCACTTCTCCACCACGCCAGCCGAGCAGAACCTGCCGGTGCTGCTGGCGCTGATCGGCATCTGGTACAACAACTTCTTCGGCGCCGAAACCGAAGCGATTCTGCCTTACGATCAGTACATGCACCGCTTCGCGGCCTACTTCCAGCAGGGCAATATGGAGTCTAACGGCAAGTACGTCGATCGCGACGGCAACCCGGTGGATTACCAGACCGGCCCGATTATCTGGGGCGAGCCTGGCACCAACGGCCAGCACGCGTTCTACCAGCTGATCCATCAGGGCACCAAGCTGGTGCCGTGCGACTTTATCGCGCCGGCCATTACCCACAACGCGCTGGCGGATCATCACCAGAAGCTGCTCTCTAACTTCTTCGCCCAGACCGAAGCGCTGGCGTTCGGCAAGTCGCGCGACGTGGTAGAGAAAGAGTTTGCCGATGCCGGCAAGTCTGCCGAATCCGTCGCGCATATCGTGCCGTTCAAGGTGTTTGAAGGTAACCGCCCGACCAACTCGATCCTGCTGCGCGAGATCACGCCCTATAGCCTCGGCGCGCTGATTGCGCTTTACGAGCACAAGATCTTTACCCAGGGCGCGATCCTGAATATCTTCACTTTCGACCAGTGGGGCGTAGAGTTAGGCAAGCAGCTGGCTAACCGTATTCTACCGGAGCTGGAAAACAGCGCCGATATTACCAGCCACGACAGTTCCACTAATGGCTTAATTAATCGCTATAAATCCTGGCGTTAATAAAGTCTCAATCCTGTAAAGGCGGCCGCGCGGCCGCCTTTTTCTTGCCGCTGCGAACAAAATAACCGCCCCCGCGCAGAGAATATGCGCAATTCAGACGGGATAATTCTTAAATTAAGGTGAGATTCTTCTGAAGATGCAGAGAGAAACTCCGTCTCTCTCGCGTTTTAAATGGTCCTTATCCGTCCACCAGCCTCTGCCTTCCTTATGTTTTTTAAAGCAATTTTATTTTCAGGCAGCCAGGCAAATTCTGATAATCTCTTTTCCGGTCCAGTCATTAATAAAAAAGCGTAAAACGCTTTGCATTTAATTTTTGGCCAGCAAAAAATGCTAACCTCTGTTAAATCTTACCAATAAAAAGGAGGTTATCGCTGTTTATCCCCTTTTTTAGCCAAAATAAAACGCCCTTACCGACCGCTTTTTCCCACGCTGAACTCTGGTAATTTGTTGCCCTATACTGAACGCGCCCGAAAACGGGTACATCCTTCATTCACTCAATGCAGGACAAGCTGTATGAAAAAAATCATGGTTGCCGGAGCAGCCGTACTATACGTCGCAGCGCATTCCGTGGCTTTTGCCGCTCCGGAAGAAGCGGGTGCCGCAGCGGGCGCGCAGGCGGGAGCAATCTCCGCCGGCACCTCGACCGCTGTCGGTATCGGCGCGCTCGGCGCATTAGTCGGTGTCGGCATTGCCGCTTCTGGCGGTGGTGACGGCGCGAATACCGGTACAACAACCACGACCACAACGAGCACCACTCGTTGACGTAGCACCTTTAAACATAACCACACAGCCGTGTGGTTATTTTTTGCTTTGGCTTCTTTTACAGGGACACACAGTGCGCCAACTTCCTTTGTTGCTGGCTTGCCTGCTGCTGCAGGCCTGCACGCAGACGCAAAAAGGGCTGGAACAGACCGTTATGATGGCGGTCTCCGGCCCCGATGACGTGATTAAAACCAGCCAGCAGATCGCCGATTTGCCCTACGCCAGCCTCTACGCGCGGATTAATGAAGGCCCGCAGATTTTCGTGGTGCTGGGCTATAACGAAAATGGCCAGCAGAAGTGGATCACCCAGGACAACGCCATGCTGGTGACCCGGCATGGTCGCCTGGTGAAAACGCTCGGCCTGCCGGATAACCTGCAAGAAGTGAGCAATCTGCCGCAGGATCCGCTGGCGGATGCGCTTCATCTGCGCGACGGCGCCAGCTGGACGCGCATCGCGCAGTGGACCGAGCACGGCGAGACGCGCGCCGCGACGGTGAGTTCGCGCTTTACGCGCGGCGCTGACGAGGTGCTGACGCTGGCGGGTCGCCGCATCTCCTGCCGCGTCTGGATCGAGCAGGCGCGCATCGAGGCTACCGGCCGCGCGTGGGAGAACACCTTCTGGATCGATAACAGCAGCGGCGATGTGGTGCAGGCGCGCCAGATGCTGGCTGCGGACGACTTTCCTGTTGCCACTACCCTTCTGAAGCCGGCGAAATCATGAAAACAACACTCTCTTTGCTGGCCGCCCTGATGCTGGCCGGCAGCAGCGCCGCGTGGGCGGCGGGTCAGGTTACGGTGCATAGCGCGCAGGGCAGCGCCACGCTCGAAAACGTACAGGATCTGGCGCAGCTGACGACGCAGCCTGCCCTGATGGACGCCGTCTGGTGGCGCGGCGCGGTTATCGCGGAGCGAAACGCCAGCGCCGCCGCGCAGCGCCAGCAGCAGCAGACGCTGGCCGATCTGCGCGCCTGGCAGGCGCAGAGCAGCGGCGATCGCGCCGCCGCCATCGGCGAAGTGCTGCGCCAGCTCAGCGCCGTCAAGGTCGCTGGCCGTCAGTTCGTCTCGCTCGATCCCGACGAGATCCGCCTCCATCCCGAGGGCAACCGTCGGCTGGAAGGCCGCTACGACCTCTGGCTGACGCCGCGCTCCGACGGCGTATGGCTGCTGGGCGCGCTGCGCGGCGCAGGCAAAGTCAGCTGGCAGCCGGGCCAGACGGTGCGCGGCTATCTGGCGCAGCATCAGCCTCTTTCCGGCGCGGAGAACAGCTACGCCACGGTGATCGCGCCCTCCGGCGAAACGCAGCGCGTGCCGGTAGCCTACTGGAATCAGCGCCACAGGGAAGTCGCGCCCGGCAGCATTATCTGGCTGGGCTTCTCCTCCTGGAGCCTGCCTGACGCGTATGACGATTTGAACCAGCGCATGATTTCTGTTCTGACTCACCGGGTGCCAGAGTGATGAATAAACGACTTCTTTTCAGCCTGCTGGCTGTTTCCGTGGCCGCCGCATGCCAGGCGCAGGCCGATACCTTTCCCGATCCGGTGGGGCCGTCGCAGTCTGACTTCGGCGGCGTTGGCCTGTTGCAGGTGCCGACCGCGCGCATGGCGCGCGAGGGCGAGTTCAGCCTTAACTTCCGCGATAACGATCAGTATCGCTACTACTCCGCCTCGCTGCAGCTGCTGCCCTGGCTGGAGACGACGGTGCGCTATACCGACGTGCGCACGCGACGCTACAGCGCCGTAGAGAGCTTCAGCGGCAACCAGAGCTATAAGGACAAGGCGTTCGACCTTAAGCTGCGCCTGCTAAAAGAGAGTTACTGGCTGCCGGAGGTCGCTTTAGGCTCGCGCGATCTCGGCGGCACCGGCCTGTTCGACAGCGAATATCTGGTGGCGAGCAAAGCCTGGGGACCATTCGACTTTACCCTCGGACTCGGCTGGGGCTATCTCGGCAACAGCGGCACGGTGAAAAACCCCTTCTGCTCCTACAGCGACAGCTACTGCCAGCGCCCCGGCGTCGGCGAAGCGGGCTCGATCAACGGCTCGCAAATGTTTCACGGTCCGTCGGCGCTGTTCGGCGGCGTGGAGTATCAGACGCCGTGGCAGCCGCTGCGCCTTAAGCTGGAGTATGAAGGCAACGATTATCAGGATGACTTCGCCGGCAGGCTCGAACAGCGCAGCAAGGTTAACGTCGGCGCGATTTATCGCGTCACCGACTGGGCCGATATCAACGCCAGCTACGAGCGCGGCAACACCTTTATGTTCGGCGTGACGGTGCGCACCAACTTCAACGATCTGCGCCAGACGCATATCGACAGCGCGAAGCCCGAGTACCGCCCTCAGCCGCAGGAGAGCATGCTGGAGCCGACCGTGGTCGCCAGCCAGCTGAGCGATCTGAAGTACAACGCCGGGCTGAGCGGGCCGCGCATACAGACCCGAGGCAGCACGCTGTTCGTCTCCGGCGAGCAGACCAAATATCGCGACACGCGCGAAGGGGTCGATCGCGCCAACCGCATCATTATGAACAACCTGCCGGCGGGCATCGAAACGATCGAGGTGACCGAGTCGCGCTTCAATATGCCGCAGGTCACGACGCGCACCGACGTCAGCAGCCTGCGCAGTGAGCTGGCAGGCTACCCGCTCGGTCAGGAGCAGCCGCTGCGCCAGACGCGCGAGAACCCGGTGGATGCGGGCGAGACTGAGCAAGGCTTCTTTATTCGTAAAGAGCGGCTTAACTACAGCCTGTCGCCGGTGCTGAACCAGTCGGTCGGCGGCCCTGAAAGCTTTTACATGTACCAGGTCGGCGTAATGGGCAACCTGGACTACTGGTTTACCGATCATCTGCTGGTAGGCGGCAGCCTGTTCGGCAACCTCGCCAATAACTACGACAAGTTCAACTACAACGGCGCGCCCGCCGACTCGACGCTGCCGCGCGTGCGCACCCATATTCGCGACTATGTCGAGAACAACGTCTACGTGAACGATCTGCAGGCCAACTACATGGGTTACCTCGGCAACGGCTTCTACGGCCAGATGTACGGCGGTTACCTCGAAACCATGTACGGCGGCGTCGGCGGCGAGATGCTCTACCGTCCCATCGACAGCAACTGGGCCGTTGGCGTCGACGCCAACTATGTGCGCCAGCGCGACTGGGACAATATGATGCAGTTCACCAACTACAAGGCGCCGACCGGCCATGTAACGGCATACTGGCGTCCGTGGTTTATGCAGGATCTGCTGGTGAAGGCGAGCGTCGGACAATATCTGGCTAAAGACAAAGGCGTGACGATCGACGTGTCGAAACGCTTCGACAGCGGCGTGATGGTGGGCGTCTATGCCACCAAAACCAACGTGTCGTCGGAGCAGTATGGCGAAGGCGATTTCACCAAAGGTTTCTATCTGTCGATTCCAATGGATCTCTTTACCGTGACGCCGACGCGCGGCCGCGCGCAGGTGAACTGGGTGCCGCTGACGCGTGACGGCGGGCAGATGCTGGGACGCAAGTATCAGCTTTATGACCTGACGTCAGACCGCGACGCGCGCTTTAATTGACGAAAAAAGGCGGCCTTTATGCCTGGTGCCTGTCAGTTAAGCATGGGGTGATAACGCACTCTGATGCCGCTCTGGGGCTGGCGGTCCTCGCGCCGCTGACGCGGTCCCTTCACGTCATTCGTCTGCCTGACGGACCGGTGGGATGGAACATCCCTGTTCCAGCCCACCTTTCGCCCGCTTCCCTGCGGGCTCTCCTGGCAGACTCATTCTGTTCAGCGCTGCGGAATGCTCGCCCCAGAGCGGCACCAGCCTGCTGGCCAGCTTCCGTGTGCGCTGCTGGAAAGGGCATAAGGGAGCGGACGGCAGCGTTTTTACAGCTACAAAGGGCACCCTGTCTGAGGCCGCAGCACCTCCTCTGCTGTAGAGGGCTATTCGCAGCGCTGAGGCGGAAACGTTGTGCCAGGAGCCGGTCGCAGGGATGCGACAGGCAGTTCGGGCAGGCCTGGATGGCCGTACCCGAACGGTCCGCCCGGCACGACGTTGCAGCCGAAGGCACCGCGAAGCGGCGCGAGGACGGCCCGGCAGCAGAGGAGGTGCAGGGGCCCGCACCAACAGCTCACACACGTATAAGAAAAGGCCGCCATTTTGAGAAAACAGCGGCCTTAACTGACTGGCATTAGGCCTGATGGCCGCCTTTTTTATTGGTCAATGCCGATCGCAACGTCGTTCAAGGCATTCCTGCTCGTTCGGCCCGCGCCACCTGCCTTTCAACTTTCGACGCTGCCCGTGGTTTTAATCCGCGTCATACCCTAAATTCGGCGCCAGCCAGCGCTCAACCTCGCTCACCGCCATGCCTTTACGCGCCGCATAATCCTCGACCTGATCGCGCTGGATCTGCGCCACCGCGAAGTAGCGGCTGTCGGGATGACTGAAATACCAGCCTGAAACCGACGCGCCCGGCCACATGGCGAAGGATTCGGTGAGCTTCATGCCGGTGTGGGTTTCCACATCCAGCAGCTGCCAGATAGCCGCTTTCTCAGTATGCTCCGGACAGGCGGGATAACCCGGCGCGGGACGAATGCCCTGATAATTTTCGCGGATCAGCTCCTCGTTGCTCAGGTTCTCATGGGCGGCAAAGCCCCAGATCACCTTGCGCACCCGCTCGTGCAGATACTCGGCGAAGGCTTCCGCCAGCCGATCGGCCACCGCTTTGACCATGATTTTGTTGTAGTCGTCGTGCTGCGCGTCATACGCCTCTGCCAGCGCGTCCTCTTCAAGGCCGCCGGTCACGGCGAAAGCGCCCAGATAATCCGCTTTGCCGCTCCCTTTCGGCGCGACATAATCAGCCAGACAGTAGTTGGGGAAGTCGGTTTTCTCCGTTTGCTGGCGAAGATGGTGACTGACGGCAACCACCTCGCGGCGGCTCTCGTCGCGGTAAACCTCAATATCGTCCCCGACGCGGTTAGCCGGGAAAATGCCCACCACACCGCGCGGCGTCAGCGCTTTTTGCGCGCTCAACTGGTCCAGCATCGCGTTGGCGTCGGCAAACAGACGCTTCGCCTCTTCGCCTACCACCTCATCTTCCAGAATGCGCGGATACTTGCCCGCCAGCGACCAGGTCATAAAGAATGGCGTCCAGTCGATGTAGTGGCGCAGCGTGTCGATGCCGACCGCTATCTCGCTGACGCCGAGTCGATGCGCTACCGGCGGCGTATAGCTTTCCCAGTCGATGGGGACCGCGTTATCGCGCGCAACCTGCAGCGAAACCGGCGGCGTGCGCGGTTTTTTACGCGCGTGCTGGATGCGTACGGTGTCGTACTCTTTGCGCGTGCGCGCCACAAAATCCTCTTTCAGCGTCGACGAGAGCAGCGACGACACCACGCCCACGGTGCGCGAGGCGTTCTGCACATAGACCGTCGGGCCGCTGTAGTTCTGCTCGATCTTCACGGCGGTGTGCGCCTTCGAAGTGGTCGCGCCGCCAATCAGCAGCGGCAGCGTAAAGCCCTGCCGCTCCATCTCTTTGGCGACGTTGACCATCTCATCCAGCGACGGCGTAATCAGGCCCGACAGCCCGATAATATCGGCCTTCTGTTCGATGGCGGTTTTCAGGATTTTGTCGCTCGGCACCATCACGCCGAGGTCGATAATCTCGTAGTTATTGCACTGCAGCACCACGCCGACGATATTCTTGCCGATGTCGTGCACGTCGCCTTTTACCGTCGCCAGCACGATTTTGCCGTTGCTGCGGCCCGCCTCTTTGCTGGCCTGAATATAGGGTTCAAGGTAAGCCACCGCCTGCTTCATCACGCGCGCCGACTTCACCACCTGCGGCAGGAACATCTTCCCTTCGCCGAACAGGTCGCCCACCACGTTCATGCCCGCCATCAGCGGACCTTCAATCACCTCAATCGGCCGCGCCGACGCCTGACGCGCCTCTTCGGTGTCCTGCTCGATAAATTCGGTGATGCCTTTTACCAGCGAATATTCCAGCCGCTTTACCACGTCCCAGCTGCGCCATTCCGCCTGCTGCTTGTCCTCGGAGCCGTCGCCTTTACTGGCGCGATACTTCTCCGCCAGCGCCAGCAGACGCTCGGTGCCGTCGTCGCGGCGGTTAAGGATAACGTCCTCTACCGCCTCGCGCAGCTCGGCGGGGAGATCGTCGTAAATCGCCAGCTGACCGGCGTTGACGATGCCCATATCCATGCCGTTGCGAATGGCGTAATAGAGAAACACCGCGTGGATGGCTTCGCGTACCGGATCGTTGCCGCGAAAAGAGAACGACACGTTAGAGACGCCGCCGGAGATCATCGCATGCGGCAGCTCGCGCTTGATATCTTCGCAGGCGCCAATAAAGTCCATTGCGTAGTTGTTGTGCTCGTCGATGCCGGTGGCGACGGCAAAGATATTCGGGTCGAAGATAATATCTTCCGGCGGAAAGCCGACCTGCTCGGTGAGGATCTGGTAGGCGCGGCGGCAGATCTCGATTTTGCGCGCGCGCGTATCCGCCTGGCCCGCTTCGTCGAAGGCCATGACCACCATCGCCGCGCCGTAGCGGCGCACCAGCCGCGCATGGTGGATAAAGGTCTCTTCGCCCTCTTTCATTGAGATCGAGTTAACGATGCCCTTGCCCTGGATGCACTGCAGCCCCTTTTCAATCACCTCCCACTTTGAGGAGTCGATCATAACAGGCACGCGCGCGATATCGGGCTCGCCGGCGATCAGGTTAAGAAAGCGCACCATCGCCGCTTCGGCGTCAAGCATGCCCTCATCCATATTGATGTCGATTACCTGCGCGCCGCTCTGCACCTGCTGCAGCGCCACTTCCAGCGCTTCGTTGTATTTCTCTTCTTTAATCAGACGCTTGAATTTGGCCGAGCCGGTGACGTTGGTGCGCTCGCCCACGTTGACGAACAGCGTGTCGCCGCTGATGTTAAGCGGCTCAAGCCCGGAAAGACGACAGGCGACCGGCAGTTCAGGCAGTTTGCGCGGCGCCACCCCGGCGACGATCTCCGCCATCGCCCGGATATGCTGCGGCGTGGTGCCGCAGCAGCCGCCAATAATGTTGAGAAAACCAGCGCGCGCCCATTCGCCGATCTGATCGGCCATGACGTCGGCATCGAGATCGTATTCGCCGAAGGCGTTGGGGAGTCCAGCGTTCGGGTGCGCGGTGACATAGCATTCGGCGATGCGCGACATCTCCGCCACGTACTGACGCAGCTCGTCCGGCCCGAGCGCGCAGTTGAGGCCGAACGACAGCGGTTCGGCGTGGCGCAGCGAATTATAGAAAGCTTCCGTGGTCTGGCCGGAGAGCGTACGGCCAGAGGCGTCGGTAATGGTGCCGGAGATCATCAGCGGCAGGTTAACGCCCAGCGCCTCCATCTCGGTCTGCACCGCGAAAATCGCCGCTTTGGCGTTCAGCGTGTCGAATACCGTTTCGATCATGATGAGATCGGCGCCGCCTTCCACCAGCGCGCGCGTCGATTCGCGATACGCCTCTACCAGCTGGTTAAAGGTAACGTTGCGGTAAGCGGGATCGTTGACGTCCGGCGAGATCGAGCAGGTGCGGTTGGTCGGGCCGAGCACGCCAGCGACGTAGCGCGGACGATGCGGGGTTTTCGCCGTCCATTCGTCGCAGCAGGCGCGCGCCAGTCGGGCAGCCTCGAAGTTGATCTCCGCCGAGAGCGCTTCCATCTGGTAATCCGCCATCGCAATAGTGGTGGCGTTAAAGGTATTGGTTTCCAGAATATCGGCGCCCGCTTCCAGATAGGCGTGGTGGATCTCGCGGATCACGTCAGGCTTGCTGAGCACCAGCAGATCGTTGTTGCCTTTGAGATCGCAGGGCCAGTCGCCGAAACGGCTGCCGCGAAAATCCTGCTCGTCCAGCCTGTAGCTCTGGATCATCGTGCCCATGCCGCCATCCAGCACCATGATGCGTTGCGCGAGCTGCTGATGCAGCGCTTCGATTCTGTTGCTCACTCTTGCCTCGTTTAGCTCAATTTACTGGCTAAAACGCCAGCGCCTCATACTGTCATAACTTACGCAGGGGAGAAAGCCGCAGCAGGTGAGACATTTTCAGGCAAAGCGCGTAACAGATCGGACCAGAACGCGCGGGTTTGCAAATTGCGCAATTAAGCTGAAAATGATTTCCACTTTGCGCAAGGAGATACCTCAATGGTTACGCCCGTTCCCGCTAAACGCGGCAAAAAACCGCGCGGCACCCCCGCCGCGCCGCCGGCCAGCGGTCAGGTGCAGTCTCTGCAACGCGGCCTGCATCTGCTGGAGCTAATCGCCGACTCCCACGGCAGCGTAGCGCTGACCGAACTGGCGCAGCAGGCTGGATTGCCTAACTCCACCACGCACCGTTTGCTGACGACGATGCAGCAGCAAGGCTTCGTGCATCAGACCGGCGATCTCGGCCTGTGGACGATTGGCGCGCACGCCTTTGTGGTCGGCAGCAGTTTTTTGCAAAGCCGAAATCTACTGGCGCTGGTTCATCCCGTACTGCGCACGCTGATGGAAACCTCTGGCGAAACGGTCAATCTGGCCGTGCTGGATCTCAGCGATTATCAGGCGGTGATTATCGATCAGGTGCAGTGCACCCAGCTGATGCGCATGTCGGCGCCGATTGGCGGCAAGCTGCCGATGCACGCCTCAGGCGCGGGCAAGGCTTTTCTGGCGCACCTGAGCGATGAGCAGGTCACCGCGCTGCTGCATCAGAAAGGACTGCACCACTACACGCCCAATACCCTGATGTCGCCGCAGAGCCTGAAGGCCAATCTGGCGCAGGTACGCAAAGGCGGTTTCGCCTTTGACGATGAGGAGCATGCGCTGGGACTGCGCTGCGTCGCCGCGCCCATCTACGACGAGCACGGCGAGCCCTTTGCCGCCCTGTCGATATCCGGGCCGATCGCGCGTATGACGGACGATCGCATTACCGAGCTGGGCGCGCTGGTGATCCGCGAGGCGCGTCAGGTGACGATGGCCTACAGCGGCCGCTAAGCCAGTTCGCGAGCGTAGCGCACGCTGAAGCGCTGCGCCTGGCGCCAGGCAATTACCTCTTCCACATGCCCCTGGCGGATGCGCTGCTGCTGTGCACGCCACCAGCCCGCATCGAAGAGTTCAGGATGCAGCTGTTGCAGCAGCGCGCCGGTCGCGGCCTCGCTGCACAGCGCGTAGCGGAAGGTTTCAGGAAAGACATCGTCCGGGCCGACGCTGTACCAGGGTTCGGCGCTCAGTTCGTCTTCGTCGTAGCGCGCCTGCGGCACGTCGCGGAAGTGCAGCTCATCCATGGGCCGGATTTCATCGTAGTCGTAAAACACCACGCGTCCGTGTCGCGTCATGCCGAAGTTTTTAAACAGCATATCACCCGGAAAAATATTGGCCGCCGCCAGCTGTTTGATGGCGTGGCCATACTCCTCAACCGCGTGCCGCCGCTCTTCGCTGTTCGCCTGCGCCAGATAGAGGTTGAGCGGCTGCATACGCCGTTCCAGCCACAGATGGCGGATAATCAGGCGGTCGCCGTCGATATGCATCTTCGTGGCAATGCTGGCCTGAAACTCCGCCATCAGCGCAGGCGGGATACGCGCCAGCGGTAGCGCAAACTGCTCGAACTCCAGCGTGTCCGCCATACGTCCGACGCGGTCGTGCTCTTTGACCTGCTGATAACAGGCGCGCACCTGCGCCTCCGTCACCTCTTTCTGCGGCGCAAAGCGATCGCGGATCACTTTGAAGACGCGATCAAAGCCCGGTAGCGTAAAGACCAGCATCACCATGCCGCGCACGCCGGGCGCTATTTCGAATGCCGCGTCGCTGTGCGCCAGCGCATGCAGATAGTCGCGATAGCTTTCGGTTTTGCCGTGCTTCTGGCAGCCAATCGCCATATAGCGTTCAGAGAGCGTTTTGCCTGGCAGGATCGGCTGGAGCCACGCCACCAGCGCAGCGGGCACCGGCGCGTATACCATAAAGTAGGCGCGGGCGAAGCCGAACACGATGCTGGCGTCGTTAGCATCCGTCAGGCAGGTATCGATCCACAGTTCACCCTGCGCGGTGCGCTGAACCGGTAGCAGACAGGGAAAAATGGCATGCGGCAGGTGCAAACGCGCTACGATCCACGCGGTTTTATTACGGAAAAAGAGCTCGCTGGCCACCTCCAGCCAGCCGCCATCCAGCCTGAAATGCTGTTGCAGATGGCGCAGGATATAGCTGGCGTCGCGCGCGCGATCCTGCCAGGGCAGCGTCAGCGTGGTATCGCACAGCACCTGCTCCAGCATCGCCTGCCAGCCGCGCTGCGGCTGATAGCGTCGCGCCAGCGGTCGTGCAGGCTGCGCGACGCGCTGCTGGGTCGAGAAGATAAACAGCCGCTTCGGCTGCAGGTGGGTATGTCCATGCAAACGGCAGTAGACTGAATTGAAAAAGCTTTCGGCGATTTCCGCGCGCGGATAGTCCGGCAGCAGCGCTTCGTAGTCCTGTTTCACCTGTAGCCAGAACGCATCGTCCCAGTGTGCCGCGTCGTTGAGGATGCGCAGCTGATCCAACACCAGCGCGACGTGGCTATCGTAAAGGTGGATGCGCGTTTTCATCGCCTGCTGTACCGCCTGCCAGTCAGCCTGTTCAAAGCGCTGCTGCGCTCCAGCGGTAATATCAAGAAAGCGACCATACTGCGCGTCAAAGCCTTGCAGAATGGTATGAGCAATTAAGGATTCGCGTGGTGGCACAGGCCGCTCCCAATAAAAGCCTGCCCAATCGAGTTGGGCAGGCAATCTGACACGGGGGTTAAAACTGGTGCTGTTCGGTCGAGCCGGTCAGCGCCGTCACTGACGAATGGCCGCCCTGGATCAGCGTGGTGACCCGATCGAAATAGCCCGTCCCAACCTCCTGCTGATGGGATGAGAAGCTGTAGCCTTTATCACGCGCCGCAAACTCCGGCTGCTGCACCTTTTCGACGTAGTGGCGCATGCCCTCTCCCTGGGCATAGGCGTGCGCCAGGTCGAACATGTTGAACCACATGCTGTGAATGCCCGCCAGAGTGATGAACTGGAAGCGATAGCCCATCTCGCTCAGCGCCTGCTGGAATCCGGCGATGGCGCGGTCGTCGAGGTTCTTTTTCCAGTTAAATGAGGGCGAGCAGTTATAGGCCAGCAGCTTGCCGGGATAGCGTGCGTGAATGGCCGTGGCGAAGCGCTGCGCCAGCGCCAGATCCGGCGTCGAGGTTTCGCACCACAGCACATCAGCGTAGGGCGCATAGGCCAGCCCGCGGCTGATCGCCTGCTCGATGCCCGCGTGCGTGCGAAAGAAGCCTTCCGCCGTGCGATCGCCGCGAATAAACGGCCGATCATACTCGTCACAGTCGGAAGTAATCAGATCGGCCGCATCGGCGTCGGTGCGCGCTAACAGGATGGTCGGCACATCCATCACGTCAGCCGCCAGCCGTGCCGCCACCAGTTTCTGTATCGCTTCCTGCGTCGGCACCAGCACTTTTCCGCCCATATGACCGCACTTTTTCACCGCCGCCAGCTGATCTTCGAAATGTACCGCTGCGGCGCCCGCGCTAATCATCGCTTTCATCAGTTCAAAAGCGTTGAGCACGCCGCCAAATCCCGCTTCGGCATCGGCGACAATCGGCAGGAAATAGTCAATGTACTCCTCATCACCCGGTTCAGCGCCGTTCGCCCACTGGATCTGATCGGCGCGCTGAAAAGTCTGGTTGATGCGCTGCACCACTTCCGGCACCGAGTTCACGGGATAGAGCGACTGATCGGGATACATCTGCCCGGCAAGATTGGCATCCGCCGCCACCTGCCAGCCGGAAAGGTAGATTGCTTCAATGCCCGCTTTCGCCTGCTGCAACGCCTGGCCGCCGGTGAGTGCGCCGAGGCTGTTAATGTAGCCTTTGCGCGCTGCGCCGTTGAGCAGCGTCCAGAGCTTTTCCGCGCCGCGCTGCGCCAGCGTACAGGCCGGATTAACCGAGCCGCGCAGTTTAACGACCTCTTCAGCGCTGTAGGGACGCGTGATGCCTTCCCAGCGCGGTGCGCGCCAGGCTTGTTCAAGTTGCTGAATCTGTTGGGTACGAGTCATGGCAACGGCTCCTTTTTCAGGGGATCAGGCGATAGCCCGGCAGAGTAAGAAATGAAACCAGTTCGTCTTCAGTGGTGATTTGCGCCATCAGCCGCGCCGCATCGTCGTAACGCGTATCGTTGAGCTGGCGTCGTTCTTCATCCAGCATGCGCAAAAAGCTTTCGGCGCTGACGGGCTGGCCGTCGCTCAGGGTTTGCTGATGATGGATCCACTGCCAGATAGAGGTACGAGCAATTTCCGCCGTGGCGGCATCCTCCATCAGACCGTCGATCGGCACGCAGCCGTTGCCGCCCAGCCAGGCCTCCAGATAACGCAGCGCGACGCGGATATTCGCGCGCATACCCGCTTCGGTGCGTTCGCCTGCGCAGGGTGCCAGCAGCTGTGCGGCGTCGACAGGCGCATCGTTTTCGCGCAGCACGTCGAGCTGGTTTTGCCGCTTGCCGAGCGCGGCGTCGAAGACGGCCATTGCCGTATCAGCCAGTCCGGGATGGGCTATCCAGGTGCCGTCGTGACCGTTATCCGCTTCACGCTGTTTATCTTCGCGCACGCGCTGCAGTACCCATTCATTGCGCGCGCGCTCTTTGGCCGGGATTAAGGCCGACATACCGCCCATCGCGAACGCACCGCGGCGATGGCAGGTTTTCACCAGCAGTCGCGAATAAGCATCCAGGAAAGGCTGCGCCATGGTGATCGACTGTCGATCGGGCAGGATGCGGTCGCCATGCTGACGCAGCGTTTTGATATAGCTGAAGATGTAATCCCAGCGGCCGCAGTTCAGGCCAACAATATGGTCGCGCAGGTTCCACAGGATCTCATCCATCTGGAATACCGCTGGCAGGGTTTCGATCAGGACCGTGACCTTAATGGTGCCGCGCGGAAGCTGGAAGCGATCTTCAGCGAAGCTGAAGATCTCGCGCCACCATGCAGCTTCCTGCCAGCTTTCGCTTTTCGGCAGATAGAAGTAAGGTCCGCTGCCTTTACTGAGCAAAGTGGAAACGTTATGGAAAAAGTAGAGGGCAAAATCAAATAATCCGCCGGGGATCGCTTTACCCTGCCACTGCACATGCTTTTCATCCAGATGCAGACCGCGTACGCGGCACATTAGTACCGCAGGCTCGGCGCGCAGCTGGTAGATCTTTCCGCTTTCGCTGGTAAAGCTGAGCGTCCCGTTCACCGCCTCACGTAACGTTTGCTGCCCCTCCATCAGCTTGTCCCACTGCGGCGTCAGCGAGTCTTCAAAATCCGCCATATAGACCTTCACGTTAGCGTTCAGGGCGTTAATGACCATTTTGCGTTCCGGCGGCCCGGTAATTTCCACTCGCCTGTCCAGCAGGTCATCAGGTATGGCGCCGATACGCCATGTACTTTCACGAATGGAAGCAGTTTCCATATCGAAGTTAGGAAGCTGGCCAGCGTCATAACGCTGCTGCCGCTGCTGCCTGAGTGCAAGCAGCCTTTCGCGCTCAGCGGAGAAATGCGTGACCAGTTCAAGCAAAAACTGCTGCGCCTCTGGAGTGAGCAGCTGCTGTTCCGCATGGAAGAAGGGTTGTGTGAAGGTAAGATCGCTATGAATTATCGTGTCGGTCATGCGAGATCGCTCCTGTCGCCGATCGGATCCTGTCATAGCGATCCGGTTAAAGGATATTTTTTGAGCTACAGGATCCAAGCATATACTCGCCATTTTCAAAATCAAAAACTATTTCCATTTTAATTTAGTAGCTCATATAAACAGCTGATTAAAATGAGATTAAAGTTTTTTAATTAAAGGGAGGTGTTTTCGAAAAGAAAGAGGCATAAAAAACCGTGACAGCTTTGCAGCTGGCACGGTAAGGACAAACGAGGAAAACGATTATTCGAGCGTGGGATTCATACGGCGCAGATCGAATGGCGTAATCTGGTAGACATAGTAATTCAGCCAGTTAGAGAACAGCAGATTGCCGTGACTGCGCCAGGTGGCGCGTGGCGGCAGCTCAGGGTTGTCCTGCGGGAAGTAGTTGAACGGTACCTCCGGCTGCAGGCCCGCCTCATAGTCCCGATGGTATTCGCCTGACAGGGTCAATGCGTCATACTCGGGATGGCCGGTGACGAAGACCAGACGCTTGTCTTTGCTGGCCATCAGATAGGCGCCGGTCTGTTCAGATTCGGCGAACAGCTCCAGATCGGTGTAATCGGTGATGAGCTGCGTCGGGAAATCGGCGTATCGCGAGTGGGGCGCCAGAAAGTTGTCGTCAAAACCGCGCGTCAGCAGCGCGTGCGGATGCAAAATCTGATGTTCATAGACGCCCGACAGTTTATTTTGCCGCGTCTGTTTGGGGATGCCGTAGAGAATATTGAGCGCCGCCTGCACCGCCCAGCAGACAAAGAGCGTCGAGGTAACGTGCTCTTTTGCCCAGTGCAGCACGCGCTGGATCTGCGGCCAGTAGGCGACGTCGTTGAAATCGACCAGGCCCAGCGGCGCACCGGTGACGATCAGCCCGTCGAAGTTATCGTGCTGGATATCGTCAAAGTTGCAGTAAAAGTTATTGAGGTGTTCTGTTGGCGTATTACGCGATTCGCGGCTGTCGATGCGCAGCAGCTGAATATCGATCTGTAAGGGCGAGTTGGAAAGCAGACGCAGGAACTGGTTTTCCGTCTCAATCTTTTTCGGCATCAGATTGAGCACCAGGACTTTCAACGGACGGATTTCCTGAACACTGGCGCGCGATGAGGTCATGACAAAGACATTTTCATCACGCAAGAAATTTACTGCCGGTAATTCGTCGGGAACCCTGATTGGCATGTGCGACTTTCCTCTTTACAACCGTATATACGTTTAGACATCCAGATGCCCAACAATAGCCTGGCGGCCTGATGATGTCGAGTCTTCATGCGATTTATGAAAATCTTTCAGCTTTAAACGGCAAAAAAGAAGAGGAAAGGTAGAAACAGGCGATAGTGAGAGGATGTAAGGCATTTTTTTCTGGCCTGAAAACGCAAAAAA